>JACJNW010000032.1 GCA_014695195.1 Cyanobacteria bacterium FACHB-DQ100 | reverse complement strand
TGGCTCACCCGGGACCGGAAAGACGTTGCTGGCTAAAGCGATCGCAGGTGAAGCAGGTGTTCCGTTCTTCTCGATCTCTGGTTCTGAGTTCGTCGAAATGTTCGTGGGTGTGGGTGCCTCCCGCGTCCGCGATCTGTTTAAGAAAGCGAAAGAGAACGCACCTTGTATCGTGTTCATTGATGAAATTGATGCAGTAGGACGACAACGGGGTGCCGGAATTGGGGGCGGCAACGATGAGCGTGAACAAACCCTAAACCAGTTGTTAACCGAGATGGACGGGTTTGAAGGCAACGCTGGAATTATCGTCATCGCCGCGACAAACCGCCCAGATGTTCTAGACTCTGCTTTACTGCGTCCAGGACGATTCGATCGCCAAATTACGGTTGACTTACCTGATCGCAAAGGACGACTAAAAATCCTCGAAGTCCACGCCCGCAACAAGAAACTTTCAGATGAAGTGGATTTAGAAAAAATTGCACGTCAAACTCCCGGCTTTTCGGGGGCTGAGTTAGCTAACTTGCTGAATGAAGCTGCGATTCTTACTGCACGTCGTCGTAAAGATGCGGTGACGATGCTGGAGATGGATGATGCGATTGATCGCGTGTCGATCGGGCTTGCGAAAAATCCGCTGCTGGATTCGACTCGGAAGCGAATGACTGCCTATCACGAAATCGGACACGCTTTACTCACGACCATTTTAGATAATGCTGATCCGCTCAATAAAGTGACCATCATTCCGCGGGCGGGTGGAATTGAAGGATTTTCTCAGACGGTTCCCAATGAAGAAACGATCGATAGCGGCTTATACACTCGCGCTTGGATGCTTGATCGGATCAAAGTGATTTTAGGGGGTCGGGCAGTCGAAGCGGAAGTGTTTGGTGAAGACGCGATCGACGCTGGAGCGGCAAGCGACATTGGCAAAGTCACTCAGATCGCTAGGCAAATGGTGACGATGTTTGGTATGTCGGATTTAGGTCCGGTGGCCCTGGAAAGTTCAGGCGGCGAAGTATTTTTGGGGCGGAACATGATGCCACAATCCGAATATTCTGAAGAGCTTGCTAGCAAGATTGATCAGAAGGTGCGCGAGATTGCGAAGTTCTGCTACGCAGAAGCGCGGCGACTGATGCGGGAGAATCGCCCTCTAGTCGATCGCTTAGTTGATGTGCTGCTGGAGCAGGAAACGATCGAAGGCGACCAATTCCGCAAGATTGTTCAAGAATACCGCGATAGCTTATCGCAGACTGCAAGCATTACAAGCTGAGATTAGAAGAAGCCCTTTCAAGATGCAGAAAGGGCTTTTTAGATCGTCTCTAATAACATTCAATTAACGCGAATTCGATAATTTTTTGCGCTTCGTTGTTCACTTGCCCTGGAATAGAATTTGGGGTGAGTCAGCAACGCAGCGAGGAGACTCGTCGAACTTACGTTCAATTAATGTACGCCTTCCTTGGAGACTCATACCAAATTGATTTTTGAGTGCTACAGATCTTGGAAGCCCCCTACATCCCCCACTCGTGGGGGACTTCACGCCAAATCTGTTTCGGATTCTCAAAGTCCCCCAGTATGGGGGATTTAGGGGGCGAAGGATCTGTCGCATCAACAAATTGATTCGGTATCACGTAAAAAAAAGCAGTTGACCGTTTTGATCAACTGCCTCAAAAATCTAAGCGTTGGCAGACTACATCATTCCCATGCCGCCCATACCGCCCATACCGCCCATGCCACCCATGCCGCCCATACCGCCCATATCAGGCGCAGCAGCAGACTTCGGTTCAGGCTTCTCAACCACAAGTGCTTCAGTTGTCAGCACCATTCCCGCGATCGAACCTGCATCTTGAAGTGCCGATCGCACCACTTTTGCCGGATCAACAATCCCCGCAGCTAAAAGATCTTCGTACTGGTTGGTCAGCGCGTTATAGCCCTGGTTAAAGCTCATTTCTCGCACTTTCTCAACCACGACAGATCCTTCAACTCCTGCGTTATCGGCAATTTGGCGCAATGGAGCATCGAGCGATCGCACAATGATATCAACACCAATTTGCTCTTCCGGATTAAGACTCGCTTTCAACTCTTGCAGCTTGCTCGCTAGGTGGATCAGCGACACGCCACCCCCCGGAACAACCCCTTCAGCGACCGCCGCTTTAGTTGCGTTCAGCGCATCTTCGATCCGGAGTTTGCGATTTTTTAGTTCGGTTTCGGTTGCGGCTCCAACTTTAATGACAGCAATCCCACCTGATAACTTAGCAATCCGTTCTGCGATCTTTTCCTTGTCGTACTCAGAATCACTGCGCTCAACTTCTTGACGCAACTGAGCGACACGCTTCTGCACATTCTCACCACTGGAATTATCAGAAACGATCGTGGTCGCATCCTTGGTCACGATGATTCTTCTGGCTGTTCCTAGCATTTCTGCTGAAACTGCATCTAAGCTGAGACCAATCTCTTCTGAAATCACTTGTCCATCGGTGAGAACCGCAATATCTTGCAGCATTTGTTTGCGGCGATCGCCAAAGCCCGGTGCTTTGATCGCCACCACATTTAACACACCGCGCAGACGGTTCACCACCAGCGTTGCCAGTGCTTCTCCTTCCACATCTTCCGCAATGATCAATAGGGGTTGACCCGCTCTTGCGACTCGCTCTAATACCGGAACCAATTCTTGAATCGAATTGATTTTCTTGTCGCACAGCAAGATTGCCACGTTTTCGTATTCGACAATCAAGCGTTCGGTATCGGTGACAAAGTAGGGCGAAAGATAACCGCGATCGATTTCCATCCCCTCAACCACTTCGAGTTCAGTTGCCAAGGATTTCGATTCTTCAACCGTAATCACACCATCGCGACCGACTTGATCCATTGCAAACTGAATCATCTGTCCGACTTCTTCGTCGTTTCCAGCCGAAACGGTTGCCACTTGAGCAATTTCGGTGCCTTCAACGGGTTTCGCTGCTGCTTGAATCTCAGTGACCATTTTAGCGATCGCTTTGTCCATGCCGCGCCGTAAGCTAATCGGGTTTGTGCCTGCGGCAACGTTCTTTAAGCCTTCGCGAATCATGGCTTGAGCGAGAACCGTTGCGGTTGTGGTTCCATCTCCGGCTAAATCTTTGGTTTTAGAAGCAACTTCGCGGATCAAAGAGGCTCCCGTGTTTTCGAGTGGGTCTTCGAGTTCGATTTCTTTTGCGATCGTCACCCCGTCATTCACAATCTGAGGTGCGCCGAATTTCTTTTCCAATAAGACGTTCCGACCCCGTGGCCCTAGCGTGACGCGCACTGCATCCGCGAGCGCGTTTACGCCGCGCTCTAGCGCCTGCCGGGACTCTTCATCAAAGACAACAATCTTTGCCATAAATTTTAGCCAGTTCTCCACCTAGAAATTTAGCACTCACTGGGACAGAGTGCTAAAGACTCGGAAGATCGGAAAACCGTATGCTCTAGAAATTATTGGGATTTTAGGTACTGCTTCAAGCTCAATAACGTTGCCGTTTGTCCAAGGCTGATCGGCAAAAGCGAAATTCCTTCGAGGCGGGATTGTACCCAACCGTTGCCCCATGCCCATTCATGAAAGCCATCAATTCCTTGACTCAGAAGAAATCGAATCCGGTTTGGTTCTGCAAGTTCGACTTCGTGCTGAATGGTAACAAGCCCAATTCGTCCAGTTAACTTTGTGCCGGGAGTGAGCGTATCTGAGATACCGATCGAGAACCGCTCAAACCACAGCCAGTTCTGTAATTCTTTCACTTGAGTCAAACTTTTCGTCAGCGCTTCTTCCGAGGCTTCGAGTTCAATGCGGAGGCTGCTTTGCTGAAATGTGCCAAACATAGTCAAATCGACCCGTACCGTACTGTTTCAGTATGGCAGATCGGCAGAAGGGAGCGCAGGGCTTTAAAATTGATAAGTCGTTATTTGTGACTGTCGAGATGAGTAGCGTTCTTGTGATTAGTGACGCAGAGTTTGAAACTGAAGTAATGAACGCCGCTCAGCCTGTGCTGGTGTATTTTTGGGCAGAGTGGTGCGGCCCCTGTCGATTGATGGCTCCGGTGATGAATGCGATCGCGGCGGAGTATGGCGATCGTTTAAAAGTGATCAAGATGGAGGTTGATCCCAATCCTGAAAGCGTGGCGAAATGCAAGATTGAAGGCGTTCCGGCGTTTCGGGTTGTGCAAAAAGGTGAGATTACACAATCGGCAGAAGGTGCGATGAACAAGGAGAAAATCAAAGACCTTTTAAATCAAAGTTTGATTACCGCGTAAGAGGGAAAAATGCAGTTTGCCAAACGCTTAGAGCCGCTTCAAGCTAATGTTTTCGCAGATATGGATCGTGCTAAGTCGAAGGCGTTATCTGCAGGACAGGACATTATTGATCTATCGCTGGGATCGTCTGATTTGCCAACCGAACCGCACGTCATTCAGGCGATCGAACAGTCCTTGCATGATCCTTCGACGCATGGTTATTTGTTGTTTCACGGCACACGAGCGTTTCGACAAGCTGCAGCGCGTTGGTATATCGATAAGTTTGGGATTGCGGTTGATCCAGAGACTGAAGTGTTAGCTCTGGTTGGATCGCAGGAAGGAACAGCTCATTTACCCTTAGCTGTGTTAAATCCGGGTGATTTTGCCCTGTTGCTTGATCCCGGATATCCGTCTCATGCGGGCGGAGTTTATTTAGCGAGTGGGCAAATCTACCCGATGCCGCTTCGGGCTGAGAAGGGGTTCCTTCCAGTCTTTGAAGAGATTCCGTCTGCTGTGTTGGCTCAGTCTCGGATGATGGTTTTGAGCTATCCGCACAATCCGACGACTGCGATCGCGCCTCTGTCTTTTTTCCAAGAAGCAGTGCAATTCTGCCAAACTCACGATTTAGTGCTAGTTCACGATTTTCCTTACGCCGATTTTTATCTCGGCTCTGATCCGATGCCCTCAGTGCTGCAAGCTGATCCAGAAAAATCAGTGTCAATCGAGTTTTTCACTTTCTCAAAGTCCTATAAGATGGGCGGTTTTCGCGTGGGTTATGCGATCGGGAACGCAGACTTAATTCGAGCATTGAGACAAGTTAAAGCAGCGATCGACTTTAATCAATATCGAGGCATTTTGAATGGGGCGATCACAGCCCTAACCGGAGATCAATCCGGAGTGCAAAAAGCGGTTGAAATTTATCGGCAGCGGCGGGATGTGTTTGTCGATCGCTTGCATCAGATCGGTTGGAAGGTGCCGATGCCTGAAGCGGCAATGTATGTTTGGGCAAGGCTGCCGGAACCTTGGGTGAAGGATTCGATCAACTTTGCGGTCAAACTTGTAGAAGCTACAGGCGTTGCAGTCTCTCCGGGTGCAGGGTTTGGTAAATCCGGCGAAGGATATGTAAGATTTGCGCTGGTGCATGAGCCGGAGCGATTAGTCGAAGCGGTCGATCGTATTGCCAAGTTTCTGTGAAGAAGCCTCTCTTGAGAGAGTCCTCGAAGATTTGCTTTAACACGAGCGGTGATCGATTGCAGTTCAAAGCCTAGCCAATTCTCAAGGCTGCAACATTACAGGCGCTTTCTGATCCCCACTCAACACAATCACTTTTGAATTCTGAGATGTCGCCAGTTGCTGCATAGCTTCAATTTGCTTAAATCGCAGGGCTTGATCGCTCAATCCTTGCGACAGAATTCTCTGTGCATCTGCGTTTCCTTGAGCTTCGATGCGTTTGCGATCGGCTTCTTGCCGCTCTCTGTCGAGAACAAACTTCATGCGCTGGCTTTCTTGCTCAGCTTTGAGTTTTTCCTGTACCGATCGTTCTAGCGCTTCAGGAAGCTTGACATTCCGGAGGGGCGCTTCTTCGATAATGATGCCGCGATCGCGCAAGCTCTTGTTCAGATTGTCGCGAAGCTGCTGTGCAAGTTTTTCTCGATCGCTGGTGTAAAGGGTTTTCAGTTCATAAGTTGCAGTTGCACCTCGAATCAGCGATCGGATCTGAGGGGTAAGAATGACCTCTTCGTAATTCGTGCCCACGGTTTGATAAAGCTGTTTTGCCTTTTCAGAGTCAATACGATAAAGCACGCTGACATCGACATTCACCATCAAGCCTTCTTTGGTTGGAGTTTCCAGGGTTTCTTTGACTTCGCGAATTCGTGTTGAAAACTTGGTTAACCGAGCCAGTGGATTTTTGAGGTGAATGCCTGGAGTGAGGGGTTGAGCTGACACTTGACCGTAAAGATCAACAATGCCAATTTCTCCAGTTTTAATCACCGTCACACAGCGTAGAAGGGCAACCAGTCCACCAAATCCAAGCAAACCAGACACAACTAGCATCGGAATCATTGTTTTGCGATTCAGCGCAAATGCTTGCATATCAATTGTCTTTTATGAGTTGGATAGAGTTAGCTTGCCCAAAAGCGATCAGATGCTTTCTATGAAGCCTCTACAAGCACGATCGTCTTTACTCCGAAAGCCCTAGCTCATTTCTGGTGCGAGCGGACGACGCTGTGAGGATTTCTCTTTTGCGGTTGCTTTAGTAAAGAGCTTTCCAGCTTCTTTCAGATCGACATTACCGCCGCTAATAATCACACCAATTTTGGCATCTGGAAAAGAAACAATTCCTTCGAGCAATGCTGCTGCTGCTAGAACGCCTGTGGGTTCAACCACAATCTTGAGCCGCTCCCAAACGAAAAGCATCGTGCGTAAGATTGCGGCTTCGGACACTGTAACCATCTCATCAACGTACTCCAGAATTAACGGAAAGGTGAGTTCTCCGAGCGAAGCTGTTCTGGCACCATCTGCGATCGTATTCGGATGCTCAACGGTTTGCAGGGTGCGGCTGTAGAACGATCGCGTGGCATCATCTGCACGTTTGGGTTCAACTCCAATGGTCTGACAGTTCGGAGAAAGAGTATCGGCAGCGATCGCACAGCCTGAAATCAATCCACCTCCGCCACAGCAGACTAGCATGACATCTAAGTTGCCGACTTCTTCGATCAATTCTTTTGCAGTGGTTCCCTGCCCTGCGATCACTGGCGCAAAATCAAAGGGTGGAATTAAGGTTAAGCCACGATCGTCTGCGATCGATTGTGCGACTTCTTCTCGCTTTTGTAGAGTGCGATTGTAGAAGATTGTCTCAGCGTCATAGCTTTGAGTTGCGGCTTTCTTTACCTCTGGCGCGTCGTTTGGCATGACGATCGTCACAGGAACATTCAGAATTTGACCTGCCAAGGCTAACGCTTGCCCATGATTGCCCGATGAAAACGCAATCACGCCGCGCCTGCGTTGTTCATCGCTCAGTTGAGCGATTGCATTGTAAGCACCTCGGAACTTAAACGACCCCGATCGCTGAAAGTTCTCGCACTTGAAAAACACCTGAGCGCGAGTGCGCTGATTCACTGTGTTTGAAGTGATCACGGGTGTTCGGTGGGCAACACCTGCGAGACGATCGGTAGCCGCTAAGATATCCGAGTAAGTGACAGACATTACTTGTTGTAGAAAAAGGCGATTTCTTTCTCTTTCAGCGGTGCGAATCCTGCGGCTTCCAGCATTTGATTCAGTTCAGCTTGAGGAATGTGCTTTGCTCCGATGCGAACAATCCGCGATCGCATCGTGTTTGACACTCCACTGCGTTGCCGTCCCGCTTCTAGCGCCATGACTTTGTTGTATAAGTCCAACTTCTCAGACGGAATCGGAGAGCCATCAAAATCAATTCCTTTGGCGATCGCAACATCGATCGCGTCTGCACCTGTTGTATTTTGATCTTTTGTACTTTGATTTTCGGTACTCATGCTTGTCACGTTCCCATAACCCGTTTTATACCAAATCGATTTTTGAGTGCGACAGATCTTGGAAGCCCCCTAAATCCCCCACGAGTGGGGGACTTCACGCCAAATCTGTTTCGGATTCTCAAAGTCCCTCAGTATGGGGGATTTAGGGGGCGAAGGATCTGTCGCATCAACAAATTGATTCGGTATTAGGCATCTTATCAGGCGGTGATGCGATTTCTACTCTGGTAGCTGATTCGGATCGATGCCTTGGGTTCGCAAATAGTTTTCCAATCGCTCCCGTGCTTGGCGTTCTTGTTCTGCTCGTTGGCGCTCGGCTTCTTCGGGTAAGGGAATCAACTCGCCTTCTGCAGTGAACCAGCGCAATTGGTGATCGTGAATGCCCAGTTCTAGCCCTAGTTGCTCACTCGGTAATCTCCCGCTCTCGTTGGGTGCGATCGCGCCGTAAGTTCCGCCGATTAAGCGAAATCCGGCAAACTCCATTGTTTCTGGGTGAAACCAGTAATACTCTGGAACGCGCCAAACATCTTGATAAAGGTCTTTTTTCTTGCCGCGATCGACCGTAGCAGTCGCGCTCGACAGTAACTCGATTACCACGTTTGGATATTTGCCGCCTTCCTCCCAAATCGCCCAACTGCGACGATCGCGCTTTTCGGCTCCTAACACAACAAACACATCAGGGCCGCGAAAGTCTCGCTTCTTTAATTGCTGTTCGTTGTAGTAAACGGTCAGATTGCCTGAAATGTAAAAATCTGAGCGATCGCGCCACCAGAATTCGAGTAACCGAATCAGCAGATCAATTTGACGGCGGTGAAAATCAGTTTCCAAGGGCGGCTCATCACTGTAGAGGTTAGTCGGAGGAAAAGTAATATCCTCCGGTAAATCTGGTGCTTGAGTTTCGTCCACAAGCGGGGGAGTCTCTTGACGAGATTGGGCAGGAGTCGCATCGAGTTGAACCATATCGGCAGGCTCCAGTAACGCTGTTTTTAGTTTAACGGGTGGCGATCGCAGCGCAAATCGAAAACTTTTCCAAGAATGCACGAGGGGCGATACCGGGATCTACTAGAATGACTATCTGTGGAAAACGGCTCAAAATAATCATTGTGCAAATCTCCACACCTACTCACTCTGCCTTTCGCCGTTGTTATGCCCAAGGTTCTTGTTTCTGATCCGATCGACCAAGTTGGAATCGATATTCTGTCGCAAGTTGCTCAAGTTGATATCAAAACTGATCTGACTAAAGAGCAGCTTGTTGAGATGATTCCAGAATATGATGCGCTGATGATTCGTTCTGGGACTCGCGTGACTGCTGAAGTAATCGAAGCCGGACGGAAGCTCAAAATTATCGGACGCGCGGGAGTCGGGGTCGATAACGTCGATGTGCCGGCAGCAACCCGAAAAGGCGTAATCGTTGTGAACTCGCCCGAAGGGAATACGATCGCGGCGGCAGAACACACGCTTGCAATGATGCTGTCCCTGTCTCGCTACATTCCCGAAGCGAATGAAAAACTCAAACAAGGCAAATGGGATCGTAAAAGCTACACCGGGAACGAAGTTTACAACAAAACTTTGGGTGTCGTTGGTCTAGGTAAAATCGGTGCTCACGTGGCAACTGTGGCACGCGCAATGGGGATGAAGCTACTTGCGTATGATCCGTTTATCTCGACCGAACGTGCAGAACAATTAGGTTGTAGCTTGGTGGAACTTGATGTCTTGTTTCAATCGGCGGACTACATTACGCTGCACATCCCCAAAACTCCAGAAACGACGAATCTGATTAACGCAGATTCGATCGCCAAAATGAAGCCGAATGTTCGGATCATTAACTGTGCGCGGGGCGGCATTATCGATGAAGCCGCGATCGCTGAAGCCCTGAAAGCTGGAAAGATTGCCGGAGCCGCGCTCGATGTGTTTGCAGCGGAACCGCTCGGAGAATCGCCGCTCAAAGCGTTGGGTAAAGAAGCCGTGTTAACACCGCACTTAGGTGCATCAACCGAGGAAGCTCAGGTGAACGTGGCGATCGATGTGGCAGAGCAAATTCGGGATGTCTTGCTGGGTGAGCCTGCGCGATCGGCGGTGAATATTCCGGGCTTGCGTCCTGAAATTATGGAGCAGTTGAAGCCATACTTGCAGCTTGCGGAAACGCTCGGCAAGATGGTTGGACAGTTGGCAGGAGGTCGGATTGAATCGCTGAACATCGGACTGCGTGGAGATCTAGCAACCAATCAAAGTCAGCCGATCGTCATTGCAGCGCTGAAAGGATTGTTATCGCCTGCTCTGCAAGAGCGCGTCAACTACGTGAACGCCAGCATCGAAGCAAAAGAGCGGGGAATTCGCGTGATTGAAACTCGTGATGCTTCGGTCAAAGATTATGCGGGTTCGCTGCATCTATCTGCCAAAGGAACACTCGGAGAACATTCAGTGACGGGTGCGTTGCTGGGTGACGATGAGATTCGGATTACCAGTATCAATGATTTTCCGATCAACGTTCCGCCAAATCGCTATATGTTGTTCACCTTACACCGCGATACACCGGGCATCATTGGGCGGATTGGCTCATTGCTGGGTGAATCTAACGTCAACATTGCCAGTATGCAGGTGGGACGCAAGATTGTGCGGGGTGATGCCGTGATGGTTCTGAGCATTGATGATCCGCTACCAGAGAACATTCTGAATCAAATCAAGGAAGTATCTGGAATTCGCGATGCTTACACGGTCACGCTGTAAGCGATCGTCATTGTGAGAGGGAGTCGGTTGCCCGGAATCATCCAATCGATCGTTGGCTTGATTCTCCTACTCCCTACTCCCCACCTCCCTATCCTTCATCTAATCGCGCACTCTATGTCAAACAGTTGGTGGGAAATTCAAGTTCTCTGTGATACAGCATTAGAAGAAACCGTGATCTGGCGCTTTGATAACTTTGGTTGTCGGGGTGCTTCGAGCCAAAGCAAAGGATCATCGTCCTTGGTGTCCGCCTATGTACCACAGCAACAGGTACAGCTATTAGATCTATCGGCGCTGGCATTGTTGCTAAAACAGGATGCGCTTTGTATGAAGTTGTCAGCGCCGATCGTGCAGTGGCGCATCATCGACGAAGAAGATTGGGCAAGTAGCTGGAAAACCTACTGGAAACCGCAGGAAGTCGGCGATCGATTCTTGATTAATCCGGCTTGGTTGCCCCTGCCCGAAAAGAGCGATCGAATTATAATGCAGCTCGAACCCGGAGTCGCCTTCGGAACTGGCGATCATGCCACCACGCAACTCTGCTTAGAAGCGTTGGAGATGCGGGTGGGTGCTGATTCGGAGAATGTGACGATCGTGGACATTGGCTGTGGATCGGGTATTCTCTCGGTCGGCGCATTGTTGCTTGGAGCAAAGAAAGCCTATGCGGTTGATACTGACCCACTGGCAGTAAAAGCAACCCTAGAGAATATCGAACTCAATCACATCGATTCGAGCCGATTAATCACGGCTCAAGGCAGCATTGAAGAATTGGTGAAAATGATTGATCAGCCCGTCGATGGTTTAGTGTGCAATATTTTGGCAGAAGTAATCATCGATTTAATTCCACAATGGGAACCGCTTGTTAAACCAAGCAGTTGGGGAATCTTAAGCGGAATTTTACTCGATCAAGCAAAGCCTGTTGCGGACACCTTAGAAGCAAATGGTTGGATCGTCGCCGCACTCTGGAAACGGGGAGATTGGTGCTGCTTGAATGTGCGTCGATCGTAACCCTTAACCCCGTGGTTGCGGGGCCGAAGCCGTTCCCGTATTCGGTGCTTTGAACTGAAATTCGTAAACAAACACTCGAATCTTATCTTCAGCGATCGCCGGAAATCGATCTGGTTGGTTCGCGTCTTTCTGCACGTACTCGATCGCTTTGTCGTTGAGAATCGGGTAGCCTGTGCTGTTGAGAATTTGCGGTTTGCGATCAGCGAGAGGCTTGCCATCTTTGCCGATGAAGATCGCGATCGCGATGGGATGCTGTTTGTAGTTGCTCAGTGGAAATGCTAACGGATAGTCAACCTCTTTGAGCGGTTCTTGAGGCTGACGCAGGCGAACATACTCCCAAGGCGTATCTTTTGCCGTCAACTCTTCGGTGAGCTTTTGAGCCGCTTGAACGCTGTCCTGCTGGGATGTACCTTCAGGATTGTAGCGAGTTGCAGCAAGAAGCTGATCGTTTGAGGTTGTAGGTGCGGGGGATTGAGTTGTCGCAGGTGCGGGGGATTGAGTTATCGCAGGTGCGGGAGATTGAGTTGTGGTGGGTGCGGGGGACGGTGCTTCAGTCGATGGTGGTGTGACTTTGGCAACATCATTCGGATTGGCTGGAGTTAAGCCCGCGATCGATGAATTAGGACTAATCGAGATATTGGGTTGCGGTGACGGTTGGGTCGTAGGTGTGGGTGCAGGAGGCTTAGGCGGCGGTACAATTCGCGGCTGTTGGGCGGCAAGTCGGCGCAGCAGTTCATTAAAGCGATCGGCTTGTGAGATCTGCGGTTGCGTGGGAGTCGGAATCGGCGGCGGCGGATTCAGGGTCACCGGGGAGTTTAAGTCGGGAATCGTGTAGAGCGGATTCGGGATGGCGGATCTGCCTTGTGCCGTGATAGGAAGCTGTGTTTTGCTGTTCGGCGGGTTCGGCACAGGCGGCAGGGCAAGCTGCGACGAGGCTTGAGGGTTGCTTCCTTGAGACGGTTCGAGTAGGCGGACTCGTCGAACTTCTGCTTCTGGGCGCGGTTCGCTTGAGGACGTAAAGGCAGGTAAGGTGGCAAATATCAGAAGATGCGCCCCGACTGATCCCAACATTGCGAGTGCAGTAGGTTGCTGAAGGGTGTCCGGCAGGGTGCGAAAGAAGCTTGCAAAAGAAGACATAGTTAAAGCTGAGGTTGGGCGGTCAGCTTCGCTGCGCTGAAGGCGTGCGTCGCTCGAAGTTATTCAGCATTTTAGGACAGGGTGAGCGGAATTGGGGGTTGGTTCTGGAAATAGAAACGCGATCTGCTGCTCGTATAAACAAACTTTTGGGGGAGTGAGAATTGTAAATTCCCTGCCATTGTGAAACGAGTAGTGCAAATTTACCGCTATACTTTAGCAACGATTTAGTACGTTCGGGCTAACTGGAAATCACTTGATCATTTTTCGTACCAGATGTAGAGTAGTGGCTATTATGTAAACACTACTCGTAGCGCTCTTAAATCAAATTTCATTTAGCGCCAAGTCCACGAAAGGAGTCCCACATGGTTCAGGATATCACCCGTCCAAAAGAGTTCTCTGGCTCTAGTGTGCCAGATGACGACAATAGCAGTCAATTTCCGGCTTCGGCTCCTGCTGCGAATCCGGTGTTTTACAGAACCTACAGCCGCAAGCTGAGCGAAACTCGGCGCGAGTCGTGGGCGCAAGTGAGCCAGCGTACCATGCAAGGACTCGCTGACCTTGGACGGTTTACAGAAAAAGAGCAGGCATTGATTGAATTAATGCAGCGATCGATGCGCTGTTTGCCGTCGGGTCGTTGGCTCTGGGTCGGTGGCACGGCTTGGATTAATCGTTCAGAGAATTTTTCTGGCTCTTATAACTGCACCAGCACGAATTTAACCGACTGGCGAGCGTTTGGTCTGATGATGGATCTCGCCATGATGGGAAGCGGTACGGGTGCGGTGCTGGAGCACAAATATACCGATCGCTTACCCGAAATTCGCAATCGGTTGCATGTGACGATCACGCGAGAAATTGGCGAAGTGCCGGATTTCCTTAGAGCCGATCAGACCGGGGTTGAAATCGAGGGTAATTCGGTGACGATCGCGGTTGGAGATAGTCGTCAAGGTTGGGTGAAGTCGTATCAGACTTTATTGGAACTATCGAGCGACGATCGTTTTACCGCGGATGTGGAAGTTTCGATCGACTTGGGTTCCGTCCGTCCTGCGGGTGAGCGGTTGAAGGGCTTTGGCGGAGTGGCGAATCCGATTCGATTGCCTGCTTTGTATGAGCGCTGCGCCAAAGTGTTGAATCGCGCGATCGGGCGTAAACTCTCTCCGATTGAGTGCTGCTTGTTGATTGATGAAGCTGCGGCTTGCGTGGTGGCAGGTAACATTCGTCGCAGTGCGGGGATGCGTCAGGGCAGCAGTGACGATGCTGAGTTTGCGGTTGCAAAAGATAACTTGTGGCAACAAGACGATCAAGGCAACTGGCGGATTGATCCCGATCGTGATGTGTTGCGGATGGCGAATCATACTCGCGTTTATCACCACAAACCGACGCTGCAAGAATCGATCGATGCGGTTCGTAAACAGTTCTATTCGGGTGAAGGCGCAATTCAATATGCACCGGAGGCAATTGCTCGATCGAATGCAGACTTGCTCGACACTCCAGAAAAAAAAGAGAAATTTGTTTCGCTCTACTTGGAATCGAGAGAACAAGCAAAAGACTACTTGCGATCGCTGTTAATTCAGCAAAAGCAATCACAACTTTGAACCTAACCACCGGAGGAAACTCATGACTGTACTGGATATGGATGCGATCGAACAAGAGTTAGAGCATCGGCTCTCACGCTATGGCTTAAACCCGTGTGGTAAGTAATTTTGCCTCACGTAAAAAACCCCGCAAAATCGGTGGAAGCTGCGACGCTAACACCGAGGTAAGTAAAGGAATTAAAGACCCTTTACCACCGTACAGCGTAGGATGTGAACCTGGTTTTCTTTGGTTGTAAGATTTTAGAACACCAGACTATAATCTCCCAAGAGTGCGGGGCTACAGATGGCAAGCACCTTTTACGGCTACTCCAGCTTATATAAAGGCTACTGTTTAAGGTCAAGTCTTGAATACATTTACGCAAAGTATTTAGACTACAAGGGAATTGCGTGGACTTACGAAAGCAAAACCTATACTCTGTCAAATGGAGTCAGGTACAAACCAGACTTTTTTCTAGAATCTGGGGAATTTGTTGAGATTAAAGGAACATTCAACTTTGATCAAGACTTGCCGAAAATCCATCAATTTGAGTCTGATTACAACGTAAAAGTTTTGATTCTTCAAGAGAGAGATCTCAGGCAGTTAATTAAGCCAATCCCCTTTGTGTTCGAGCATCTGAAACAGGAGTGGAAATCTCAAGCAAAAGTTCGTGGAATGCACAGTTTTGGAGAGAGAAACCCAAGGTATGGTGTTACTCAATCTGAAAGTACAAAAGCGAAAATTGCTGCGAAAGCGAAAGCTAGATTTCAAGATCCTGTGTTTAGAGAGAAGTTCATCAACAGTGAAAAGAGGCGGTGCTACCACGAGTCGCGCCGAGGAGTAAAAATCGGTTCGACGGTCGAAAAGGTTTCATTAATTTGCCAGTTTTGCGGTGTAAGTTTCAAGACGATGCCTTTCATGGCGAAGCGAGAAGATAAGAAGTATTGTTCTTACACTTGCTCTGTAAATGCTCAACACGGCAAAACGGCAACAACTGAACTAGAAATTCGACAAGCAGCACTTGATTTTGCTCTACAGCACCGAGATGAGCTATTTGCAGTCCGGTTGAATCGATTAAAACCGTTGTTCCAACCTCTGTATGACTCGATCGCACAAAAGCATGGCATCATCGACATTAGAACGATCTGCCATGCTGTCACAGGAAAGCCTTGTAGCAGAAAGGAGTTGCTGTTTTTTCTCAGAGCCTCTGTAGAAAATGTACGCGGAGCTACTGCGAATCAAGAAGCAGTAGAACCAGAGGATAAAAAGCCTTTGGGATAACAACACTGGAAATTCTAGGTGCAGACTTTCACTGCAATTTGTCTGAAGTCCACTTAAATCAAATTGATCCGTTGGATTACGAAGCTCAAGAGCAGGCGTTTACGGCAGGTGCGCTCTCGGTTGCAGCATTGTTGAATCATCGGTTTAATGAACCGCGCTATCAATATTCGCGTGAGCTTGATCCGATCGTCGGTGTCTCGTTCACCGGACTGTTTGATTTCTTTGTTCATGCGTTTGGTGTGGAATGGTTGCGCTGGTGGGAGGCAGGTAGACCCGATACTGTCACCGGATTGCAGTTCAAAGCGCGAGAGCAAGAGTATCTATCGCGCTGGAAAGAAATCGTTCATCGGGTTGTGGGTGAATATTGCGATCGACACGGTATCCGTCGTCCGAATCGCTGTACGACTGTTCAACCTGCGGGAACGAAGTCTCTGTTAACGGGTGCAAGTTCTGGCTGGCATCCTCCGAAGGCTCAACGCTTCATTCGTCGGATTACGTTCCGCAAGAATGACCCGGTTGCTCTAGCTTGTTTGGACTATGGGTACAGCATTGTTCCGTCGCAGTCGGATAAAGATGAAAACGGCAATCTGTTAAATGATCCGTTTGATCCGCGCTGTACAGAATGGCTGGTTGAGATTCCGGTTGAAGTGCCCTGGGCAAATCTTCCAGGAGCTGATCAGATTGAGATTGAGAAATTCTCGGCTTTGGCACAGATGGATTTCTATCTCCAAGTCCAGAAATACTACACGGCTCACAATACCAGTGCGACGATCGAACTTCGTGAAGATGAGATTGAAGGTCTTGCAACTCGGATTCATCAAGCGATCGAGAACAATGAAGGCTATATCAGTGCGGCATTGTTAGCGCGATTTGATGCACCGTTCCCCAGACTGCCGTTTGAGAAGATTGATAAGGCGACCTTTGATCGTTTACAAGCGGAAGTGGTAGAGCGTCGATCGATCGATGACTTTTATGCAGCGTTAGTGCGGCATGATGGCGGAGATTTGATCGAGGCAGGCCCAGCAGGCTGTGATTCGGACAAATGCTTGTTCTCTGACACCAAGAAAGAGAATGCTTAATTGATAGCAAAGGATTCCGATCTGACTCGGAATCCTTTATTTCTTATCGATTGAACGCAGATTTCACAAAGCTTCCAGCATCACGAAACGGTTGCAAGAAAGACTGCTTAGACTGAAGAAACACGCGAGCGCAATTTCTTCCGGGCATCCCCGAAATCGAGCCGCCTGGATGTGTTCCTGCACCTGTGAGATAAAGATTCTCGATCGGCGTTTTATAGTTAGCAATCTCCGGCAGCGGTCGAAAGAACACCATTTGTTCTAGCGTCATATCAATATGATAGTAGTTGCCTTTATATGATCCGAGCCGTTCACCAAGTTCAGCCGGACTTTCAACAGCGCGTCCGATCGTTGCCGTTTTCACATTCGGCGCATAATCCGCTAGTTTATCAACCACACGATCGGCAACTTTGTTCTTGAGTTCATCTGTCCAACCTGTGCCATTCAATCCAGTTCCTTCCGCATTTTCGACTTGATACGGTGCAAAGAACTCAATCCAAACCGTGTGATGTCCTTTGGGAGCCATTGTGGGGTCGAGCATTGTTGGTTGAACAATGTACATCGATGGATCAGCATCGGGAATTCGACCGATCGCCGGATCAGTATGAGCAATCTCAACGTGCTTGACTGAATCTGCAATCAGCACTGATCCGATCAGGTATTCATCTTTGTGATCGTGATGAATAAACTTTAACGGTTCTGTCATTGCTAAATCAATTTTCAATATCGTTTCATTGTTGTTCACAATTCTACGATCAAGCCGTTCTCGCAAATGTTCATCAGCAGCATCGACCTCGCTTGGATCAATCAACTGTAAGAACACTCTTCTGGCATCAATGTTAGAGATCACACCATGTTTTGCGCGATATTCCTGACCTGTCGCCACTCGGACTCCAACTGCGCGACCGTCATCAATCAAAATCTGCTTGACCATTTGTTCCGTCAAGATCTCTCCACCCAAGCTTTTTACCAATCGCACCAATGCTGCGGTAAGTGCGCCTGTTCCGCCTTTCGGACGTGCCATTCCGGGATGATGTCGCATTGCCATCATCATCGCTCCGATCGCTAGATTCTTCTGCGAGGGTGGAACCCCCATTTCTGCGGCAAGCCGAGCCAGAGGAGCTTTTACAGTCTCGGTATCAAAATATTCATGCAGAATATCTTCTGCACTCGACAGCATCGTTCTGACAAAATCTAAAGCTTTGTTTGTCGAACCCACAACGGATAGAAAATCTTTGACCTTCTTAACGTCATAGTTCCGGGCAATATCAATAATTGACTTTGGCGGCGCATTAAAAATCGGAATCATGGCATTGATCGTGCGCTGCCATAGATCCACAAACTCGGCGTACTTCCTAGCGTCTCGCTCACTATATTGAGCAATTCCTGCACAAGTTTTCTCAACGGATTGATGCGCCAGAAAATAAGTTCCATCAGGATGCGGACAAAAGACAACTGGATCGCAGTAAAGATACTCTAATCCATACTTCGTGAGTTCTAGTTCCTCAACCACCGGGCCTAAATGAATGAACTCATGATCGATCGCGCATCGATTAAACCTAAACTCTGGCAACTCTGGAATGAGTGCTTCAGTCGTTGCCGCTCCTCCCGGAACCGGACGCTTTTCCAATAACAGAACTGTGTAGCCCGCTTTGAGCAAATAAGCAGCACAGACCAAACCATTATGACCTGCACCAATGATGATCACATCGTAATTAGACATCCTGGCTCTCTCCGATCGCTAGATCCTAGCTTAGAAGAATCTATCGACAAGTTGCCTATTGTTAATTTTCTAGTACGAAGAGCCAATCTTCCCCGGCTGGTGGCTACGTCTTATCGAAGCTAGGGCGATGAAATACTAGCAGAAATATCGCACCCAGTTTCACATCGAACAAAGCTGGGATATAGATAAGACGACGGTAGAGCGAATTGTCCGCCATGTCGAGAACCTTTTGATTCAGCCGATAATTTTGCTTGCCGAAAGTAGTTATTATCACATAAATTAATCATCCAGCTAAATCTGCACTTTCCCTGAGGGTTGTGTAGCTGCTACCGAAAAATCAGCGATATGTCAGCGAAAACTCTGGGAAAGAAGATGTAGGAATTCAGTATTTATACGAGATCTGTACGGAGAAGATGACGTTATCGTACAGCAGTCAAAATCGGCTTAAGACCGTGTAAACGTGATTGCCATCTTCTCAGGAATCTCCGATGAACTCTTCTCAAACTCCCGCGCCCATCTATATTCTTGGAGCAGGTCCCGCCGGGCTAGCTGCGGCTTATCATCTGACAAAACAAGGTCAGCCGATCGTCGTAGTAGAACTCGATGCTAGAGTCGGTGGTTTAGCCAAAAGCTTTGAATACAAAGGATTTATTCTTGACTACGGTCCTCATCGCTTTTTCACCAAGATTCCACCGGTGCTCAAACTTTGGAATGAGGTGTTAGGCAATGATCAGGTTACAGTGAATCGCTTAACTCGAATCTACTATGGTGGTAAATATTTCAGCTACCCCTTAAAAGCATTTGAAGCACTGTTGACTTTGGGAATTGTTGAAAGTGCTCGGATTATCATGTCATACCTGACCGTCCGAGCATTTCCCAATCACAAGCCCAAAAACTTCGCCGAATGGGTGACGAATAATTTTGGTCGGCGACTATTCGAGATATTTTTTGAAGCCTATACAGAAAAGCTTTGGGGGATTCCCTGTACTGCAATTAGTGCAGATTGGGCAGCACAGCGAATCAAAGGTTTATCGCTCTCAAAAGCAGCGCGAAATGCTCTATTGGGCAACAATGGCAAAGTCAAAAGCTTAATTGATCAGTTTCAATTTCCTCGCTTGGGATCGGGACAGCTTTACGACAAAATCCAGGATTATCTTGAACAGCACAACCAGACCGTTCTACTCAACACCGAGGTCGTTCAGGTTCATCATGATGGAACCGATATCACGCATGTTACGCTGAGAGACCGTAAAACTAAGGTCGAGCAAACCATCCCCTGTGGAGGTGTGATCTCCTCGATCCCACTCACAAGATTGGTGCAGCAGATGGATTCACCTCCGCCTGAGCAGGTCATTGCCGCCACCAAATCGCTCAAGTTCCGCAACACAGTCCTAGTTTATTTGCTCGTTGAAGGAGAAAATCTTTTTCCTGACAACTGGTTGTATATCAACGAACCCAGTGTGCAGGTTGGACGGGTCACTAACTTTGCCAATTGGTCGAGTAAAATGTTGCCGAATTCCCACCAAACACCATTGTGTTGTGAATACTGGTGCAACACCGATGAACCGATGTGGACTGAGGATGAAGAGCAGCTTGTATTACAGGCTGAACAGGAATTACGCAAAATTGGATTGTTACGACGTGAAAAGGTATCTGATGGATTTGTCGTACGGCTGCCCCAAACCTATCCAATCTATGCCGGACAGTATAAGGAGGCTTTAGCAGAGATCCAATCGTACTTAAGCCGATTCGAGAATTTGCAGTTGATCGGTCGCTATGGTGCCTTCAAATACAATAACCAAGACCACAGTTTGTTGATGGGAATTATGGCAGCAGAAAACGTGCTGTTGCCTGGGAAGCACGACCTATGGGCGGTCAACGCAGACAGCGAGTATCAAGAAGAAGCAAGCGACAATACTGTGACAACTCCAGTTCGGACAAGACGACGCTCTTCAAGTCGTAGACGGGTCGCTCAAGTCTTTCAACAGTTTGCTGGCTACTTATTTACAGGAGGCTCAGCGACGGTTGTGGATCTGCTGGTGTTCTCATTCTTGATTGCATCGGGCTTGTGGTATCTTCCGTCGATCTGTATCAGCTATTCGATCGGCTTAGTTGTAAACTTCCTGCTGACTCGACAGTTAGTGTTTGGGGTGTATTGGAATAACTGGATGATTCAGTTTGCCGTCTTTACGACTGTCGCACTCAATAGCTTTTTGGCGCATCTCGGATTGATGCAGCTTTTGATTAATCAGGCTCAATGGCATCCTACCCTGGCGCGTTTAGCCAGTTCTGCTTGTGTAGCGCTGCTCAGTTTTGTCGGGCATAAATTGTACTCGTTCTCCTCCAATCAACAAGTCCAGGACGCTACAGAAAAGGCATATAAGGCATGATCAAAACTGTTCATTTCCCCCCAAGGACTGTTCGTTCTCCGATTCAGCAAGGAAATCGGTTGAAGAGGGCATTCTGGATTTTAGGGTTGTCTCTGGGTCTATTTCAGGCATGGGCGTATCGATTCGCTTTAACTGCAGGAGATGCAGTCTCATATCTCGACATTGGCGATGCGTATGTCAGCGGTGCTTGGCAGACTGCTATCAACTCCTATTGGAGTCCGTTGTATTCGTGGCTGCTGGGGATAGCACTGCTTGTGCTTCGCCCCTCGCCTGAGTGGGAATTTTTTGTAGTTAAGTTAGTCAACTTTGGTATTTTTGTCATCGCGTTCATTAGCTTTGAATTCTTCTTGCAGCAATGGACTGAAGGCCGTCAGCACTCGCGGCAACTGAGTGAAGAGTGCTCCATTCAGATTCCAGAATGGGCATGGCTGACAGTGGGCTACTCGTTGTTTCTGTGGGCGGCATTGGGACTAACAGGGGTACAGCTAGATGTACCGGATAATGCAACCAGCGCGTGTGTTTATGCCACGAGTGGCTTCTTGCTAAAAATGCGCAGTCGGACAGCGACATGGGGCACGTATCTTCTATTTGGAATGGTGCTGGGATTGGGCTATCTGTCTAAAGCTGTCATGTTTCCCCTGGCGTTTGTCTTCTTTTTGGTTGCCATTGTGGTCAGTCTGTTTGAAGACAATAAAGAGTCAGGACAAGGATTAACGGTGTGGGGCAAGCGATTAAGAGTACGACGATCGCGCGCGTTGAAGCTGATTGCAGCAATGCTCGCATTTATCTTGGTGGCTGTACCCTTTGTTACAGCACTGTCTGTGACAAAGGGGCGCTTAACCTTTGGCGATAGTGGAAAACTGAACTATATTTGGTACGTGAGTAGTACCAGTCCCAAGCACACGCTTTGGCAGGGTGAGGAGCCGAATTCAGGCATCCCTAAGCACCCGCCACGACAGATTGTGGATCGCCCAGCGACCTATGAATTCGCAACCCCGATTAGCGGCACACTCCCCCTCTGGTTTGATCCGTCCTACTGGAATGACGGTTGGAACGTCAGATTTGACTTGAAGCGACAGTGTAAAGTTTTAGCTGCAAATTTACGGTATTACTACCAGCTATTTTTAGGTCACTTGATTCTTAGTTATTGCCTTTTGGTTTACGCAGGCGGCTACGTTCGGGCTTCGTTGCAACAGCTAGCGGTGCGTTGGTATGTGTGGTGCCCGGGTGTAGCAGGTTTGGCTGTCTACCTGTTGGGAATGGATATGTCAAAGGCATATGTGTCGTCTCGGTATGTTGCGCCATTTGTGGTGCTTGTTTGTATGGGTGTGCTTTCAAGTGTATGCTTACGGAATGTGCGCACAACTCAACGTCTTATTGTTGGGCTAGCTGCGGCTGCGCTGAGCGCGCTGGCTGGACAGTTGGCGTTACAAACTTCTTTTAGTGTGGCTCGCATTGCGATCGGGTTTCAACAAACGCCAATTTTTGCACAGGTTGCAGAAGACTTGCAGCGGCTCGGCGTGAAGCGAGGAGATTTGATCGCTGTGCTCGGTGAGAGCAGTGTCATGGATGATTCTGCACGATTGGCACGTATCCGAATCATCGCTCAAATCCCCAATGTGAGTGAGTTTTGGAAATCTGATGTTGCATCTCGAAATCGAGTGTTGCAGGCGATTGAAAAAACAGGGGCAAAGGTCGTTGTGCAGGAAATGGATGCACCCCTACCTGCTCAAGCAACGGGTTGGCAAAAACTGAAAAACAGTAATTGCTATGTCTATTTCTTCAATAGACCTTCTGCACGAATGCCTTCCGGGTGGAATTCGGGGCTAGACAAAGGAAGTCTGCCTCAGCAGACTAATAATGCAGCTCCTGATTAATCAAGCTCAATGGCAACCCATCTGGCTCGTTTAGCAAATTCTGCTTGTGTGGCGCTGCTCAGCTTTGTCGGGCATGAATTGTACTCGTTCTCTTCTAACAATCAAACACAGGACTCGGTAGATAGAGGTTCCAAAGCATGACTAAGACTGTTAGCTTTTCTACAAAGGTAATTCGCTTAGTTGGGAAAACCATACCACTAAGGACAGCATTCTGGATTCTAGGGCTGTCCCTAGGTTCATTGCAAGCCTGGTCACAGCGATTCAATATTAATAATCCAGATGGGGTTTCATATTTGGACATTGGGGATGCCTACATGAGGGGTGATTGGCAATCTGCCATCAACGCTTACTGGAGTCCGTTATATTCCTGGTTGCTAGGCATCGCAATTTTTGTTCTTCATCCCTCCCCTTACTGGGAGTTCTTTGTTGTTAAATTGGTTAACCTCGGCATCTTTGTTGTTGCATTCATCAGCTTTGAGTTCTTTTTAAGACAGATGATTAAATGGCAACAGAATTCGCATCAAAAGAACGCAGGGCAAGCCGTTGAGATACCAGAGTGGATGTGGCTTGTGATGGGCTATTTTCTATTTCTATTGACAGCGTTAAAGTGGACACCGGTTCATTTAGTTTCACCAGATGCTCTAACAGTCGCTTGTGTTTATGCGGCTAGTGGTTTCATGCTGCAAATGCGAAATCGGACGGCGAATTGGGGAACGTATCTTCTGTTTGGAATGGTGCTGGGTTTGGGCTATCTCTCCAAAGCCGTCATGTTTCCACTAGCGTTTGTTTTCTTTTTTGTTGCCGTTGTGGTCAGCCTGTTTGAGGAGGATGGTGCTAGGCAGGCATGGAGAATTTGGCAGAATCGATTAAAGATCGATCGCTCCCTTGTTCTCAAGCTGACTGCATCAATACTCGTGTTCATCCTGGTTGTTGCACCCTTTATAACGGCGCTTTCCTTGTCGAAAGGACGACTGACTTTCGGCGATTCAGGAAGACTGAACTATGTCTGGTTTATTAATTGGCATGAGAGAACCTTTTATAACCCGTCTTCTATCGAACATTGGCAGGGTAAAGAGCCAAATTCAGGAATCCCTAAACATCCGGTGCGGCAGATCCTCGACGATCCGGCTGCCTATGAGTTTGCCACGCCCGTTGGCGGCACATATGCACCTTGGACGGACGCGTCCTATTGGCAGGAAGGAATAAAGCCCAACTTTAATCTATTGCAACAGCTTAAAGTCGCAGGGATCAACTTAGTTTATTATTGGCGGCTATTTCTAGGTGGTCTGCTCTTGAGCTATTGGCTTGTAGTTTATGCAGGCGGCTATGTCCGAACTTCATTACAACAGCTAGCTGCTCGTTGGTTTTTATGGCTGCCAGGTTTGGCAGCCTTAGTGATTTACACACTGGTCATAGATTTGCGGGCGGCACCTGGCTCTCGATATGTTGCCCCATTTGTTGTCTTAATTTATGCTGGGGTGTTTTCAAGTGTATGTCTGCGCTATTCACAAACCGCCAAACGATTGCTCATTAGTTTTCTGGGCATTGCTCTCATAGTGATGAACATACAAATTTTTGCGAACGCCGCTCTTCAGGTTCAGCGTATTATAACTGGGAGTGAAACTCCAATTTATTCACAGGTTGTAGAAGAGTTACATCAGTTAGGATTAAGGTCAGGGGATTCCATTGCTGTAATTGGTAGGGCTCATGCTAATTCGAGTGGCTACTGGGCAAGGTTAGGAAGAATACGAATTATTGCTGACGCTCTTAATGCAACCAGATTCTGGTCGGTTGATGCTGCATCCCGAAGCAAAGTTTTGCAGGCCTTTGAGAAGACAGGAGCAAAGGCTGTTTTTTCAGGGGAAGCAGGTATACCAATTAATGAAATAGGTTGGCAGAAACTTGAAAGCGGTGTTGGTTATATCTATTTCTTCAACAGAGCGTAAATTCGATTTATCCAATATACAACTATTGGTGTTTTCATTGCAAAGAACGATGGCGATGAAGGGATGCCTTATCTGCGCCGCCACGAATCCAGCCCAATTGCAGCAATTCGCGCGGGAAGTTTACTATCCAAAGGTCAGTCTTTTAGTCCTTTGTGAGGTAACTTAGCGCACTTTTAAGTCAACCAACGGAAAGATGTTGCTTTCGGGTGGGTGCGGCAAACTCAGAATTGAATGGATGCCGATCCTGAGAATAATTAAACAAGTGGAGAACACAAAATGGTAGCAACAATGGATGATACCAAGCGTCTAGCGATCGCGATGAAGCTTGCAGACATCAAAGCTGTCCAAGAATTTCTTATTGCAAACGAACAAAGATTCATCTCGGCAACCACTGACTCTGAGTTGGTGAAGCGTTTTCAAGATATGTTGAAGGACGACCAGAAGAACCTGGGCATCCTGGATACAGTAATTGTGCAATACGGCGTTCAGTCTGAGCCGAAAGAAACGATCACCGAAATGGTGAAGAAGCTTGATGAAATGATGTCGGGTTCTGAACTTACCTTGTTTGAAAAGGTCTTCCAGCATGAACTGCTGAAGCACCAACAAGTGATGTCGGGAATTGTTATTCATAAAGCGGCTCAAAAAGTTGGCGCAGACATCGAAGCTGCAATCGCTCCGCTCAACACCGTTAACTTTGAAAACCGTGCTCACCAAGAGCAATTGAAAGGCGTAATCGAACTGTTGGGTGTGCGTGAACTCACCGGAATGGATGCAGATCAAGGGCTGTGGGCACGAGTTCAAGATTCAGTTGCTGCGTTGACGGGTGTTGTGGGTAGCGTGGTTACTCAAACCACCGACAAGTCTGACATGAACATTCAAGACGTGCTCCGCATGGATCACCAAAAGGTGAATGTTCTGTTTGCTGAAATCAAAGGCACTCAAGATCCTGCAAAGCGCAAAGAATTCTTCATGCAATTGAGCGGCGACCTTCGCGCTCATGCGATCGCAGAAAACGAAGTGGCTTATCCGGCAGTTCGCGGTAAGTATGCAGAAAGCGATCTGCAAGAACTGTATGATGAGCAAAATTCCTGGTTCCCCGCACTCGATGCGATGGAAAAAATGGATATGGCGTCGGATGAGTTTATGTCCTCGCTGAACCGCTTGATGGACGAAATCATGGATCACGTCCGCCAAGAAGAAAGCACTTTCTTTGCTGCACTGCGCGATAACTTCAGCGATCAGCAACTGGAGCAAATCGCCTCTGAGTTCAAGGCGAAGAAGAGCGAAGTTCAACGTCAAGCTGCGGGCATGTAGTTTGAGTAATGACTGTCTTCTAAATCAGGGTTTGATTTAAGGGGTTTTAAATCGGGGGGTTGGTTGCCAGCCTCCCGATTTTCTGTAGATAATCATCTTATGACTCTAGAAGAACTAATTCGCTCTCATGATCGATCGCGCTTAGAATCCTTTGCACTACAAGATCCTACTTTTGGAATTGATGCAAGCAATGTTCACGATCGCATTCAGTCGCGCTTGGCACTGTTTGATCGGAGCTATAGTGCGATCGTTGAGCTTTGCACTGAACTAAAACTACCTCCTGCGATCGATACTCTCTGGAATCTATGGCTACCCCTAGCTATGCAGATTGCCGGCTGGAAACCGAGTAATCGCGCTTTAATTCAAGGCTTTTTAGGTGGGCAGGGAACGGGAAAGACGACCTTAACGCAAATGCTGACTGTGATTTTGAGTCAGCTTGGACTGCGTGCGGTTAGCTGGTCGATCGATGATTTATATTTGCCGTATGTCGATCGGATTGCCCTCAGAACTCGTGATCCGCGCATGGTGCGGCGAGGGCCACCCGGAACGCATGATGTTCAACTCGGAATCGAGATTCTGACCCAATTTCAGCAAGGTCAATTTCCGATCGCGCTGCCCCGATTTGATAAGTCTGCCTTTGGTGGAGAAGGCGATCGCACTCAGCCGCAAATGATTGATCATGCAGATATCGTATTGTTTGAAGGCTGGTTTGTTGGAGTGCGTCCGATTGAGTCTGAATTTAGGATTGCGCCGATCGTCACCGAGGACGATCGCCAGTTTGCGCGAGATATGAATCGGCAGTTGAGGAACTATGTACCCCTATGGGAATTGCTCGATCGGTTAATTGTTTTGTATGTTCCAGACTATCAACTCAGCAAGCAATGGCGTAAACAAGCAGAACATCAAATGGTCGCTCAGGGCAAACCAGGTATGAGTGATGCAGAGATTGATCAATTTGTTGAATATTTCTGGAAAGCATTGCATCCCAAATTGTTTATTACACCGATGGTGGAACAATCGAGGGATGTAGACTTAGTGCTTGAAATCGGAGCAGAACATACAGTTACGCGAATCCTTTAACCATGTCAGGGATGAGCCGCTCTAAATCTAAATTTGCCGCCGCTTGAGCCAATTTTTCTACATCAGTTGGATCACTTAAATAAGGCAGCAATCCGAGAACGGGTATTCCGGTTAATCGTTCGATCAAGCTGACCGATGCCCAGTTTTCAATTTCTTCATCGGAACTCGATCGAATACAGTTCAACACAATTCCTTTGAGGTGAACTTTTGATTGTCGCGCCAGTGCCACATTCGCCACCGCTTGCCCGATCGCGCCTAATCTCACAGGCACCACTAATACAGCGGGTAAATGCCAATCCCAAGCCCAATCTGCAACGGTGGTTTCATGCGTCACAGGCGATCCTAATCCGCCTAATGCCTCAACCAGCACAAAATCACGCTGGCGCCGCAACGCCTCAAACGCTTTCCAGACAGGCTCAAGGGCGACTCGCTTGCCCTCCAAATCGGCTGCGATCGGGGGCGCAAGTGGAGCCTCAAAATGCAGTGGATTTAACTCTTCCGGGGTTTGATCCAACTCAAATAATTGACGATACAGTTCACGATCGCCCACTCCCGTCTGCAACGGTTTCATTACGCCTAGAGAACGCGATTGACAATACTTTTGCCAATATGCAATCAACGCAGTCGTTAATACCGTTTTACCGGCATCAGTATCCGTTCCCGTGATTAAAAGTGCATTCGGAATCATTTCGCATCCACACTTAATGTGAAATTAGTTTCGCGATCGCTGGTGACATCCACTTGATAAGCACCACCCCGCGGGACAATACCCTGCCACGATCGCAGATTTACTGCATCTTCAACAGGCTCCCCACTGGGGTATCTTACTGTAAACCTTGCACCTTGAGAAATATTCAGCGATAAAGCTTGGTTGGGTCGAACATTAATTAAATAACGGCGCGTTGTATTCGCATCTGCCGTATTACTCACTTGGGTTCCGGTTTGACCTTGAGGAATCGTAATCACTTCTTCGGTCACAATAGGATTAGGAGATGGAGGAACTGAGGGCGACGGAGGCGTGGGCGTTTGCAGCGTCACGTTCAGCTTAAAGTCGCTCTTAGGAATTCCTTTAACGGTTCTGAGTTGTACCGTGTAGCTTCCTGTAAAGGGAAGTTCGCCAGCCCAGTTAGAAACGCGACTGGCAGCGTTATCGACTGGATCACCATTCGGAGCTAACACACTGAGCAACACGCCTTCGCTACCCAAGCTGGTATTCAAGCGCTGTCCTTGATTCGCAGGAACAATGAAGTTTAAGGTTTCATTCGATCGCAAAGTTCCACTCCGATTGACCGTTCCACCCGATAAATCTAATTGTTGACTGTAGCTGACTGGACTGGGAGTGGGAGTGGGAGTGGGTGAAGGGCGAGGCGTGGGGGGTTTGGTCGGAGTGGGAGAAGTTGTGATCGTTGGAGTCGGAGTGGGAGACGCGATCGGTTGATTCGCGTTCATCAAAGCGCGGGTAATTGTCCAAGCGCCTAATCCGGTGAGCAGCACTAATCCGGTGCCGATCGCGAACACTGCCCACGGATCATCCCAGAAAGAACTGCGAGTCGGAACCGAGGAGTCGCGTGCTTGTAAGTTTGTGGGCGCAACGGTGGGAGAATTGCGATGACCAACCGCTACCGTTTCAGCACGAGAAATATTCGTGGGTGGTACGTTGGTGGGCGGTGGAGTTGCAGGCAAGGGTGCGATCGTTGCGGGGGATTGCAGCGCTTGAATCACTTCGGTTGCAGACTGAAAGCGATCGCCGACTCGATAACTCAACATTCGATTCAGCACTTGCGCGAAGGTTGGCTCTAGATTGACGAATCGCTGCCAGCGCCAGGTCATTGTATTTTCGTCAAACAAATCTTGTGGCTCTCGTCCGGTGAGTAACACGACTGCCGTGACTGCTAACGCATACAAATCGCTATTCGGATAAGCGCGTCCGGTCTGCATTTGTTCGGTTGGGGCATAACCGAGTTTGCCAACCGTTGTATGTTGTTTATTGGTTTCTTGTGCCTGAATGCGAGTGGCGAGATCTTTGACCACACCAAAATCGATCAGTACGGGAAGCTTGTCACGATCGCGCAAAATAATATTATCCGGTGCAATATCCCGGTGAATAATGCCTTTGCCGTGAATGTATCCCAGCACAGGTAAAACCTGCCGAATCAGCTGCGTTACTTCACTTTCTGAAAACACATAGCCCCGCGCTTTGCGTTCATCCAGGAGCGATCGATACGTACTACCCTCAACGTAATCTTGCACAATAAAAAAGCGCTGATCCTGCTCAAATGTGGCGCGAAACTGCGGGATTTGGGGATGCTGAATTTGATAAAGCGTTTGGGCTTCTCGCTGAAAGAGTTCTTTAGATTTCTCCAGGGCGTAAGGATTATCTTGCGGCGGTGTGAGTTCCTTAATCGCACACAGTTCGTTGAAGCGTCCTTGATCTTCTGCAAGGTATGTTCGTCCAAATCCTCCCTGTCCCAAGACGCTGAGAACGCGGTAGCGGCTTTGTAAAATCGTGGAGGCTGGAATAGGTGGCTGCATATCGATCTCGATCGCGTACAAATCACTAGAGGGACAAGAAAGAACCGGAGTTCCAAGTAATTAGTTATATCGTATTGCAGATAATTTAGATTAGGGCTCGATCGGGCAGTCGAGAACTGAAATTTCAAGGTAATCTAGGAAATCTATCGCGCGTACGATTGCCGTTTTCTGAAGTCTTACCCAATTTCCATGCACACTTTTCTTCCCATTGCGTATTTCAAGAATCAATTTGTGCCGTTTGCTGAGGCGAATTTGTCGATCGCAACGCACGCACTTCATTATGGAACAGGCGCGTTTGGCGGATTGCGCGGCATTCCTAATCCTGAAAATCCCAATCAAGTGCTGTTATTCCGGCTCGATCGTCACTGCAAACGCCTCAGCAGCAGCGCCAAATTCTTGAGCTACGATTTGCCTGCGGATAAGATTGAGAGCATCATCACCGAGTTTGTGAAGAAGAATCGACCGGAGCGATCGTTCTACATCCGTCCGTTTGTCTACACTTCAGATCTGGGAATTGCACCCCGTCTGCACAATATTGAGAAAGACTTTTTTGTTTACGGGCTAGAGTTAGGCGATTACTTGTCTCCAGAAGGAGTGAGTTGCCGAATTAGTTCCTGGTATCGCCAAGAAGACCGCAGTTTACCGTTACGCGGCAAGATCAGCGGCGCTTATATCACGTCTTCGCTTGCCAAAACTGAAGCAGTTTCCTCTGGATTCGATGAAGCGATTTTGCTCAACTCGCAAGGCAAAGTGAGCGAGGCATCGGGCATGAATATTTTTGTGGTGCGAAACGGGGAATTGATTACGCCCGGATACGACCAAGATATTTTGGAAGGGATTACGCGGGACAGTATTTTGACGATCGCTCGTGATTTGGGAATCAAAGTTGTGGAGCGCCCAGTCGATAAATCAGAGTTGTTCATCGCCGATGAAGTCTTTTTGAGTGGAACCGCCGCGAAGATTACGCCAGTGAAGCGGATTGAAACGTTTGAATTTGGCACAACTCGACCGATCACCGATCGCTTACGCGAAGTGCTAACGGCTGTAACTGAAAACCGGGATGAACGCTATCGGGAATGGGTGAACGCGATCGATATTGGCTAGATAGGCGATATGCAACTTTAGAGTTCAGTTGACGCTCCCGCTTGCTTTAGCGACGGGACTGTCAACTGTTTAATAAGTGCAGGAGTTCTTTCGGGTGATGAATCAAAAAATCAGGATCGTTCTGGCTCAAAATCTCAGCCGCATTTAATCCCCAAGTTGCCGCAACAGAGTAAACGCCGCTTTTTTTGGCGGCTTCAATATCGCGAGTTTCATCGCCGACATAATAAATCTGATTGGAATCAAACTTTCTGTGTCGGATGATTTTCTGAATTAATCGACTTTTACCAAATAGGGCATAATTTGCAGAAATCAGATCAAACGTGGATGTCAGGTTTTGCACCCTGAGAAACTCTTGAATGTTCTTAACAGAATTGGTTGAAACAATTCCTAAACAGCATCCTTGCTGTTTTAGTTCTAGTAATGTTTCTTGCATTCCGGGAAAGAGCTGCAAATTTGGGATTTCTTGATTCAGCTCTTGAGTAAAGCGACGAATCAGAAAAGGCAACTGCCAGACGGGAATCTGCGATCGCGTGAGGGCTTCTCTTGATCCCAAATATTTGAGTTCTTCTAAGGTTTCTTCGTCAAAAGGAGGAAATCCAAATCGAATCGCTAAACGATTTGTAATTGCAATCCCAATTTCAACGCTATCAACAATGGTTCCGTCAAAATCGAACAAAATAACTTTCACAGGTGAAGTTCAAAAAACGCAAGAATAGGGTTAATCTTCATTTACAGTCTAATCAATTTTAATGTCAGTCTGAATCACTCCTCTCAGGATTCTTTAGGCTGAATGGGTAGAGATCTTAGCGCTACGTTCTTTCTCTATTTTGCCAGTTTAATATTTGCGAGGAACTGTATTATGTCGCAACACCATGCTGCTGAATTGTTTAAAGCGGTTCAAAAAGATCATGTACTCAAAGTTCGGTTACAAGCAACGAGCGATCCTGAAACCTTTGTCAAGATTGCTAACGATCGCGGTTATGCAGTCACTGAGTCAGAGGTGGAGGAGTGGGTCAATCGTTTTCCTGCGTCGGAGCTTGCGGCTTTGTTTAATCCAGGAGTGGGTGGGCGGCAGCGTTTGATTCCCCGATAGGTGAGGCGCTACTGTATACACACATCTCTTTCCCGCTTCGTTGTTATCGGTTTCAGCCCCTTAAATCCCCCAAGTTGGGGGACTTTGAACTTGAAGAAATCATCGCATTAGAAACCTCTTTTTTCCTCAAAGTCCCCCAGAATGGGGGAATTAGGGGGAGAAGGGGTTAGGGGATAAGGGCAGCAACCGACGCAAACGGAGAGAGAACACACTCCAATTCAGCAACGCCACCAAAATAAGCTAAGCTGAATTCCGATTCTGTTGCTGATTCTCTCCATGCGCCACTCTGCTTTGCTTGTTTGCCTGCTGCTGGTTGGATGCACCCAGTTAGAAGCGGCAAAATCGCCCCCTGCTGACAGCCCTAAACCTGAAGAAGCTAGCCGTAAAGTTGTATTTCCGCCTCCTGCGCCAACGGCACCGCTAGCTCTTGCACCCACTACCCCTGATCCCAATACCAGCGCGATCGTTCAGCAATATCTCTCAAAGCTGTCGGCTCAAGGGTATTCGCAAGCGGCTCAAGGCATTTGGATTCAATCGGGTGATACCCTACTGGCAAATCATCAGGGCACAAAGCCTTTGTCAGCTGCTTCCTTAACCAAGGTTGCAACGTCTCTGGCTGCACTGCAAACCTTTGGCGCGGATCACCGGTTTGAAACGGTGATTGGAACAACTGGAACAGTTGAAAACGGCATTGTTAAAGGAGACTTGATTGTTCGGGGTGGGAGTGATCCGTTTTTTGTTTGGGAAGAAGCGATCGCGCTGGGGAATGCGCTGAATCAGCTTGGCATTAAACAAGTCACAGGTGATCTGATAGTGACTGGACAGTTCTTTATGAACTTCGAGACGGATTTGGGCAAGGCAGGAACATTGCTCAAAGAAGGATTGAATTCAAAAACCTGGTCGGGTGAGGCGATCTCGCAACATCAAACGCTTCCTGCTGGGACTCCGAAGCCTCAGATTGCGATCGCGGGTCGTGTTAAAGTCGCCGCGAATCCTCCGCAGTTTACACAGATTGCGACACATCGATCGCTGCCGCTGGCTGAACTATTGAAGAAGATGAATCGCTTCAGCAATAACGCAATGTCAGAAATTGTTGCAAGCTCGGTTGGGGGTGCAAAGGTTGTTTCACTCAAAGCAGCGCAAGCAGCAGGCGTGCCTCAGAATGAAGTCATTTTAGTCAATGGTTCAGGTTTGGCGGTTGAAAATCGTATTTCTCCGCGTGCGGTCTGTTCGATGTTTCTTGCGATCGATCAGTTGCTTAAGCCTGCCAAGATGACGATCGGGGACATTTTCGCGATCGTGGGTAATGATCAGGGCATTCTTGACGGGCGTAAGCTGCCAACCGGATTAGTGACAAAATCCGGTAGCTTAAACGAAGTGAGCGCACTCGCAGGAGCATTACCGACCAGTCAAAAAGGCATTGTTTGGTTTGTGATCATGAACGGTGGTGGTGCAAACTTAGAAGGCTTTCGGGCAGGGCAAGAATCATTGCTGAATACCTTGGCGAATCAGTGGGGACGAGTGCCAACGGCTCCAAATGAGCTTGCGTCCAATCGCGATCGAGCGAATCTTAAATCTGTGATTGAGAAAGCAAACTAGCTCATAGCGGGTGGTACATCATTGACGATCGCACCCCCCGCTGTAAGTTCGAGTCGCCGCCCTCGCCATTCTACAGTATTGCCAAAGAAGCTATAACACCACAGACAGAAGCTTAAACCATCCCGCAAGGGCACAAGTAATAGAAGTTGTTTCGCGATCGCGTCTTGTAAACAATGCACTCCAATCAACCAAGCCGCACAGTATCTCACTGTCCAAGTTGTAATTAGAACAATCCAACCGAGAGCAGAAGCTTGTGTCATTGTGAAAAATAACAAACTGCTGATGGTTCCGTAAGTGAAAATTAATCCAAAATAACTCGACGATCGTGCAAATCGCGTGTTGCGAAACCAGCGTGTTTGATGCTTTAGAAGTTCTGAAATTGTTGCCGTTGAAAGAACATGATCAACGACATACTCTGAAAGTACAACTTTATAACCTGCTTTCGCTGGGAGATAGCCAAGCTGAAAATCATCTCCGATATAGTTCACGATCGCCTCAAATCCTCCAATCTCAGCTAAGACAGATTGCCTGAGTGCGATCGTTGCGCCAAACGCGAACGCCATTCCCTCAAGCTTTCGAGCCACAAGTACACCCGGAAAGAATTCCGTTGAAATACTCAAGGCTTCAAATGCGGAAATGAGATTTTGAGAGCGCGATCGATACATACAAGTGACAACTCCAACAGTTGGATCACTCAATGGCTGTATCACTTGCTTGAGATAGTTCGGATCAACCCAAATATCACTATCTGCTAGAACTAAAAGGTCATGCTTTGCTTTGAGGGCAATGTTATGTAAGTTATTTACTTTGGGATTGATGCCGATCGCGGTTGGATCAATCACGAATTGAATGTCTTGGTCGGGAAAGTCTTGGATTAATTGCTGGACGATCGCAATACAAGGATCATTCGGATCTTGGGTTCCAAAGATGAGTTGATAGTTCGGATAGTCTTGTGTGCAGAATGATGCAAGATTCTCATAAGTGTTCTCATCAAGTCCACAGACGGGTTTGAGGACTGTAAGGGGGGGCTGAAAATCAAAATTCTGCTCGGGCTTAGCGCTAAAGAACTGTATGGCAGCCGCGATCGAAAACAGATAAAAAATAACGGTTGATAGACTCAGAACAAAAAAGATTGCAAGAAGCAAAGTTCCTGCAATCTGAATTAGGGTTGGAACAAGCGAGTCATTCATCTGGATTTAACCGATCGACACAAGCGCGACACCCACACCGACTAAAATCGTTCCAAGCAGTCGAGCGCGTGAGATATTTTCGTGCAGAATGAAACGTGCACCAAATAGGCTAACCACATAGGTTAGAGAAGTTGAGGGATAGACCAAACTCAGATTTGCCCAACTCAACAGAGAAATAAATAGAAAGAAGCCGACTACTGTAGAAAAGATGCCACAGCTAATTTGAAAGTTATTGAACACATGCAACAATCGGCGCGGTAATGTTTTCAACGGAAATGGATGAAACTCGCCCATCTGCTTCATGCCTGCGCTGATGAAGATATTGCCGATCGAGTCTGCAAAGACGAACCCTAATAATGCAATCCAAACTCTCGTATCCATGATGCCCCGCTATGATTGATGTTTCCGATCGTCCCAACCGACCACAAACGCGCCTGCTGTGATCACACAAGTGCCTAACAACCGAATCGCAGAGACTTGCTCACGCAAAATCAGGATCGCCATTGCTGTACTGAGGACATAAGTAAACGCAGTCATCGGAATCACATAGCTTAGATCAAAGCGTGACATCGCAGCCAGATACAACAATAAACTGCAAATCAGAAAGGCAATTCCTAACCAAATCCAAGGACTCGTCAAAAACTTAACTGCAACCATCAATAGTGCGCCAATTTCGACAGAATTGATCGGCCCAATTTCGCGCATTCCCCGGCTGATCCACAAATCTCCAAATACCTGACAGATAACCAGAAGCAGCATGATGACTGTTCTATTCATGGATTAGAACCTACTGCTAACTCAAATCCATGAGCTTCAAGGGCAGCGCGAACACGATCGCTCAGCAATGCTTCTAGCTCGATAAATCCCAGATTGAGCGGGGCATTACTCGGCTCTCCAGGAACAGTAATGGCGGGATGAGAATAGATTTCTACCCGATCGGCTGTAATTTTTGGAATCAGTTCGAGCAAATATGATTCTGTGATTTGTCCTGTCTGGAGCAATCCATAAACGCGATCGGCAAATTGAATCCGGTGCTTCTTCAAAAGGTTCTCTCCATAGCGTCGCAATCCAGAAAATACTAATGATCCTACAGTTTTTGCAATCCAACCGGAGCGATCGATCTCTAGGGCAATGCTCAATTCTTCTGAAGGCAAGCGGATTTCTGGGATCTCGAATTCTTCTGCCAAATCAACTAAATGCCGCAAAATAACGGGGTGAGCATGTAAATGCAAATGTCCATCCACATGAGACAGCTTTAAGCCCGTTTGCCGAAATTTCTCAAGCTGGGCACGAATTTCAAGCGGTAATTCTTGTCTCGCTTTGGCGCTGAATTGATATCGCAATCCTGCCCTGCCCGGATCATCAGGAAAGTTCCCCTCAGCATCAACCAAGTGGGGAATCTGTTCGGGTGGCAATGCCGATCGTCCCATTCCCAACACCAAATGCAATCCTACCGCTAGAGAAGGATTGGCTTTCGCAAGCTCGATCGCTTCGTCGGCGGCATCCCCCGTCACCATAATGCTGGTGCTGGTGAGAACGCCCTGCTGATGTGCGGTGATAATTGCCTGATTGACTCCGGTTGAGAAGCCAAAATCGTCGGCGTTGATTCTCATCCACCGACGATCGACTTGAGTTGATGACTTTAACATTAACGACTCACTTCTGCTTTCATCTCGGTGGGGCGATTGGGCAGGAGTGTTGTCGCTCGGAGCGCGATCGAGGCAAGTCGCGGTAATAATTTCGGTTCGAGTAAGCGATCGTCAAACCGGCTCATGCGCTGCTGATTTTCGCTAATGGTTGCTGATAAAAACTGTGGCAAGGTCAAATCATCGACAAAAGTTTTTGCGCCTGTTGCCGTAAAACCTTCATTTCCATCCTTTGCCAGCACCATTTTGCCTAAGTTAAACAAAGCACGTCCGTAATGGAAAGCAGAATGCACACCTCGTAAAACGTCCGATCGTCCTTGTTGCGCTTGAACATAAGTAGTCCAATTGACGAAGAAAACAATGTGCCGGGCTTCCTCATCCAGAATCGGATCAAACAGCGTAAACATTGACTCAGGTAAATACTTCGCTTGGCGAGCTAAGCCAAACATTCCAAAGGCAAAAAATGAATCTAAGCATTCTCCAAATCCGAAATCTGTGAAGGCTTGAGTAATATTTTTCGGTAGAACGGGTGTGGGGGGTTCTTCGACTTGTAAATCGTAGTGGCGAATCAGACATTCGATTAGGCGAGCGTGGCGGGATTCTTCTTCGCCTTGAAGCGCGATCGCGGCTCGAATCTCAGGATCGCCGATCGTGTCTGCCATGGCGCTAACCATCATGCCCGCTTCTCGCTCGGTGTCGAGTGCAATTCCCCAGAACGGAATCCGCCGCAAGCGATCGAGTTCGGCTTCATTGAGTTCTGGAAAGCTCATTGTCTCTGGCTCATACTCCAGATGAGTTGCCATAAAATCTTGGCAAAAAAGCTGCTTATGTTCCTCAGATCCAAGCTTCATAACCGCGTCCACACCACTAAATGTTCAGAGAAGGCTCTCTATATGATGGTATGACCTTTTGAGAATCGCAAGGATACACCGAACATTTTTAAGGTTAGGTTTGGGCTATTTCATACCGAATCAATTTATTAATGCGATAGATCCTTCGCCCCCTAAATCCCCCATACTGGGGGACTTTGAGAATCCGAAACAGATTTAGGCTTGAAGTCCCCCACTCGTGGGGGATTTAGGGGGCTTCCAAGATCTGTCGCACTCAAAAATCAATTTGGTATCAGTGGTCGCGATCGCTGTTTTAGTTCTCGCGATCGCTATTCCAGTGCTCCGGAGCGCTGTTTTAGCTCTCACGATCGCTGTTTTAGCTCTCACGATCGCTGTTTTAGCTCTCACGATCGCTATTTCAGTGCATCGCACCCGTGTTTACCGATCAACGTTGAGTAATTTTTGCTCATGATTGTGCAATGACGATTCACCGTGATCGCTTCGATGCTGATTCCAGAGACAAGTAATTCCCCCCTCTAAACAAGTCCCCTACCTTTCAAAGTCCCCCACTCGTGGGGGATTTAGGGGGCATTCATCCGCCCAAACCGCAGTGAGAAAACCGATCGCTCTCACGCATTTCTAGCACTACGCCTAAATCCTAGCCGATCAAAAAAGCTCACGAAGTTCAGCGAATCAAAGTCGCCTTTCGTGAGCCTAGATTGTTGAGCGATCGTGCTCTAAGTTTAATCCCGCTTACACCGAAGCTTGCTGACGTTGATACAGCGACCAATACAAGCCCTTCTTCCGCAGCAGTTCATCGTGTGTTCCTTTCTCAGCAATCAATCCCTTCTCCATCACCAAAATCAAATCTGCCCGCTTCAGAGGTGCAAAGCGGTGAGCAATCAGAAACACCGTCCGATTGTCTGAAATCGACTGCAAATTCTGTAAAACCTGTTGCTCGGTCTCACTATCGAGTGCGCTCGTCGCTTCATCTAATACCAAAATCGGGCTATTCGAGAGAAACAATCTCGCCAACGCAACCCGCTGGCGCTGCCCCCCAGAAAGGGCTGTTCCCCGTTCTCCTACATTCGTTTCGTAACCTTGAGGCAGTTCGCTAACAAAGTCGTGCGCCGCCGCCATTCGCGCTGCCTCAACTACCTGTTCGGCTGTAATGTCCGGACGACCAAGACTGATGTTATCAATAATGTTGCTATTAAAGAGAAAGTCCTCCTGCAACACAACACCCATCTGGCTGCGTAACGAATGCAGATCTGCGCTCTTGATGTCGAAGCCATCGATCGTAATCTGTCCCGACTCCGGCAAATACAAGCGCTGCAACAATTTCGACAGCGTACTCTTACCCGATCCACTGCGCCCAACCACGCCCACCAGCATCCCCGGCTGCACATCGAACGAAATGCCCTTCAGTACAGGTTCTTGGTTCGGGCTATAACGGAAAAAGACTTGATCAAACGAAACCTGCCCCTTCAAGGGCGGCAACACCAATCCGGTTCCAGGTTCTGCTTCCGGCGCAACGTTGAGGATATCCCCGATCCGATCGACCGACAATAACACTTGCTGTAGGTTCTGCCACAGTTGCACCAACCGCAATAAAGGCCCCGTTACTCGTCCAGACAGCATCTGAAACGCCACCAACTGACCCACGGTTAGCTCTTGCTTGATCACCAAGTGCGCCCCAACCCACAGAATCAGCAGATACGAGAAATTCGTCAGAAAATCACCCAAGTTATTGCTGATATTAGAAGTCGTCGAAGCCTTAAAGCTGGTGCGAATATAGCGAGCAAACAGACCCTCCCAGCGATCGCGCGACGGCTTTTCAGCACTGTGCGCTTTCACCGAATGAATCCCTGTGACTGTCTCCACCAAAAAGGACTGACTATCCGCACTCCGGTTAAACGTCTCATTCAGCCAATTCCGCAGAATCGGTGTGGTTGTCAGCGTCAAAGCCGCATACAAAGGCAAGACCGCCAAGGCAACACCCGTGAGCGGAATGCTGTAGAAGAACATCAACGCTAGATAAACGACTGCAAAAATCGAGTCGAGAATCACGGTTAAAGCCGTTCCCGTGAGGAATTGCCGAATATTCTCTAATTCCTGCACCCGCGCTACGGTGTCTCCAACCCGCCGCGACTCAAAATAAGCCAACGGCAGCCGCATCAAATGCCGAAACAACTGGGCAGAAAGGCTCAAATCCAACCGTCGCGCCGTATGCGTAAAGATAAATAGCCGCAAAATCCCCAGTAGCGCCTCAAACACAGCGACCCCTAAGAGCGCGATCGCCATCACATCCAGCGTCGGAATACTGCCCTGCACCATGACGCGATCGATCACCACCTGGGTAATCAGCGGAGTCGCCAGTCCCAACAGTTGCAGCGTAAATGAAGCGAACAGCACTTCTCCGAGCAAGCCGCGGTATTTCCACACCGCAGGCAGGAACCAGGTTAAATTAAATCGCTCTTGCTTCTGAACGGCTTCAACCTGCCACAGTTGCCCATCCCACACCTGATCCATAAAAGATCGATGCACCGCTTGCGGAGTCATGATGGGATCTTGCGGATCAGAAATAATCCAGCGATCGCCCCTGACTCCATAGGCTACTACCCAATGCGGCTCTGCCGTATCATTCCACAGCATCAGCGCCGGAAAATTCAGCAGCCGCGCCTCTTTCCAGGTCGTCTGAATTCGGCGCAACTGTAGCCCCAACTTTTCGGCTGCATCCACCACATTCGTCGGGCGCTGTCCACGCAATTGGCGCTGCACCCAATCAAGCTGCACGGGATTTTGCAGATGATTTGCAACCATCGTTAAACAAGCTGCCGCGCTATTCATCCCTGACACAAAGGGAAATCCAGACACAGGCTGCGGCGACTGATCCAGTTGCGGCAGATATCGCGATCGCGTAATTGCCCAAAAGCGATCAACATCCGGTGAACGTACAGTCATCCACTGTTCACTGCGCCACTGTACTGCCTGCACATCACCACTAGCGGCTCTCGCTTTCCATCCGGGTAAGTCTAATAAATCGCCAATCCAGTCTCCGGGCTGCAAAACGCGGGAACTGTTATCTTCCCCGACCAGGCGCACTTTGCCGCTGAGAACAATCATTTGCACTCCAGCGTCTTCACTCGACCAAAGCACCTCGCCTAGCTTATAGCGACGCGCTTCGGCGGTGGTCTTAAATTGCACCTGTTGTTCAGGACTGAGAAAACAGAGGGGCGGCGATTCCCAGGGGAGAGTTGTCGCGAGGTCGTTCGTTAGCATGGGGGCAGTTGAAAACTAGGGGGCTAAAATACGGAAAAGGCGTTGCCGTTCTTCAGTCTAATCGTTTACCTGCAGTTTCACGGTCATCTTTTGAATTTTCTCAGCGAGCCAACGATCGAACAATTCCGTCGTCAGCATTTGTTTTAATTGCTGATTATCTAAAGTTGCAGGGATTACTTCCTCAATCCGGAAAAGCGCCCATCGATTTTCGAGTTCAATCGGGCCGACAATATCCCCCACATTGGCAGAATCGATCACCGCTCTGACCGCGTCGGGCATTGTACCGCGACTGACAGGCCCCATCATGCCGTTTGCGATCCGATCGTCCGCGATCGAATGCTCCCGTGCCAGCATCTCAAACCGCTCTCCCTCGCTAATTTGCAGCTTCAATTCGTCTGCTAATTCTTGGCTTTCGACAATAATCCGAGACAGCACCACGCGATCAAGAAATACTTTACGCTCAATAAAATATTCCTGTAGGCGCGGTTCGGTCGCCAAGATCTTTAGCTTCTCGTTCTTAAAGTTGGTTGAAATTTGCTGGTGAAATGCTGTGTAATCCAGCCCATTGCGGTTGAGCCACTCTTGGAACTGCTTCGGATCGGTGAGTTGCTGCTGAATCCGAAAGTCAACGACCGCCTGTTCGATTACGGCTGGATTAATATCAAGGTCATCGCGATTTTTTACTTCAGTCTCGATTACGTACTGACGTAAAATATCCCCAATAAACCCTTGGAGCTTTCCAGAGGTTTGGAGATAACGCAGGCAATCGCGCAGGCTGAGTGAGTCGTCGTCAATCGTGAGAAAAGTGTTGGTTTCCATACGGGTAATCTGTTGCGGGTGTCCTAATCGATGGTATCGCGCCCGGATCGCCTAAGAAGTTTGCTACAGGTTAAGAACAGCTTAGCGATCGCGAGACCACTGCGATTAAACTAGAATCCTGCACTTCTGGAGTCCGCAATTTCAACCAAATCCCATAGGACTTCACGGCATCTTCAAGGAGGGTACGGAGAAAACTCGAAATTTGAAGCTGAAGTGTTGTACCGTACCATCGGACTTCTGCGTAAATGCTCTGAGCTTGAATTCTGATATTTCAGTCTGAAATCTTTACGAAGTTCTTCATCACCTATAGAATCTTTAAAAGATCTAAACTCCGACCGGGAAACCGGGATTTATGGCATGATCGATCAGTAACTATTTGCGATCGACAGACACTCAAAAGGAAATTACGCGATATGGCTCTTCGACTAGGTGATAGCGTTCCCAACTTTACTCAGGACTCTTCTGAGGGAACGATCGATTTTTATCAGTGGGCAGGCGATAGCTGGGTGGTTCTCTTCTCTCACCCAGCAGATTACACTCCAGTTTGCACTACAGAATTGGGTGAAGTGGCGAAACGCAAGCCCGAATTCGACCAGCGCAATGTGAAGGTAATTGCGCTCAGCGTGGATGATGCAGAATCCCACCAAGGCTGGATCGGTGATATCAACGAAACCCAAAGCTGCAACGTCAACTATCCAATCTTGGCAGACAAAGACAAAAAAGTGTCTGAACTGTACGACATGATTCACCCGAACTCCAGCACAGGTTCGACCCTGACGGTGCGATCGGTGTTCATTATCGACAACAACAAGAAACTCCGCTTAACGCTCACCTATCCTGCTAGCACCGGACGCAACTTTGACGAATTGCTGCGCGTGATTGATTCGCTGCAACTAACCGACAACTACAGTGTTGCAACCCCGGCAAACTGGCAAGATGGCGACGATTGCGTTGTCGTGCCTTCGATTCCGACCGATCAAGCGCGTGAAAAATTCCCCAAAGGCGTCACCGAGGTGAAACCCTACCTCCGCATGACTCCGCAACCGAACAAGTAAGCTTTCAAATTGCTGTGATTTCATTAACTGGGTGAGTTTCCTTACCCAGTTTTTTCTATAGCGTTGAGATTTTTGATCGCCTGATTCACCCAATCAGACAGCGCCACTTGCTCCTCGATCGAGATGTCGGTCATCATCATTTCGATCACGGACTGGGCGATCGGGGGCAGCGTCGTTTTCATTTGCGCTCCGGCTTGCGTTAGCCAAATCCGCCAAATTCTTCGATCCTGGAAGTCGCGTTCCCGGCGAATCAAGCCGCGCTCACTCATGCGATCGAGTACCCCGGTTAAAGTGCCGCCGACTTGCTGGAGTTGATCGCTAATTTCAGAAGTTGCCTGCCCGTCTTCTTGCCACAAACAGCATAAAACGACCCAGTGAAACGGCGTGAGTTCGTGCGGATCAAGCTGTTCTTGAAATCGGCGGGTTCCTAGCTGCGCAATAATTTTGATGCGATAACCGAGATTATAGGGAGCTAGCAAAGCCCGCCAACCATCTGCATGGGGGGTAACGGCAGAATGAGACAAATTGGCAATGATACGATCGATGATGCTAGACAAGTGTTCGCGCTCTGGAAGCGGAATTCCCTGCAAGGTGGCTTCTCGAATTTCGACTGCGATCGGCGGGAGGATATCTTGAAGCTGTCGTCCTGCATCAGTCAGCCAAATCCGCCAAATTCTTCGATCCTGGAAGTCGCGTTCCCGGCGAATCAAGCCGCGCTCACTCATGCGATCAAGTACCCCGGTTAAAGTGCCGCCGACTTGTTGGAGTCGATCGCTAATACTCGATGTCGCCTGCCCGTCTTCCTGCCATAAACAGCACAAGACCACCCAATGAAACGGAGTCAGCTTATAGGGATCAAGCCGTTCTTGAAATCTGCGACCAAGCAGTTGAGAAAGGAGCTTGATGCGGTATCCGATGCCATGTGGAGCTAGTAAACGTTTGAGATTAGCGGGAATTTGTTCGGTGTCTGAAGAGATCATCTCATTCCTAAAACTGCGTATTAAACGATTTAGATCTCGAAGCTCGGCGTAGCAAAAAGCAAAGTAGGAAAATTTTAGCTTAATTAAATCGCTTAAGACAAAATTAAGGGATAACGATCGCCATTCGGATCGTAATACCAATTTAAAACGAATTCAGCAGATCACCGATTCTTCGCATCCCTTAATCGTAGAGACACAATTAATCGTCTAATCGTCCTCCTACCAAAAGTTTTGCAATAATCTGTTGCCTGCAGCCTTCACAAATCGAATTGCTATCGGGAATGAGCAGAGCGACAAATCGACATTGATGATACTTTCTCAGAAAGTTTCTCACAAGTCAGTTCTATTCTCATAGCAGAAACTTAGGAGGAGTCAGCCAGAATAGGCGGCTATTGCCGATCGCGCCGCCTGTATTCGGCAGTTCTAGCCCGACTACACCCGCTTTTTTCAGGATGAGACGATCGCGGACTTCTCCCCAAATTAGCAGTTCTGCCCACCCGCTTAAGTCCGGCTCATGTCCCACCAGCGCCAGTGTCTTCTCCGGTGTGCGCCACGCTTCAAGCCAACTGATCCAGGTCTGAATATTTCCGCTTGGTGCAAGATATCCCTCAACTTCGAGTGCATTGCCCAAGCCAGCCGCTTTTAGAATTTCAGCCGTTTGCATAGCGCGAGTCAGGGGGCTTGTCAGAATTAGATCAAACTCCACTCCAAACGATCGTAGCTGCTTTGCGACCTGCTCAGTTTTACGCTTTCCTTCGGAAGTTAGGGGTCGCTCGTCATCGTTGGCGTAATCGCCGTGTTGTCCTGCCAGTCCATGCCGAATCAAATAAAGCTTCATACACCTATCAAACGTCTAGGGGCTATTTGGATCTTTACCAAATTCGTTGCCCTAGACGCTTCTTGCTTTAGATTAATTTACTCCTTTGGGATAGTGCTGCTCTGGGTTGACCAATCGCAGTAATTTCTGCTTCACCTGAGCATCGAACACCGACCATTTGGTTTTGGCGTATTCGCTGTTTTCTGTAAAGCCTGAAAGAAATCCCATCGGAATCTCAAAGCCGCCTGCTTGCGATCGTCCCCCGCCAAAGAAGCGTCCTTGAGCATCTTGCCCAAATGCCTCTTTGATAAATTCGTCCGGGTCAAGCGTCAATTTGTTCGTGCGAAGCGATCCGACGACGAATTCGAGTTCTTCGTCTTCGTCGTGAACGATGCCATAAACTACAGCAGTATGGACATTCTCTTCTGTCACCAAGAAGTCTGCTGCTTGAGGAATTGCGTCACGATCGTCGTAGCGCAAATAGCCCACGCCAGCGATCGAAAAGTTGTTGTGAACGGTGCGATTTTTCAGCGATCGTTCAATCACTTCCATCACCTGCTTTGATCGCGAGGACTGCATCACCGCGTTGAGCAACTGCGCGTCATAGTATCGACTTAAAAAAGCAGCCGCGAGAAAATCTTCTTCCTGCGCCTGCATCAATCGATTTGTGTCCGATCGTAGTCCGTGCATCAGCGCAGTCGCGCACTTAACATGCTCAGGGGCGCTGGTATCAAATTTCAGCATTCCCGCCTGAATATATTGCGTCAAGATCGTCGCGGTGGCGCGAGTATAGGAGCGAATGTCAGCGAATTCAGCGTGGAGGTCGTCCTGCATACTGTGATGATCGATCACAACTGTAATCGGGATATTCGATTGCAGAACCGACGGTAGAAGCTGGCTTGTGGTTCCCTGGTTGTCAATCAGCACACAGCCTTTGTAAACCGAGAAGTCCTTTGTTTTTGCGGTTTGTACCGTTAATCGTTGAAGCGGTAATGCGGTTAACTTCACAAGCGCAATGTTTTCCTGATGCGAAAGCGTTCCAGCATAGGCAATTTCGGCTTGAATGTCGTATCTTTGGGCGATTAGTTTATAAGCCCAAGCCGAAGAAAGTGCATCGGGATCAGGAAAATCCTGTAAAAGTATTAGCTGACGCTCACCACGATGCCGCTCTAGAACTTGACGAAATCCTTCGATTTTCTGCTCTTGCTCCGGAGAACGCATGACATCGTAAGGGTAGCGTCCTCGCTGGTCATGAGCCGCGCCATTTGACGCTTTTGGAAGATCGTTGCTCTTGGCTACAGCGAGGCTATGCGATAGAGGCTCAGTTGGATTCAGCCCAGAAATACCAGAGTCTGGTTCCATTGTGATGAGTGAAGTGAATGGCACAGTCGAATCAGATTGCATACGTTGAAGTTGTGCGGAAAATAGAACCAGCCTCGGTCGGCAGCTTCGCTTCACAGAGTGTTCTCGCCTGGTTTGAGCTGCTCGATCGTAGGCACTCTCTGATCTTCGCAAAAAAGTTCAAAAAACGGCAGAGCGATTTGTTCAGTTTCCCTCATTTGATAGAGCGGAAACCGATCTGGAGCCGTGATCGCTCGAATCCTATTCTTCTCGCACTCCCCCGATGACATATTTTTGCCATTCTTGGTTTACGCCGTTCTTGACGTGCTTGGTGACTTCAAAATAAAGACTGCTGTGCGGGCGATGCGGCGGATTTCGCAGCGGCATAACGGCTTCTTTGGGGGTGCGGCTGCCTTTTTTGACGTTGCAGCGCACACAAGCCGTAACGATGTTTTCCCAGGAATCTCCGCCGCCTCTCGATCGTGGGATCACATGATCCAGCGTCAGATCGTCCCCGGTGTAGCCGCAGTATTGGCAGGAGTGCCCGTCGCGGTGCAGCAGATTCTTGCGAGTGAGCGGAATCTCTTTGTAGGGGACGCGCACATAATGGCGCAGGCGAATCACGGTGGGGAGTGGAAACCCCGAATAAATCATCTTTCCGTTATGCTCGACTTGCTCAGCTTTGCCTTTGATAAGCAGGACAACTGCTCGCCGCCAACTGGTAATATTGAGCGGTTCGTAGGAGGCATTGAGCACCAGAACCTTTCCCATTCGGATTGTTTTAAGACACGCTTATTTGCACTGATGCTAACATATCCAACCCATTCGGTGATGGCTAGAGCGATCGTCGAAAGAAGCGATCTCCACTCACTTTTCTCCGTTTGGTCTTTTTTGTAAAGTGAGAGTCAAGCAGTTGAGAGATGACCGGCGGTGGCTTCGGGATCGAAAATTAAATTTTCCGATTTTGAAAACATTGTTGAAATAGAATCAAGAGCCGACAGGCAAATGGTGGCTGAGGAGTAGGAGTGATGCTGAGTTGGGATCAAAGTTCGAGTATTGCCTTGATGCAGCGGGAGCGCGCTTGGGTTGAGATTGATCTGGCGGCACTGTCTCATAATGTGCAGCAGATTCTTAGCCTGATTTCTGCCAAAACTGAGCTAATGGCAGTGGTGAAAGCTGATGCTTACGGCCATGGGGCGGTGACGGTGGCGCAGACTGTTTTGCAAGCAGGAGCGACTTGGCTAGGGGTGGCGACGATTCCAGAAGGGATCGAGCTACGCGAAGCGGGAATCGAAGCGCCGATTTTAGTTCTAGGCGCGACACATACCGCAGAGCAGATTCGAGCGATCGAGCATTGGCAGCTTCAACCCACTCTCTGTACTCCCAAGCAAGCCTTAGTATTCTCAGAATCGGTGCGACAGAGTGTGTTGCCGATTCATCTCAAACTAGATACGGGAATGTCGCGTTTAGGAACTTCTTGGGAAAATGCAGTCGAGTTTGTGCAGTTAGTGAAGAGCTTGCCGAATCTATCGATCGAGAGTATTTATTCACATTTAGCAACTGCCGAAGATCTTGATCCGACTATCCGGCAACAACAGCAGCATCGCTATGAATCGGGACTTCGTGCCTGTGGTTACAACCTGAGTGGAAAACATCCCCGCTTTCATTTGGCGAACTCAGCCGGGACGATTGTTGATCCGAGCTTGCACTATGACATGGTGCGGACAGGGCTTTTGCTGTATGGACTTTATCCGGCAGAGCATTTGCGGTCGCGCTTGGATTTGCGTCCGGTGATGCAGGTGAAAGCGCGGGTGACGCAGGTGAAAACCATTCAAGCGGGAACCGGAGTGAGCTATGGATATCGGTTTATTGCCGATCGTGAAACTCAGATTGCGGTGATTGGAATCGGGTATGCAGATGGCGTACCGCGTAATTTATCGAACAAGATGACTGCGTTAGTTCGGGGACAACACGCAAAGCAAATTGGGTCAATCACAATGGATCAGTTGATGCTGGATGTGAGCCATATTCCAGCATTGCAGGAAGGTGAAGTTGTAACGCTGTTGGGGCAGGACGGCAACGAAAAGATTTTGGCAGACGACTGGGCGAATCTACTCGGCACAATCTCTTGGGAAATTCTGTGTGGATTTAAGCATCGGCTTCCACGGGTTGCAGTGGGTAAGCCGTTGGTGAGGCGAGAAATGATTGAGCGTCGATCGAGCCAAAGTAGGGGAAGTTAGTAAAGATCACGTTCCCAGGTGACGGCGATGTTGAGTTGTTTGAAGGTGTCTTCAACCCTAATTCCTTGCAATGACTCCAAATTTGTGGCCTCATCGCGACTCGAACGTTGACATTACTTCGGGTTCAGAAATCGCACTGTTCAACCATTTTTGCATGGCTGGCAGCGCGAGAATCGTGTCGGCATAGTCCTGCCATACCGAATCAAGCTTGACATCATAAGTGCGGAATCTCAGCCCAACTGGAGCAAGTCTTCCAAATTGTTGTAATTGGACGTGAGTTCGATACAAGTCTTGGCTGCGTTTGGATCTGCGGGTAGCCCCCTAAATCCCCCACAAGTGGGGGACTTTGAAGCTTAGAAGGCTCTTAAATTTGGGGGATCACGATTCTCTAAGTCCCCCAAAATGGGGGATTTAGGGGGCTGATCGGCTCAAATCGAAGCGAAAAAACTCATCGAACTGACGTTAATTGGAACATTCATTGTCGTATGGCAATATGATCCAAGCATTTCCGTTCAGTAAATCATTCCATCGCAATTACAACATCGCTCGACTTAATCACTGCATAAGCCGTTTTACCTTCTTCGAGTTCCAAAACTTCGGCTGAGGTCGTTGTAATCGTCGAAATTAACTCTACCCGATGCATCACTTCGATCGTCACCTCCGTATGAATCGACCCTTTCACCAGTCGCTTCACTTTCCCTTCCAAAACATTGCGAGAACTCACCTTGAGCGGTTTCTTCGATGAATTTACAGCCCGATCGATAGCCGCTTCTTGAGCTATTTCCTTGGTCGTCTCAGAATCGCTGGACTGCTTTAACCCCCGCAGCATCTCCCGCAGCACCTCAGTTTTGGTACGCTGTGATCGTTGGCATATCGCCTCTAGAAGCTGCCGCTCCTCCTCAGAGGTTTGAAATGTGATCCATCCTTGATCTTTTCTGGGCATTACGCTACCAATTTAGTTGGTAAAGGCTGATAAGTTGGTAAAGGTCTATTAACGTTCAGGATTCTTATCCTAAACAGAATTGTATGAAACGTAAACACTTCCTGACGGTTTTGAGTGTTGCTCTGATTAGCTTCTCGATCGTGCTTGGCTTACAGTTCGCTCAACCCACCACAGCAAACACCACTTTATTAGTCTCTGCGGCAGCCAGTCTTAAAGAGGTGCTAGAGGAAATTGAGCCTCTGTATCAAAAGACTCGCGCTGATGTGGATTTGACCTATAACTTCGGGGCATCTGGTGCTTTACTTCAGCAAATCGAGCAAGGCGCACCTGCTGACATTTTTATCTCAGCCGCAAGACGGCAAATGGATACACTCGATCAAAGAGGCGCATTAGTTCCGGGAACTCGCGGTAACTTAGCAAACAATCGATTAGCGATCGTCGTTCCCAAAGCCTCAAGAATCGTCACAAGCTTCTCAAGTCTTAAAGAGCCGGAAATTAAGCGAGTGGCGATCGGTGAACCGAGAAGCGTTCCTGCCGGACAGTATGCTGAACAGGTGTTGCAAAAGCTGAATCTGTCCAACGATCTCAACTCTAAGCTCGTTTATGCGAACAATGTGCGGCAAGTTCTCGCGGCGGTTGAAAGCGGCAATGCGGATGCAGGGTTTGTTTATGTGACCGATGCTCAGATCTCCGATAAAGTGAAAATTGCTGCCATTGCTGCTGAGAGCTTTCATTCGCAAATTGTTTATCCGATAGCAGTGTTGAAGAGCAGCAAGAATGTCGATGTAGCCAAATCCTTTTTGCAGTATCTATCCAGTAATGAAGCGAGAGGCGTATTCCGCAAGTACGGATTTATTGGGCCGAAATAGCAATTTTGTCGAATGAATGTAGCAATGACTGTTCCCCTTGATCTGTCTCCATTGTGGATCTCGCTGAAAGTAGCCGCGATCGCAACTGTCTTTACCTTCTTTGCAGGAGTCGCTATTGCCTATTGGATGCTGAACTATCGCGGCAAGGGAAAATTTATTCTTGAAGGAATCTTTGTCTCTCCGTTGATCCTGCCGCCGACTGTGGTGGGCTTTTTGCTGCTGTTGGTGTTTGGTAAGAATGGCTGGGTGGGGCAGTTGTTGGGGTCGATCGATTTCAGCCTTGTATTCACCTGGTATGGAGCCGTGCTCACGGCAACAGTCGTTTCATTCCCCTTGATGTATCGAACCGCATTAGGAGCGTTCGAGCAGATTGACGAGAACTTCTTAGCCGTTGCTCGGACTTTAGGAGCTTCAGAATGGACAGTGTTCCGTCGAGTTCTGCTGCCTTTAGCATTGCCGGGAGTGTTAGCAGGTGCGGTACTGGGGTTTGCCAGGGCATTAGGTGAATTCGGGGCGACCTTGATGTTAGCAGGCAACATTCCTGGACAAACGCAGACGATTCCAATGGCAATTTATTTTGCTGTAGAAGCGGGCGCAATGAATGAGGCTTGGTTCTGGGCAGTGATGATTCTATTGATTTCGCTGTCTGGAATCTTTGCGGTCAACTTCTGGCAAGACCGACAGCAGCAATTGAAACTGCTGCGAACCGCCAGAAAGCCAAATCATAAAGCAGTTGCAGCAATTTCTCCAACTTCATCCGGTTTATTTGTTGACATTCAAAAGCAGCTTCCAGCCTTCGACTTAGATCTGACTTTCAGTGCAACAAAATCAACGCTAGGAATGCTAGGGGGATCAGGTGCAGGAAAGAGTATGTTACTACGCTGTATTGCAGGAATGGAAAGTCCAACACAAGGACGAATTGTTCTCAACGGACGAGTTTTGTTTGATGCAAAGGCAGGAATTAATGTACCGAGCCGCGATCGCAAAGTCGGTTTTCTGGTGCAGAACTACGCTTTATTTCCGAACCTAACTGTTGCAGAAAACATTGCTTTTGGCTTACCAAAGTCTCTTGCTAAACGTGAAGCACGTCAGCGCATCGAAGCTCAATTGGATTCAGTACAATTACAAGGGTATGGCGATCGCTATCCGCATCAATTGTCTGGCGGACAACAGCAGCGAGTTGCATTAGCGCGGGTACTTGCAAGTGAGCCAGAGGTAGTTCTGCTCGATGAACCTTTTTCAGCCTTAGATACCCCTCTGCGGAGCCAAATGGAACAAGAAGTGATTGCACGACTCCGAGAGTTTAAGGGCGTGAGCTTGTTTGTCACTCACAACTTAGAAGAAGCGTATCGAGTGTGTGATGATTTGATTGTTCTGGAGCAAGGACAGACGCTTGCATATGGTTCAAAGCATGACATTTTTGCAAGACCCGGTAGATTAGGTGTGGCTCAACTGACCGGATGCAAGAACATTTCTCCAGTCCAAGTCATCACAGAACAAGAGATTTATGCAATAGATTGGGGCATTCGCTTACGAGTAATTGAACCCTTACCCGATCGATTCGCTTATGCCGGAATTCGTGCCCATCAGATTCGATTTACAGACGATCCAACTGCGGAAAATGCGTTTCCTTGCTGGTTGGTTGCCACAAGTGAAACGCCGCACCGAATGACCGTTTTTCTGAAGTTCACATCGGATATTGTCGATCGACAGGATTATCACATTCAAGCTGAAGTTTTCAAAGAGAAATGGAACGTTATAAAATACAAAGATTTTCCTTGGTTTGTTCAGCTTGAGCCGACTCGGTTGATGCTACTACAAGCTTAGATGGAAAGATTGGTTAATAAGCTTTCGTTGTTAACATACGATGAGTTTAGTAACCTACGCGCTATACGCTGATGATAAATCTCGTGCTAACCGCAAGGACTGGCGCACCCCTGAACAAACGCTACATCTATGTGAACTTGCAGGTGGATGGTTGGGTGGGTTTATCGCCCAGCGAATGCTGCGGCACAAAAGTCAGAAAGAGCCTTATCAAGCTGCGTTTTGGGCGATCGTTATCATTCATTACATTGCATGGTTGTTTTGGCTGTTTTTGGGAAGAATGCTATGGGCTTAGCTTTGTTCCTACTAGCCGCCATGACTTTGATCTAGCTTAAGATGGGATGGTGCAGAGGTTTACCCCGTTTCTAAGGAGTAGAGCCGCAGCATTTGCCAGATAATTACAGCCATGTAATACCAGATTGATTTGTGGATGCGACAGATTCTCGCCCCCCAAATCCCCCATACTGGGGACTTTGAGAATCCGAAACAGATTTGGCTTGAAGTCCCCCACGCGTGGGGGATTTGGGGGGCGAGAATCTGTCGCATCCACAAATCAATCTGGTATGAGTTACCGACAGTATCCTATAGTTACTTGAAGTAAAGCATTGTGACCCACATAGGGTTATAGCAATCTTTGGAGAAGTGTTACATCATTGGTGTTTGTCAAAAAACGTTACAAGTTGCAATCTAATTCATCGGCTGACACAATGACATCGTTGACCTTCTTAGAATAGTTATGTCTTTGTCCTCTGCGATCGCTGGAATTTACGAAGTCTGTATCGGTGTTTCTGACATAGAATCCGCGATCGAGTATTGGCAGCATTTTGGATATGAGATGGCTCAAGCAGGAAAACTTTCTGCTGCGATCGCCCAAACCCTCTATCAAGTGGACTCTTCATTGCAATCCGTTCGCCTGAGTCACCAAGCATCTGATCACGGCTTAATCCGTTTAATGCAATGGGAACAGCCCCGAAATGAGGGTTTAGCGCTGGAATCAATGAAAGTCAGAGGGAATCGATGGGCAACGACTATGACAGCAGATGTTTTAACGCTTCTCAATCATGCGGAAGAAGCTGATCGAGCAGGACTTCCAATTCGTTATACATTGCCGCACTGGGAAAAGATTTACAACAAAGAGCACCAAATGCGCCCGTTTATTGATTCCGCGATCGGGGTTCGAGAAATGCTATTGCTGCAACCGCTCACTCGACAGGTACTGTTTCAACGCTTTGGATACACGGTGCTGAACTATGGTCAAATTAATCAGCAGGCAGCCTTGAAAGCGAGTCAGATTACGCATATGGGGCTGATTGTTCAAGACGATCGCAAGGAAACGCTGAGGTTCTATGAAGATGTTCTGGGACTCTTGCGCGTTCGGGATGATGTCGAGACAAGTTATGAATCTTCGCAGGCAGGACGGGAAATTTTTGACTTACAACCCGGCGAAAAGTTCATTGTGACTGCATTTGATGATCCACGATCGTCTGTTACTGATTGGCAATCAGCGCGATCGGGACGATTGTATATTGTGCGATTTCCAGAAGCTTATTCATTGCCGAGTCGGTTCGATCGAGCACAACCCGGATGCTTAGGTCTGTCGCTTTATACCTATCGGGTAAGAGAGATTGAGAACTATCACGATCGCATCACAGCAAGTTCGGCTCGCAGCGTGACTGAGATTGTTCGGGATGAGTTTGGCGATCGTAGTTTTTCTTTTATCGCTCCAGATGGTTATTTTTGGACACTGATTGAAGGCTAAGCGGCTGGAATCGGAAACGTTTCCTTAGCGAGATACGCATCAAAATGCTGCTGGAAATAGAGCCAGGAAGTCATATCTTCCGTATCCAGCGGTGCTGCCGGTGCATCCCGATAGAGCGGCATTCGGGTATTAATTTCGTCTTGAAGTAATTGCGGTAGCTGATCAAATCCCGCTACTTTGCAGCCTGAAGCGCTGTAAATCAAGTGCCCAGCGCGATCGCCCATTTTCATCCAAGGTAGCCAAGGGCCAATCCGATCCCAACCTAACCATATTTTTGAAACGGAAGGTTGCTGCTCATCAAAGAGTTCGGCAGATGGAACAACAAATTTGAACAATTCTGCCGCTTGATAATTAGGATTTGGAAAGTATTCCGCGAACTTTGGATCATTCAATGGATTTGGATAAGCAGGAAAGATATCAAATGTAAGCGTTGTGGTTTCGTCATCCAGTTGAGCAGGAAACTGTCCTTTAAAGGTTCCTTGAATCGGATTGTTGGCAACGTGCATCACAGGTACAGTTTCTTCAGTCCAAGGATTTGTCCAAGTTTGAAGCTTTTCGCCCGTTTTAGGATCTAAGTAATACGTTAACTCTCTGGAGGTAAACGCCCAGCAATTTTCTTCAGTTGGAAGACAACGGCTCACACTCATTCCAACCATCTTGAACAAACATTGCCGTTTCTCACCGGGGACAAACGAGTAAATCGCGCCAGTCCAGATTAAATAGTTCGATCGTGCCGGATCAAGCGACGATCGAATCTTCACCCAGTATTTAGCATCCAGAAGTTGAGTTGAAATCATCAGCCTGCCCAGATTAAATTTTTAAGACGATCGTGTAAGGTTCTTGCTTTCATCGCCTTCAATAAGAATGAGTCCCACACATCATTCTAGAGTCAAAGAATAACCAACATCGCTTAAATTAACATGAAACTAACATGAAACTGATGGAAAACGGGCTGGCTTACAAGGCATTAGCACTTCAAGTCACCTGTCACGCGATCAATCAAAGCCGCGATCGCGCTTCCGCGCGATTAAAAATGCAGCAAGCCCTCGATCGTTTAGATCAGCAGATTGCTGTGAGCCTAGCTTTTATTGGGTCTGATTGTCGTTTAATCGTATTACCAGAGTATTTTCTCACAGGCTTTCCGATGGGCGAATCTCTAGAAGATTGGGCAGACAAAGCTTGTTTAGAAATATCAGGCGCAGAGTATGAAGCATTGGGAAAGATTGCTCAAAAACATCGCATCTTCCTAGCAGGCAATGCTTACGAACTTGATCCACATTTTCCGGGCTTGTATTTTCAAACTTGTTTCGTCTTAGATCCAAGTGGATCTGTCGTTCTACGGTATCGTCGGTTGAACTCGCTGTTTGCGCCAACGCCTCATGATGTTTGGGATCAGTATCTTGAACATTACGGGCTAGAGGGTGTGTTTCCGGTTGCGAAAACCGAGATTGGTAATCTTGCCGCTGTTGCATCGGATGAGATTCTATTTCCAGAAGTCGCACGCTGTTTAGCAATGCGGGGAGCAGAAATCTTAATTCATCCCACTTCAGAAATTTATGGACAAGCACGATCGCCCAAAGAAGCTGCAAAAGTTAGCCGGGCAGTTGAAAATATGATGTATGTGATTTCGTCGAACACCGCCGGAATCGCGGATAGTTCAATTCCGATCGCATCAGTCGATGGGGGTTCAAAGATTGTGGATTATCGAGGATTAGTGTTAGCTGAAACCGGAGCAGGGGAAAGTATGGCAGCGTTTGCCGAAGTTGATTTAGCGGCACTCCGTCGCTATCGTCGGCAGCCCGGACTAGGAAATATGCTTGCACGCCAGCGATTTGATGCGTATGTGGATAGCTATCATAATTCCGAGTTTTACCCCCGCAATACCATGCTAAACGGTGAAATCGAGCGAAAACACTTTATCCAAACTCAATTAGCCACGATCGAGCGCTTGGCTCAACGAGGAGTGATTTAAATGCCTCAGATTCCTGTTCGCAATCCTCGCACTGGTAACGTCGATGCCTGGATTATGCCTCCTATTTCAGCAGACCTTTCTCAACAGTGCGATCGCCTGCGTTTGGCTCAACCTGCTTGGCAATCCGCTGGGTTAGGGCAGCGAATTGCAGCCTTGCAGCAGTGGAAACATGCGATTCAACAGCATTCCGAGCCATTAATTCAGGCATTAGTCGCAGATACAGGACGATTGGACATTTCGGCATTAGAAGTTGATTCGGTGCTGTCGAGTCTCGATCGCTGGTGTCAACTCGCTCCAGAACTATTACAGGAAATCGAGAAGCCTACAGCAATTCCATTTATTCACCTACAGCAGGATTCTGTTCCCTATCCGCTTGTGGGTGTGATCAGTCCGTGGAATTTCCCATTGTTGTTATCTCTGATTGATACGATTCCAGCCTTATTAGCGGGTTGTGCTGTGATTGTCAAACCCAGTGAGATTGCGCCTCGTTTCATCAACCCATTACTCGATACCGTCAATGAAGTTCCTGAACTACGAGACATCTTGACTTTTGTTGAGGGGGATGGAGACACAGGAGCCGCCTTAATCGAGCAAGTTGACTTAATCTGCTTTACAGGCAGTATAAAAACTGGGCGACAGGTGGGAGAAGCTGCCGCAAAACGATTCATTCCAGCATTTTTAGAGCTTGGAGGAAAAGATCCAGCGATCATTCTAAAGTCCGCAGATCTCGACCTTGCAACTTCCGCAATTCTATGGGGTTCAGTGGTGAATACCGGACAATCTTGTTTGTCGATTGAGCGAATTTATGTCGATCAAGCCATTGTTCAACCCTTCACCGAGCAACTGATTGCCAAAGCAACACAACTTAAATTAGCTTATCCAACCCTTAATGATGGTGAAATTGGCCCGATTATTGCCGAACGACAAGCAGCAATCATTGCAGATCACCTACAAGATGCGATCAACAAGGGCGCGATCGTGCAGTGTGGTGGAAAGATTGAGACTTTAGACGGTGGTTTATGGTGCTACCCCACAGTTTTAACTGAGGTAAACCACACCATGAAAATCATGACCGAAGAAACATTTGCGCCGATTATGCCCATTATGCCTTTTGCAACGGTTGAAGAAGCGATCGAGCTTGCAAATGACACAATTTATGGTTTAGGTGCAGCCGTATTCGCAGGCTCAACCTCAGAAGCATTGGAAGTTGGCGATCGTATTCAAGCAGGCGCAATCAGTATTAATGATGCAGCCCTCACAGCTTTGATTCACGAAGGAGAAAAGAATGCGTTTCACTACTCTGGAATAGGAGGCTCACGCATGGGAGCCGCAGCCCTAAAACGTTTTATGCGAAAGAAAGCGTATTTGATTAAAACAAAGCCTGTGTTTAATCCTTGGTGGTATGTATAGGAGGTGATCATGTTAGATATTCGGACTGAAATGCCGGTTCTTGCTCGACACGAAGGCGACTGGATTGGAACTTATACCTTGATCGACTGTAACGGAACCATTCTCGATCGACATCACTCTCATCTCACCTGTGAATTTCCCCAAGATGACCTGTCATCCTACTATCAAATCAATCGCTACACCTGGGACAACGGCAAGCAAGAAGAACATCGCTTTCCCGGAGCCTACTGCGATAAAAAGCTGTGGTTTGATACAGAGCGTATTAAAGGTCATGCTTGGGAAGTTGATGATTCCACGGTAATTCTTTGGTTCAGTTACAAATCAATTCCAGACTTTTACCTTTATGAAATGATCCAAATTAGTCCTTGTAACAACTATCGCGCTCGCACTTGGCATTGGTTCAAAAATAACCAAATCTATCAACGCACGCTCATTCAAGAAGAGCGACAACGCCCAAGTCAGCCTGAATGACCATAGGACAAAACCGTTCCAGCTTGGGATAAATCTCTATCGACCCGGACAAAGAATAAACCACCATCTTCTGAGATATGTCTGGGAAGTGTGCTAAAGCTGGGGCTATAGCAAAAGTGATTTTTGGCGAATCTGTAGTCGCCGATATCGCACCATCCCGCCAAGCCATATGCCTCTTCGTTATAGGACTGAATCATCATCTGCTTGCCGTCATAATGTGGCAAAAGGGCGAGTAACCACACTCCACCTCCATTCGCTGCTTTTCTCAGCCACTTCTTGTTTGCTGCGATAAATTGTGCTGTGTCTGTCTTTCCCCAAGGCAGCAATTTGCTATCCAATACAGGAATGTACTCACCGAGTCTAGCTTCTGGATGATTCGGCAAATCTTGATACTGGAGACGACCATTTTCCATCCATAAAACTTCCGCGCTTTCACCGTTTAGCACTTTCCAGTCTCCGACTCTCACTCCTGCTGGAATGAAAGAGTAGCAGTGCTTGCTGAGTTTCCATGCTCCCACTTGAATCGCACCGCTCAGCACAAAGATCTCCAAGTCTGCTGTGAATCTGCCTGCAGGAATTTCAAATTGGGCTGGCAGCAAAACTTTGGCTGTCGATGCGCCATGATCATTCCAGGAAAGCATTCGGCAGATCGCAGGCTGCTCTGGTATTCCCTGAATTTGCCACGCTTGTTCAGGGACACGATGACTATCAAAGAGTTGATATTGACGAGGCACATACTCTGAAGCGGGAGCTTCGCTGTTGCCGAAGGCAATCGCCGTTCGTCGTCCAGACAAATTCATCCGTCCTCGACCGTCTCCACCCCAGTCTTCTGGGATTAAAGCTGCCTCTAAAAAATCATTGGTCGCTGCTGGGAATGCAGAGGATTGATCGGCTTCGCCCATACTTTTACAGTTTTTAAGTAGACCTGAAAGCGTATCGTCATACCGAATCAATTTGTTGATGCGACAGACCTTCGCCCCCTAAATCCCCTATACTGGGGGACTTTGAGAATCCGAAACAGATTTGGCGTGAAGTCCCCCACGAGTGGGGGATTTAGGGGGCTTCCAAGATCTGTAGCACTCAAAAATCAATTTGGTATCAGATGGCTCGTCGAGCCGCCAGTCAGTCTGAGTCAGTCAATTTTTAATGCTACAGCCTGATTGCCAACCGGACTCATGATTGAATGAAATGCGTAATCAAAAGCGTCGATCGATTCAACTGTTGCCATGCCTTCTAGAACCTACAAAAAGCTTGTTGCTCAACGCTTCAGCGATGATTTCCGTTCGGCGATCGCCCTTGAAGAACTGCCGATTCCTGTCCTGAATCCTGGAGAAGTTCTAATTCGCAACAAGTTCGCTGGCATCAATGCTGGATTTGATACTTTGCTTTGTAAAGGAAACGTTCCCTATGTGAATCTTACGCCACCCTTTGATCTAGGTGTCGAAGCCGTGGGCGAAGTGGTCGCGATCGCTCAAGATGTTCATACCCTGAAAGTTGGAGATGCTGTTGCAACCACAGTCCGAGGGGGAGGCTATCGGGAGTATCAAGCGATCGCGGCAAATCTAGCTGTGAAAATTCGTGCGGCTACGCCTGAAGTTTTAACCCTAATGCCGACCGGAGTTTCAGCCCTGGTCGCACTTGAGCAAGTGGGAGAAATGACGAGCGAAGGAATTGTTTTAGTCACGGCAGCAGCAGGCGGAGTCGGACATATTGCGGTACAACTCGCCAAGTTAGCTGGAAATCATGTGATTGGGATTTGCGGCTCTGAGGCGAAGGTGAAATTATTAAAGAGTTTGGGCTGCGATCGCATTATTAACTACCGAACCGAAACACTCGATACAGTTCTTCAACAAGAATATCCCAATGGAATCAATTTAGTTTTTGATTGTATTGGTAAGCAGGTCTTTGATACTTGCGTGAATCATTTAGCCATACGAGGGCGATTAGTAGTGGTGGGTTTTATTTCCGAGTATATGAGTGATTTAGAATCTGTTACTCAACCTCGAATTTATCAGAAGTTGTTTTGGAAATCGGCTTCGGTGCGTGGTTTTTTGATGCCGCATTTCGCCGAATTTGCAGAGGAAGCCCGCGAGCGCTTACTCGATTTGTTTTACGCAAATAAGCTCAAGGTTGCAGTTGACTCTACCCTTTTTAATGGCATTGAGTCGATTCCAGATGCCGTAGAATACCTATTGAGTGGTCAAAATTGCGGTAAGGTCGTCGTGAGGTTCCAAAAATGACTATAGAATCAGTCAATACATTAGCCGTTGCTCGACAAGCCTTTGCGCATTTTGAACATGGACTTGCAACGGGGGAGTGGCAAGCCTTCTTCGATATGCTCACCGATGATTTTTCATTTTGGTTTCCGTTGGGCAAATTTCATGGATTAAATGTTGGAAAAGCAAGAGCGATCGAGTTTTTCAACTATGTTTCCGAAGTGTATGAAACGGGGTTGAAATTGACGCTCGATCGCGTAACCAGTAACGAAACGACCGTTGTATTTGAATTTCGCGACGAGGGATTGATGTGGGGAAATCCTTACAAAAATCGCGTCGCAGTCTCTTTTGATGTCCGGGGTAATCAAATCTGCGGCTATCGAGAATATTTAGGCAGCGACGGCAAATCTAACTGATATAACGATTTACATATGCTTCATTTTTTGATTAGAGTCTAGCTTTCCTACTCTAGATAGATGTGTTTAGCAGGTTAAATTCTTCATTCTGCTATTGGCAAAAAGCTTGCACAAAAAGTATTCAAAGACGTATGAGTGACAATTAAACTTTGATAGACAGAAAGGCAGTGTCATGCAGAAGTAATCGCTTTTTAGGATACCTGAGTGATGAGAATAAAATTGGCAAGACCGACTTCTAACACACTGCGAATCGAACTCATTTTTGTATCGCTGTTATTCATTGCATTTCTATTTCTAGTGCGTAAGTATCAGCAATACGATATCAGCATTTATTACGACTATTCGCTCAACTTGTTAAAAGGACAATTTCCTTATACTGATTTCAATTTTGAATATCCTCCTTTGGCGCTGTTACCGATCGCTCTTCCCCAATTGCCTAGCGTTGTGCAACCGCTGAATTTTACAGCGTATGCAATTCTTCTATTTATTCAAAATGCTTTTTTTAGCCACTTGATTGCAGTCGTACTTTCGCGAATTATTGCGGCTTGGCAGACTAAAAAAGCCGCGATTAGAACGATCTCTTTCTACGCAGCACTGATTGTGCCTAACCTTATCGTTGTGTTTTGTCGATATGATATCTTCGCAGCGCTTTTAACTGTGATTGCATTTTGGGCTGTCCTAAAACAGCGCCCAACTCAGGCGGGAATTTGGTTAGGATTGGGAATTGCTGCAAAACTTTATCCAGTCGCTCTAATTCCTATCTTTTCGATTTACTACTTCACAAAGCGGCAATATCAAGCTAGCGCAAAATTTTTACTTGGCAACATTCTCACCGTTGCTGTGATTTTTTTACCTTTTGCATTAGCTGCACAAGAAAAGTTCTTCAGCTTTCTGACTTATCACCGACAACGAGGACTACACATCGAGACCTTACCGGGTGGAATTCTGCTACTGTTGAGCAAGTTCGGCTTCATTGATGCTTCCTTTGAGCTAAACTATGGAGCCTTTCATTTCACATCAGAGATTGCGACTCCAATCCTCAAAGTTCTACCCATACTCACTTGGAGCTTATTAGGAATTACGCTGTTTTATTGCGTAAAAGGATTTCGGCAGGAATACGCAGCAAGTGGAGAAATCACATACAGAACTCTAGCAACTTACATCACAATCACGCTGCTTGTGTTTATGATTACTGCTAAAGTTTTCTCACCCCAATATCTCGTTTGGGTGTTACCCTTTCTACCGCTCTTGCGATTAAATCGAATTACGATTGCCTTTATTACCGCAATCTCTGTGACAACTTTTCTGGTGTATCCAGTGTTATATGGTAGATTGCTTAATTTGAGAATCATTGCGCTTTTTGTTCTCAATATTCGTAATGTTCTAATCGCTGCATTCGCAGCCTACTTGCTAGTCGATCAGAGCCGCAATTTGTCTAGAGAAGCAAAGAAAACAAGCGTAGAGAAAGCCTTTACTGCTCAGTAGCAGACCGCAATTCCCTACGCAAATTTTTATTACTCATTTAGCTTGAATTAATCTGCTAATTCAGGCACTTCCGAGCGCTCTATCCCATTCTAACTGGTGGCTCAAACCATACTTAATAAAGTCTTCTGGGGTCGCTTTATCATTCCTACCAAAAACGCCCAAACTGTAGGGATTCTCTTCCATACGCTGTTTGACTAATTCCCGTTCAAACTGAATCACTTCTGATTTAGGCTGATCCGTTTTGAAGAAATCAACTACTAGGACTGTTCTTTCGTCATCAGTATAATTATGTGGACAGTGCGGATAGCTGTGGTCTAGAACCATAAACTCGCCTTCGTGCCAGTAAAGTTTGTCATGGCAAATTTTCATCGCGATATCGCCTTCTGGCACAATCAATCCCAGATAGCCGCGATTCATGTGAGGGTTATAGTTCACATGAAGCTTGACATCTAGCCCCGGAAGAAACGTTCCGAAATATACGTTTCTCAGGATGCCATCATAAGCTGAATTTGTTGCAACGATCGCTTCTGTCAATGTTGGGAAATATTGCTCTTTTAACTCAAATACTTTTTCTGACACATCTTGTAACTCATACTGGGGATATTTGATTCGATGTGCCTGAATGTATTGTTCAATAAACATTCCTTGAAATAACACACCAAAGGCACTATATTTCGATTTACCTTTGGTCTTGATCGTTTGGCTTTTAGGCCCCATGACATCAAGAGCAAGCTGCATTTCCGCTGGGGAAGCATTTTGCTTAAATGCGATAAATTCATCGCGAATCGCTTGCCACTGCTCCTGAAGCATATTCAGAAAAGTAAACTGCTTGGGATCTAAATGATACTCGTTAAATTGCTCCATTGTTCTTTCTCCTAGCTTAGAAGCAAACTCGTCACGATTTCATTCTAAGAGTTATGAAGAAATTGTTCTTATTGATTTTGTAGGAGGCGCTGTGTCTGAACCTTGCATTCTGGATAAACTGATCAAAAACGTGCGTGTCGTTCGTCCACATCAATCTAGTGTAGAGCACTTAGATCTAGGCATTAAGGATGGTAAGTTTGCCCAGATCGCGTCACAGATCAGCCCAGAACAGGCAACAGAGGTCATCGATGCTCAGAATCTACTCGCTTTTCCTGGATTGATAGATGCTCATATGCACATTGGCATCTATCAATCCTTAGAACAAGATGCGATCGCAGAAAGCAAAGCCGCCGCAATGGGAGGCGTAACTACCAGCCTCAACTACATTCGGACTGGACAATACTATCTCAATAAAGGTGGCTCTTATCAGCAATTTTTCCCAGAGGTGCTATCTCGATCGGAAGGTAACTTTTTCGTCGATTATAGCTATCACATTGCACCGATTAGCGCTCAGCACATTGATGAAATGCAATGGTTGTTTGAGCAATATGGGGTCGCTTCGTTCAAAATTTTTATGTTTTATGGTGGTTATGGTCTGCATGGTCTATCCGATCAGCAGAATCTATTTTTGATGATTAACAAAGAAGAACGCTATGACTTTGCTCACTTTGAATTCATCATGCGGGGTTTAGCTCAACTACGAGAGCGCTATCCGGCTGATTCAATCAGCCTTAGTCTACATTGCGAAATTGCTGAGATTCTCAATGCTTATACCAAAATCGTTCAGCAGGACTCAAGCCTGACTGGGCTCAGTGCTTACAGTGCTGCCCGTCCTCCCCACTCTGAAGGGCTTGCTATTTGCATTGCCTCCTATCTCGCTCATGAAACAAACTGTATTAACATCAATCTGCTGCATCTAAGTTCTCGTAAAGCGGTTGAAGCAGCGCTAATGATGCAGTCTACATTTCCGCATATCAACTTTAAGCGAGAAGTCACAATCGGGCATTTGCTTCTTGATGTCGAAGCTCCCACCGGGAAATGGGCGAAAGTCAATCCACCGATTCGATCGCGCGCTGATGTCGAGTTTCTGTGGACTGCGGTGCTACAAAATCAGATTGATTGGATTGTTAGCGACCATGCTTGCTGCTCTGCCGAAAAGAAAGCCAGTCTCCAAGACCCAGACAACATCTGGTTAGCAAAATCGGGCTTTGGGGGCACAGAATATCTCCTCTCAGGCGTTCTGAGCGAAGGCAGTAAGCGGGGAATGTCCTACGACCACATGGCGCGATTGCTCTGCTGGAATCCTGCACAACGGTTTGGACTCTGGCAAAAAGGGGACATCGCGATCGGATATGATGCTGACCTTGTGTTAGTTGATCCGAATGAACGCTTTGTAGTTCAGGCTGCTGAATCATTCTCTAAGCAGGGCTATACACCGTTTGAGGGGATGGAACTGACCGGGCGAGTCAAGCAAACGATGCTGCGCGGCAATCTCATTTACGATCGAGGACAAATTCTAGGCTCACCGCAAGGACGTTATTTAAAGCGATCGCAGTCGAGCCGTTAACTTCCGCTCAGCCGCGATTCCGTATCATCCGTAGAATCTCGGTAAAAGAATTGAGGCTGAATCCGAATTCCTACTGGGTTTTCCGAGAGTTCACCTAAAATACAGCCGGAATTGTATGTTTTTTATGAATTCAGCCTGGGAATACTGAGGGTGTCAAACCTCAAAGACATTCCGATGCTGCTGTTATTGTTTTGCGTTGGTAAAGATCCTTACGCGATCGAAAGTTCTCATATCGTGGAGGTGATTCCGAGCGTACCGCTGCGAAAACTGCACTACGTTCCTAAATACGTCGCAGGATTGCTGAACTATCGCGGCACGATCGTTCCCGTGGTTGATCTGTGCGAATTGATTCAGGGAACACCGAGTCGCTTCCAGTTGAGTAGCCGCATCATCATGGTGAAGTCTGCGGAAGCATCTACGGTTTCTTATCTAGGATTATTAGCAGAACAAGTGATTCAAACCCTGGATAAACCCAAAGCAAAATTTGTTGCTTCTAACGCCGTTCATATGAATGCCGCTCCCTATTTAGGAGGAATGATCCTAGACGATCGCGGCATGATTCAGCAGATTCATCTTGATCGATTGTTTGCGGATGTACAGCAGATTTATCTAGCAGCGTCAGGGGAGTCGCAACTGAAATGAGCTTCGCCGCGATCGCAGCCTTACTCAATCAAACGATCGGGATCGATGTCGAGGGAATTGGAACCCGCAACCTCAAGCGAGTCATTGCAGCCCAGTGCGATCCTGAGGATATTCCTGCTTACTTCAGGACGCTACAGTCCTCTCCACAAGCCCTAGAGACGCTGATCGAGCAGATTGTTATACCAGAAACTTATTTTTTTCGCGATCGAAAGCCGTTTGAGTTTCTGATCGAGCAAGCGCGATCGCGGGAATCGCTGCGAATTTTGAGCGCTCCCTGCTCAACAGGCGAAGAACCGTATTCGATCGCGATTTCGCTGCTCGAAGCGGGTTTATCCGTTGATCGCTTTAATATTGATGCGATCGACATTAGTAAGACAGCGATCGCCAAAGCCAAGCGGGGCATTTACGGCAAAAATTCGTTTCGAGGTGAAGCTTGGATCGATCGCAACCGCTATTTTCAACCGGCTCAAGACGGGCATGAAGTTAAATCATTCGTTCGTAGAGCAATCAATTTTTATCAGGGAAATATCTTAACTGCATTCCCAGCAGCCCAAGTGACCTACGACATGATTTTTTGTCGCAATTTGCTGATTTATCTCAGTCGTGCTGCTTGTGAGCAAGTCTTCAACACATTAGAACAATTGTTATCACCCAACGGATTACTATTCGTCGGTGCATCTGAAGCTGCAAAGGTTCCGGGCGATCGCTTTACTTCAGTCCGTCAACCGTTTACCTTTGCGTTTCAAAAAACTGCTCCAGTCAAGCAGCAGAGCGATCGTGAGCATCGCGACATACCAGAGCGACCAATGATGACGAAGCCTAGCGTCACACCCTCAAAACCAATCCAGCAGCCCACTGGTTTAACAGATTTAGAACTAGCGCGACAACTTGCCAATGCTGGAAAAATTGATGCCGCGGTCGCCCATTGCAATGCTCATCTACAGCACGATCTCACCAATGCTGAAGTTTACACACTTCTGGGAACCTTGCATCAAGTCAAAGCCGAAATTACTCACGCCGAACGCTACTTCCAAAAAGCACTGTATCTCAACCCAAATCATTATCAGGCCTTAGTTTCTCTTGCCTTGATTAAAGAAGGGCGCGGCGACCTCAGCGGCGCAAAACTCCTTCAGCAGCGGATTCAGAAGCTCAGCCCCTAACTCCTTGAACCACAACCGAGTAACAATGATGAATTATCTATTAAAAGACAAGTCTCTCAAAGGTCGGATCATGAGCGCCTTTATTTTCATGGGCGTGTTAGTGCTAATTGTGTCTTTCGTGGGTCTAGTCAGCACAATTCGCCTCAGCAGTGGAATCAACACGCTGAGCAGTAACAGCCTGCCGAGCTTAATTGGACTCTGGAAAGTCAATGAAGGACAAACACAGGTCGAATCCTCAGAACGGGCATTGTTAATTCCGGGACTGACTCCGCAGGAGCGTCAGACAGAGTTCGATCGCATTAAAAAAGCATGGGCACAGATTGATGAGGGCTTCAAGCAGTACGAGACTACACCACGTACTGAGGAAGAAGACCGCAACTATAAGAAGCTATTGGAAAACTGGAACCGCTGGAAGACTGACCACGAAGAATTGATTAAGCTCAGCCAAAATCTAGACAACAGGTTTACTCCCACTGATCCGAATGCTCAAAGACCCGATGTGTTGAACCAACTGCGCGATCGTGCTAGAGCAAATCGCGTTTCGTTTGAAGCAGCAACGACCTCGCTACTCGAATCTCTCAAAATCAACGAGGAGGTCGCAAAACAAGCTGAAAAAATCGCTGATCAAGATGTCAATCAAGCAAGATCTTGGACTATACTCGCGATGATTTTGGGGCCTACAAGTGCTATCTTGCTCGGACGCTATCTTGGTAACGCTTTGATCCGACGCTTGCAGCAATCCGTGGTGCAAATTACCACCTCTGCAACGCAAATTGCGGCATCTGGCAAAGAACTCGAAGCAACAGTAGCCGAACAGCTTGCCTCTACTAATGAAGTCACCGCGACAGCCCAAACGATCGCATCGACCTCCCGAAAATTGGTTAAAACAATGGAGCAAGTTGCAGGAATGGCGCAAACCACTGCAACTTCTGCAAATGACAGCCAGGACGAACTGGTAGAAATGGCCAACGTAATGCGTCAATTAACTGATGCAACAGCAGCAATTTCATCCAAGCTGGGTGTAATGAATGCAAAGGCGAACAACATTAACAATGTCGTGGTCACGATTACCAAAGTTGCGGATCAAACCAGTTTGCTGTCGCTCAATGCAGCGATCGAAGCCGAAAAAGCAGGAGAATATGGAGCAGGATTTGCAGTCGTAGCGCGTGAGATTCGTCGCCTTGCGAATCAAACCGCCGTTGCCACGCTTGAAATCGAGCAGATTGTTAAAGATATGCAGTCCGCGGTTTCGGTGGGAGTGATGGAAATGGATAAGTTCAATCGATCCGTAGGTGACAGCGCCGATCGGGTGAGCAAAATCGGAGATCAAGTCGCGAAAGTCATTCAGCAAGTGCAAAGTTTGCCGCCGCGATTCGAGCAGGTTAGCCAAAGTGTGGAAACTCAGTCAGAAAGCGCGTATCAAATCAGCGAAGCGATGGAACAACTCAGTCAAGCATCGCACCAAACTGTCGATGCTCTGCGAGAAACAAACAGCGCCTTAGATCAGTTAGATGATGCAGCGCAAAATCTCCGTCGTGAAATTGCTCGCGCCCGCTAACGTTTGAATCTGGTTGTGACGATGATACAGCAAGACTTAGTAACTTCAGGTCAGACGATCGACTCCACAGCTTTGAATGATTGCTGGAATCAGATCGGTGTAATGGGCGATCGATCTTGCGATCGCTTATCGACTGTGATGCACTGTTATGACTGTCCGGTGTATGCAGCAGCGGGAGATAGTTTACTCCAGCGCGAACCCCAGCAGAACTATCTCGATGAGTGGATTCGCATTCTTTCTGAAGCACCGAGCGATCCAGAAGATACGGAAAGCGAAGGCGCGATCGTGTGTACAGCGGATGCAATTTCTGTGATGATTTTTCGCTTGGGCAAGGAATGGTTATCTCTGCCCGTGCGGATTTTGCAGGAAGTGACAGCGCCCTGTGTCATTCAGCCCGTTCCACACCGCAGCAATGAACTCTTTCTCGGATTAGTCAATATTCGGGGAGAAACTTTGCTGTGCGCCTCGTTAAGCTATCTTTTGAACTTACGTGCGGATGAAGATGCGGCGACAGGTTCCTCTAAGCGGATGATTCTGGCGGGTCAAGGCGACGAGAAGTGGGTGTTTCCGGTGGATGAAGTGCATGGAGTCTTTCGCTTTCATTCGTCGGAGCTACAAGATGCCCCGATCGTGGTGGCAAAAGCGGCTGAAGCATATACGCAAGGGATTGTGCATTGGCAAAATCAGAAAGTGAGCTATCTCGATTCTGAACTATTGTTTTACACGCTAAACCACAAGATTTTTTAATCGATGAACACTTACTCAAAGCTGGAACTGTTTTGCCGCGAAGTGGAAGTTCAGGTTGGTGTTCTCACCGAGTCGCTCTCTGTTCTGAAAACGCAGCCGTTGTCGATCGCAGAGTTGAATCGATCAAGTCAAGCAGCCCATGCGACTTGGGGAGCAGCGCGACTGATGAAATTGGAAGCGATCGTAGAGTTAGCAAATTTAATCCATCAATCCTTGCTCGCGGCTCAAAACAAAGCGGTCACGCTTTCTCCGGAGCAGGTTGAGAATTTGCTGTATGCTAGCCGTTTTCTGTTGAATATGAGCAAGGCGGCAACAGGAGATCTTGATCAATGGTTGAATGAACATTCCTGGAGCTTAGGCATCATTCAAACTGCCTTAAGAGCGACTGCTGCATTAAATCATGGTTCATCCAGCAACCACTTATCAGTAGGGCAATCAGTAGAGGCAACAGTTGATCAAGTTACTGCATCGCATCGGATTGTAGCTTCTACAAGTTCTTTACCCTCTACAAGTTCTTTACCCTCTACAAGTTCTTTACCCAGTGAGGCAACCGTTGATCAAGCTAAATCAGAAACCCCGATCGCGCTCATTGAAGCACCGAAATCGCCTGAAGCATCGCCCAGCGTAGATGCTTCGATGCTAGATTTATTTCGGTTGGAAGCAGAAGCACAGGTCGTAATTCTGAATGACGGAATCCTTGCCCTGGAAAATAATGCTCAATCTGGGCAAGCGCTAGAAACATTGATGCGAGCGGCTCATTCCCTCAAAGGGGCAGCGCGAATTGTCTCACTTGACGCGATCGTTAACCTAGCTCACGTTATGGAAGACTGTTTTGTTGCGGCTCAACAGAACAGAATTACACTCAATCCAGATAATGTTGATGTACTGCTGCAAGCGGTTGATCTGATTCAGGGCATCAGTCAAGTTAGCAATTCAGAGCTTTCTCAATGGTTAAAGCGCAATCACTCAGCATTTGAATCGATACGATCGACGATCGCTGAAATCCTTGATCCAACTGTTCAAGCAGCCCAATCCAGCCAGAAGACCCTGATCGAGCCTGAGCGCTTAGACCGTGAACCAAACACCGAAGAAGCTCTTCACCTATTGGAAGCAAACCGCTCAAAACAATCTGCAACCATTGAGCAATCCGAGCAAGCCATCCAAGATCGGGTAGTGCGAGTCAGCGCAGAGAACTTAAACCGCATTATGGGACTCGCAGGAGAGTCATTGATCGAAGCAAACTGGCTTCAACCCTACGCAGACTCAATGATGCTGCTGAAGCGACGACTAGGGGAACTGTCGCGCAGTCTAGAGCAGCTTCAAACTTCGCTCGATCGCGGCATCTATGACCAAGAAAGCAGAGAACGACTGCACGAAGCTCGCCAGCGCGAACAGGAATGTTTCGGCTTCTTGGGCGATCGCTTAACCGAGCTTGAACTTTATGCCCAACGCACCGCAAATCTCTCTGATCGCCTCTATCGAGAGGTCATTTCCTCAAATATGCGCCCGTTTAATGATGGAGTGCAAGGCTTTCCGCGCATGATTCGCGATCTTGCGCGGAAGCTGAATAAAAAAGTCAAGCTAGAGATTATTGGCAAATCTACCCCTGTCGATCGCGACATCCTCAAAAAGCTCGAAGCGCCCCTCACCCACATTCTCAGAAACGCCACCGACCACGGCATCGAATCTCCTGAAGAGCGCATTGCGGTTGGAAAACCCGCAGAAGGCACAATTCGCCTCGAAGCGCTGCATCGAGGGGGAATGTTAGCGATTACGATCGCCGATGACGGTAAAGGAATCAATCTAGAGCAGTTGCGTCAAAAGGTGATTCAGAAGAACCTAGCAACATCAGAAATGGCAGCACAATTGAGTGATAGTGAACTTTTGGAATTTTTATTCCTGCCAGGGTTTTCTACTGCCAAACAAGTCACGGAAATTTCTGGACGGGGAGTAGGCTTAGACATTGCGAAAAGCATGGCGCAAGAAGTCGGAGGAACCGTCCGCGCCATGTCTCAAGTTGGTAAAGGAACAAGCTTTCACTTTCAGTTACCGCTGACTTTATCGGTGGTACGAACCTTGTTAGTTGAAATTTCAGGGAAACCTTATGCAATTCCCCTAGCCCGAATTGATCAAATCGTCAGAGTAGAACGATCGCAAATTAGTGATGTCGAAAACCGCGAATATTTCACCCTGAATCAACAGCACATTGGTTTGGTTGCCGCGCATCAAATTCTCGAATTGCCAGAGCTAATGTCTCAGGATGCAGCCCTTTCTGTGGTCGTGGTTAGCGATCAATCCCGTCCTTACGGGCTGGTTGTGGATAAGTTTTTGGGCGAACGTGATCTAGTGGTGCGACCCCTTGATCCCCGTTTGGGAAAAGTGCGTGACATCAGTGCAACTTCACTGCTTGCCGACGGAACTCCGATTTTGATTGTAGATGTTGCTGATATGGTGCGATCGATTGATATGCTGCTGAATTCTGGACAGCTCGCAAGAGTGAATTCTCTCGAAGCCGATGTTCCTCTTGAGAAGCATAAGAGAATTTTAGTGGTAGATGATTCAATTACGGTGCGCGAAATGGAACGTAAGCTGCTCGAAAATCGCGGCTACACCGTGGATGTTGCCGTGAATGGTGCAGAGGGCTGGAATGCCATCCGAACGAACCAGTATGACTTAGTGATCAGCGACATCGATATGCCCCAAATGAATGGAATTGAGCTGGTGAAGCACATTAAAAATCATTCTCGCTTGCATTCGTTACCTGTGATCATTGTGTCTTACCGCGATCGTCCAGAAGACCGAATTCAGGGACTCGAAGCAGGCGCAGACTACTATCTCACCAAGAGTAGTTTTCATGATGATGGGTTGATTGATGCGGTTGTCAGTTTGGTAGGTCGTTGAACATGAAAATTGCGATCGTCAATCCTTCTATGCACCAGATTGCAGCACTCAAGCAAGCGCTGGCGCAGTATCAGTTAATCTGGACAGCGCAGAGCGCTACAGAGGCAGTCGCAAAATGTCTTCAGACTCTACCTGATTTGATTCTGATCGATGCTCAGTTACCTGCTGCGACGACTGAGCAGATTCTAAAACAGGCTGCCTGTAGCGTTCTGATTACAACAACAAACCTGCGAGAACATATTTCGGCTGTTTACGTTGCGATCGAGCAAGGGGCGATCGATGTTGTGGATATCTCTGGTCTAAGTGATGATCGCGCTGGAACAACGGAGCTTCTAGCCAAAATTTCGAGAATGGGTAAGCGATTGACCTCAGCGCATCGCAGTTCATCTGCTTACAGTCGAACCGCTCACAAAGATGGATTGATGCCGCTGATTGCGATCGGCTCATCCACCGGAGGGCCAAAAGCACTCGCTACGATTCTTGCTGACCTTCCAACCAACTTTAGAGCCGCGATCGTCATTGTTCAGCATGTGGATGCTCATTTTTCGGTAGGCTTTGCAGACTGGTTAAGCCAACAAACACGCTTACCTGTGAGAATTGCAATGGCAGGCGATCGACCCGAACGCGGAACAGTGTTAGTTGCAGGCACAAACGATCACCTCTATCTAAAATCCGACCTCACGCTCGACTATACACCGTACCCGATCGAGTACGTGTATCGACCCTCTGTTGATGTGTTTTTCAAAAGTCTAGCTCAACACTGGAGTCGTCAAGGAACTGCAATTCTACTCACCGGCATGGGACGCGATGGCGCGCAAGGATTACAAGCACTGCGCCAGCAGAACTGGCAAACGATCGCGCAGAGTCAGGAAAGCTGCGTGGTTTATGGAATGCCGAAAGCCGCAGTCGAGCTAAACGCTGCGATCGAGGTGCTTTCCCCAGCCGCAATTGCTGCAACTCTATCTACCTTAAGATTCACATAACTATGACTTCTTCACTCGATGAACAAATCACAGTGCTACTCATCGATGATCAAACGATTATTGCTGAAGCAATCAGGCGAATGTTGGCCTCAGAAGTAGACCTTGCCTTCCACTACTGTAGTGATCCGACTGAAGCGCTAGACTTTGCTGCACAATGCCATCCAACAGTGATTCTACAAGATCTAGTCATGCCGCAAATGGAGGGACTATTACTGGTTCAGTTCTTGCGATCGCGCGATGCAACAACGTGCTTTGTTCCCTTAATTGTGCTGTCAAGCAAAGAAGACCCAACGATCAAAGCGAAAGCCTTTGAACTAGGCGCGAATGACTATTTAGTAAAACTTCCTGATGCAAGAGAGCTGATTGCTCGGATTCGCTATCATTCCAAAGCTTATCTAAATTTTCTGAAGCGACAAGAAGCAGAAGCCTTGTTTAAGGCTGAAATTCTTCGGCAAGCAGCTTACATCGAGCAAGTCGGTAAAGTGACAACTGCCGCATCCGATGTCGAACGGGATGCGTTTCAACCTGATGTTTTATCTGAGGTTGCAAAGCGCGATGATGAACTCGGACAGTTGGCGCGGGTGTTTACTCACATGGTTAAAACCGTTAAAATTCGGGAAACTCAACTGATTGAAGCGAACCATCAGCAAGAAAAATTACTAGAAGCCTACAGTCGCTTTGTGCCGAATGAGTATCTGCGCTTTCTGCGAAAGAAAAGCATTACTGAGGTGAAACTCGGCGACCATGTGAGTAAAACAATGGCAGTCATGTTTTCAGATATTCGATCGTTCACGACTCTATCTGAAAGCATGACACCAAAAGAAAATTTTGCCTTTGTAAACGCCTATCTACAGCGAGTCAGCCCGGAGATTCGCAATCATCACGGCTTGATTGTTAAATTTCTCGGTGATGGAATGATGGCAGTGTTTCCAGAGGGTGCAGATGATGCGATCGCAGCAGGGATTAATCTATTTCGAGCCGTTGAACAATTCAACCAAGACCGTCAAGGTGAACAACCCATCCAAGTTGGAATTGGCATTCATGTGGGTCATATGATGTTAGGCATGATCGGCGAAGAGAGCCGAATGCAGGGTGATGCTTTTTCCGATAATGTCAATCTGACGGCTCGTTTAGAAGGTTTAACTAAGTTCTATGGTGTATCACTATTGCTCTCACAGCAAACGTATGAGAATCTAACTGCTCCAGAGCAGTATCAACTGCGATTTCTCGATCGTGCCATTGTCAAAGGCAGAAGCGAACCTCTCTCAATTTATGAGGTTCTAGATGCGGAGCAAGAAGCAGTACGATCGCTCAAGCTTCAAACACAGCCAGACTTTGAGCAAGGCATAAAACTTTACTGTCAGGGTGATGCGATCGCGGCGAAAACATCATTTGAGAAAGTTCTGGCGGTGAATGCTATGGATAAAACCGCACAACTTTACCTCAGCCGAGTCAATCAACTGATCGATCAAGGAATACCCAAACAGTGGAACGGAGTTTGGGCGTTTACTGAGAAATAGACCTCTACTTGAGAGGTGCGCTATTCACAATCACGCACCTCTCAAGCGATGACATTAGCGACTACATTGAGGACATTTCCTGCTGTACTCTTGTTTTCACCGCTTTAAACTCAGTCGCCATTTGTTCCTTCTCTTCGGTGCTGCAATTTTTGTCGATCGCAGCAAACATAGTGCTTTCTTCTTGGCGAATATGGTCGCCCAAGTGCTCCATCAAATCTTTGATCTTGGAGCGAAACTGATCCGCCGATGCAGGATCGATCGACTTAATTTCCTCTAACATCGGTCGCCATTCAGCTTGTTCGTCATAAAGTTCCTGAGTATTTTCGTCGCCGTAGAACGATCGAATTCTCGGATAGACGACTTCTTCCTCGGCTTTCGCATGTACCAAGATGTCTTTGTAGAGCTGCCCGAAATACTCTTGCAGCTTCTGCGGATCTTTTGTTGCGCCAATCTCAGTGAAGATCGTATTCACTTTGTTGTGATCCAACCGAATCAGGGTTTGGATGTTCATGTCCTGTTTATCGGTGTTTTGGGTAATCACACTCCCTGCAACACCCGATAAAGCAGCAACTGCGTCTTGTACCCGCGCCCAAATTCCTTGATCCGCATCCATCCCAGTCATTTCGCGGACTCCAACTTGTTCGAGCATTCCTTTGAGTTGTTCTTGGTGCGCTCGACCTTCAAAATTGACAGTATTGAGCGGCGCGATCGCAACTTCGATATCTGCTCCCACTTTCTGAGCCGCTTTGTGAATGTTGATGCCGCTCATGGCTTGACCATGCTTCATCAGTTCGTGGTGAATCAGCTTCTGATAGTACGTAAACTGATCACCCTCCATCATCTTCTCAAAGTTCTCGATAAAGATGCGAGTCGCTGGACTTGGCTCAGCTTGAATCCCGTATTGCACAATCACGGTTTCGACGATGCCCAAGTTTTTGCGATCGTCTTCGAGCATATTCTGCAATCGTTCACGAACATCGTCGTAGGGGCAAGCATCAATTAGTTTTTGATCGTTTGAGAGAATCAGGCTTTGAAACGCTCTGAGATCTGCTAACCGTTCGCCGATCATCAATCGTTTTGTATCATCTAAGGTTGCAACCATGTTTAGTTCTCCTATAGGTACTGATTTGTTTGAGGCATCGACAAAATAACACTAGAGCTTGCCGATCCCCTGAATTTTGAAAGGGACTGCACCACTATCCACCTAACTGGAGTTAGATCTTGTAAATATAGCGCTCTTGTTTGAGCCATAAAGGCTAGAAGGAAATGGCCCTCCTCAACTAATTGAGAACTGCCATGTAACTCAATCACTGATTTCGCTCTCTAGACAGAGGTCTAGACGGTCAAGGCATTAGTAGGTTTGTTTAATTTAACTATGACGAACGTAACTCAAGCGCCGCTCGAATCAGCTACTCTACCGAAGCGATTCGTTTTAGCGAGTATTTTATTAGGAATGGGCTTTGCAGGATTTTTTGATGGCATCTTTCTCCATCAAATTTTGCAGTGGCATCATATGTTAAGCACTGTGCGACCGATGACAAATATGGCAGATGTGAAAGTGCATTCGGTGGCAGACGGTTTGTTTCATGCTGCGGATTATTTCTTGACGATCACAGGTGTGACGCTGTTGTGGCGATCGCATCTAGCCGATGAACTGCCAAAATCGAGTCAGCCCTTTATCGGTTTAATCTTGCTAGGGGCAGGGTTGTTTAATACGTTTGAAGGGATTATCGACCACGAAATTCTGGGAATTCATCATGTGCATTCCGGTGCTCACTATATGCTGTGGGATCTAGCATTTTTGGGGTTTGGCATATCGCTAATCATTGCGGGATACAAATTAGTTGAGCGATGGAAAAACTCTCAAGAATCTATGTCTTGAGGGTTCAACTATAGGCTGATTTAGTTAACAGATTGGGCCGCTAGAAATGAGATGTTCGGACTTAATTAGGTTGCTTACCCAAAGCAATCTAAGCAACTGTTGAACACTCTTTTTTTTTGGGGAATATCATGTTTTTACATACGAAGCGTTTGCAATATTTTACGCCACCCTCTAAACCCGATCCAATTTACGCCAAAAAGCTACAAGAGCTAATTGGTGGCTCAATGGGTGAAATGACTGTGATGATGCAGTATCTATTCCAAGGTTGGAACTGTCGCGGCCCTGCAAAATACCGCGATTTGCTGCTAGATACTGGAACCGAAGAAATTGGCCACGTTGAAATGCTGGCAACAATGGTGGCGCATCTATTAGATAAAGCACCTGTTGAGATGCAGGAAGAAGGAGTTAAAGATCCGGTTGTGGGCGCAGTGATGGGTGGAACAAATCCTAGAGATGTGATTGTTGCTGCAATGAACCCTCAGCACGAAATTGTGTCAGGTCAAGGTGCAATGCCTGCCGATAGCGTCGGTTTCCCTTGGAATGGTCGCTTTATTACTGCAAGCGGTAACTTATTGGCGGATTTCCGATCGAACTTACATGCAGAGTCTCAAGGTCTGATGCAAACTGTTCGCTTGTATGAAATGACGGACGATCCAGGCATCCGCGATCATTTGAGCTTCATGATTGCACGCGATACGATGCACCAAAACCAATGGTTAGCAGCGATCGAAGAATTGAGAAGCGATGGTTTTGAAGATGTTGTGACTCCGAAGATTGCTCATGAATACGGTAAGCGCGAGTATGCTTATCAGTTCTGGAACAATTCGGAAGGAGAAGACAGCGCAGAAGGACGCTGGGCGAAAGGACAATCGATGGATGGTAAAGGACAGTTCGAGTATGTCGCAAATCCTCAACCGCTCGGCCCGATTCCTGAACCGCCGCAACCGAAGCCCAAACTTCATGCAACTCCGGCTACAACTGCAATGCAGAAGACTAGCGATAATCCGGTGAAGAACATTGTCGAGGGTGTTAAAGACGCGATCGACGGCTTCAACAAATAGTTAATTGAATCGGGGTAAGCACAGAGCTTACCCCGATCGTTCCAATTAAAACGAGGATTGTTTGCCTTGTTTTAATTCCTGCTGCAAAACACGCTGATAGATTCTGGGCAAGGCATCACTCATTGAGTTGGTTTCAATCCCATAGCCTAAGCTTGTCCAAGTCGGAGACAAAATCTTCAACACTCGATCGACCTGTCCTTTTCTGAGCAATTGAGGAATATCTACCCCCCAAGCTTGGGAGTCACTGAGCCAGCGATAAACCACTTCATCTTGATACTGCGGCTCAAAGCTGTAGTTCTGCCACATGAAAAAGCCGTCGGGAGCCGGATGGTAGCGTCTTGCTTTCTCTTGCCAAGTGGTCGTGATGAACTGATAGCGCCCTGCTGCGGTCGTGCAGTTTCCAATATTAGGGCCATTGACGATCGTAATACAGCGATCGGGATGCTCGTTTAAGCTCTGTGCATAAGTGCCACCATACATTACACCGTAGGGGTTTCGCACGTTTGACTCACTCGCCGAGATGGTTCGCATCAGCGCCCGAACGTATGGATCGCCGCCCTGCTTAACTAAGGGCGCATCTGCTCCGCGTCCTGAACCTTCAAACGTCAGAAATTCGGGGCGCTTCCCTTGCAAATGCCCAATGATCAGAACGATCGCCAACAAAATCAAGCTGCGAACGAGCCAACTACCGACATTTTGCTCAAGCGAATCGGGTTTTGGAGCTTCTGGCTTTGGAGAATTTGCTTTCGTCATACAACAGATTACGCACTCCTGAGCATTTTAGCTTCTTTATTAGCCAGTCATCTTGTTTAACAAGGGTGCAGCTCCTAACAGCGATTGGGTGTAGGGATGCTGAGGATGTTTAAACAAAGTCTGAGTTTCACCGAGTTCAACAATTTTGCCGCCGTTCATCACTGCAATGCGATCGCAGAAGTATCGCGCTACCCACAGATCATGCGTGATAAATAGATAAGTTAAGTCAAATTCTTGTTTGAGATCCTGCATCAATTGCAGCACTTGAGTTTGCACTGTAGCATCTAGCATACTAACAGGCTCATCGCAGATTACTAATTTAGGACGAGTGATCAGGGCACGAGCGATCGCAACGCGCTGCTGCTGTCCTCCGGAGAGTTCGCCCGGATAGCGATGGTAAAACGATTCAACTGGAGTGAGTCCGACTCGTTCTAGAACATATTCCACTTCTTGCCGCGCTTTTTCTGGGGTTGCAAGGTGGTGAATCAGAAGCGGGTCAGCAATACTTTCGCCGATCGTCATGCGCGGATTCAGACAAGCGTGGGGATCTTGAAAGATCATCTGAATTTGTCGTCGCTGTTTTTGCAGTTGTTCGCGATTGAGGCGGGTTAGATTTTGTCCAAAAAATTCTACTTTGCCGCTAGTCGGTCGAAGTAAGTGCAAAATCGTGCGAGATAAGGTGCTTTTACCACAGCCTGATTCTCCAACCAAACCCAAAGTTTCACCCGGATAAAGTTCAAGATCAATGCCATCCACAGCGCGGATAGTGCGATCGTTTTTGTCGAACAAGCGAGAGATAAAGTTAGATTCGATCGTATAGTGCTGCTTCAGTTCAGATAATCGTAAGATTGGTGCAGCACTAGCATGATTATTTTCAACAATAGAACCGGAATCTTTTTGCAAATGCAACGCTGAATTGATCAGTGTACGAGTATATTCCTGCTGAGGAGAACGAAAAACGGATTGCGTTGAACCTGCTTCAATGATTTCGCCATCGTACATCACAGCAATCCGATCGCAGTATTCCGCAATCATTGCGAGATCGTGAGAGATCAAAATCAGCGCCATATTTCGCTCACTACATAGGCGCGTCAACTCTTTCAAAATCTGGGCCGCAACCGTCACATCTAAACTTGTTGTCGGTTCATCTGCAACGATCAGTTTCGGATTTAGTAATAAAGCAAGCGCGATCGCGACTCTTTGCCGCATTCCACCACTAAATTCGTGCGGATATTGTGACCAGCGACTTTCGGGAATATTGACGGCTTTTAAGGTGTCGATCGCTCGTTGTTTTGCGGCTTTTGTCGATAAGTTTGGTTCGTGCGATTTCAGGGTTTCTAAGCAATGATCGCCGATCGTCATGAGCGGATCGAGTCGCGTCATTGGGTCTTGAAAGATCAGCGCCACCGCTTCACCTCGAAACTTCTGAAGCTCAGTTTCGGACAAATCAAACACCGATTTACCCTCAAACTTCACCTGCCCTTGGATTTGAGCATCAGATAACAATCGCATCGCTGCCCGTCCGAGCGTGGACTTACCACAGCCCGATTCACCGACTAAGCCGAGTCGCTCTCCGGGTTGCAGCGTAAACGAAACATTTTTCACAACTGCGTTTTGTCCAGCCCGATATGCAACGGTAAGGTCTTCAACGCAGAACAAAGAATCGTTCATGATGGTGCGATCGCTATTTTTTGACTGCAATCACTTTAGCTCATCTCGTTCAAATCGCCTGACTCAACTGGCGAAATCGATGAGTTTCTCAAGTCAAGCAAATTTACCAGCCTTGAGTCGCTAACCATCCAAGACTGTTATCGGTAGCCTATTGACACGGGATTCTCAGCGATCGGACTCATACCAAATTGATCTGTCGCATTCTATGTTGAATTCGGTATCACTTTATTTTGTCGAACGATGTCCGCTCATACCAAATTGATCTTTAATTGCTACAAATCTTGGAAGCCCCCTAAATCCCCCACGAGTGGGGGACTTCAAGCCAAAGAAGGATTAGGTTCTCAAAGTCCCCCAGAATGGGGGATTTAGGGGGCGAAGGATCTGTCGCATTCACGAATTGACTTGCTATCAGATATAACGATCGCGCTATCAAGTAGCAGAATTCGTCAACTCGATACCGTAATTGCAAAACTAAAAGACGGAATTCCTAAACTCGATACCGTAATTGCAAAACTAAAAGACGAATTCGTCAACTCGATACCGTAATTGCAAAACTAAGTAACAGAATAGAAAAACTAAAAAACGAAATTTCTAAACTCGATACCGTAATTGCAAAATCAAATAATACAACTTCTTAACTTAATGCTCCGGGTGAAAGTTAGAAACTTGAATCGCGAAGTTCCACAGGGGCGTTCGCAATCGTGAAACGTCACTCTACGCATTGAAGCAGGGTAATCCTATGGCTGGTTAGATCGGTAAACGATCGATATCTCGATTCGTTCCAATTACCACGATTGCCGTTCCCTTCGTAATATACATATTTGGGTTGGGATTGATGATGAACTTCCCGTCCTTGCTGAACGCAAGCAGGTTTAAGCCATAGTTTGATCGCAGTTGTAGCTGCGCGATCGATTTACCGTGGAAGCTTTCGGGGGCAATCATTTCGACGATGCTGTTTTCAGGATCGAGGTCAAACCGATCTAAAATTCCGGGCTTAGTCAGCGATCGTGCCAAAGTACAGCCCATTTCATGTTCTGGAAACACCACATGATCCGCGCCCACTTTCTTCAGCAGCTTTTCGTGGATTTCTGAAGATGCTTTTGCCACTACATGCGGCACACCGCCCTCTTTTACGTTCATCGTTGTAATAATACTTTCCTGAACGTAATTGCCGATCGCCACAATCACTGTATCTTGCTCAAAAATTCCCGCTTCTCGGAGTGCAGCAGGCTGAGTCGAATCGATTTGACGAGCATGAGTGACGATGCGATCGTTCAACGCTTGGTCAACTCTGCCTTTATCAGAATCGGCAGCCAGCACTTCATAGCCAGAATTGTGCATCGTCGCGCAGACTGCTCGTCCGAATCGCCCCAAGCCAATCACCGCAAATTGTCGATTTTTATTGTTCGATCGCAAACTGTGAAAAAATCCCAAAGATGATAGATTCACGATCTCTTGTGCCTCTCAATGATCTCGATCAATCATAATAGTTTGAAAATGTTACCCGACTAGCAGATTTTCTTCAGGGTAATTTACAAAGCTCGGCTTCGGATCGCCCAGAATTGCACTCATCAAGAGCAAAACGCCCACCCGTCCAACATACATGACCGTCACGATCAGAAGTTGACCTGGAACGGATAAGTTTCCAGTGCCAAATGCGGTTAAGCCGACTGTCGCAAACGCAGATACGACTTCAAATAAGATATTGATGAAGCTAATCTCCGGATCAGTCAGCGCAATTAAGACTGTTGCAGTAATAACCGTTGTAATCGAGCCAATCAACACAGCAATCGCTTTCAAAATCAGCGCCACTGGAATCTCACGGTTTGACGACAGCACTACTTCTTTGCCTTGCAGTACTGCTCTTGTACTATCGATCAGCACTCGCAGCGTTGTGGTTTTAATACCGCCGCCTGTACTACCCGGACTTGTACCGATAAACATCAACGCAATCGTAATAAATAATCCAGCAGTGGTCATTTTAGTAATGTCGATCGTGTTAAATCCAGCCGTCCGGGGAACAACCGCCTGAAACCAAGCTGCCATGAGTTTGTGAGGAAAACTCAGTGCACCGAGCGTATTCGGATTGCGGAATTCGGTTGCGAGAATGGCAATCGTTCCCATAATCAACAGCACGATCGTCATACTGACTGCAACGCGAAAATTCAACGAAAAACTGGTTCGTCTGGGATTACGGTTGAGGCGATCGCGTCCCCAAAAATACATCTCCATAATCACCTGATAGCCAATTCCGCCAAAAATAATCAATCCTGACACGGTGAAATTGACGATCGGATTAGTCACATACTGGATCAAATTATCCGAAAACAAGCTAAATCCAGCATTGTTAAACGAATTGACACTGTGAAAAATCGATTGCCACAGTGCCCAAAGCGGTCGATCGCTAAACTGCGGCAGAAACACCGTCATCAGCAAAATCACCCCGGTTAGCTCAAACAGTAGAGTTGTGGCAATAATCGATCGTAATAACCCCGCCAATCCCGACAATCCCGGCACGTCAAGCGACTGCTGCACCGCAATTTTCTCTCTCAGTCCCAGCCGCTTACCGAGCAGCAGCAGTAGCACCGTTGTTGCGGTCATGTAGCCCAGTCCCCCAACTTGAACCAGCACCACCATGAAAAGCTGCCCCCAAAAGGAGTAATACTTACCCACATCGACAACGGATAGCCCGGTCACACAGACGCATGAAGTTGACGTAAATAGAGCCGTGACGAGGTTGTTCCATTCGCCACTAGCAGTCGAAATCGGCAACATCAGAAGAGCCGTCCCAGCCAGAATCAACGCTAGAAACCCTAAACAAATGGTACGAGAGACAGTCATAAACGTAGTACGCGAAAGGGTACGATCGAGCAAAATTGTAAGACTATTTTGCTGTGAGACTTCTATTTAAATTGCTCAAGCTTTGGATAAGGTTTCAGTTTCCCACAGTTCGATCGCTTTCGACTCAAGACCTCGATCGCTGGCTGCAAGATCCTAACCGAATACCTCCTATTCTTCTGGATGCTCGCACTGTGCCAGAATTTGCGGTGAGTCATCTTAAAACTGCCCAGCGAATTGATCCGCGTCAGCCAAACTGGAAGCACTTACCCAAGAATTTTGCGATCGTCGTATATTGCTCGGTGGGATATCGCAGCGCTAAAGTTGCCCAACAGCTTCAGAAGCATGGCTTTACTGATGTATGGAACCTAGAAGGCAGCATTTTTCAATGGGCAAATGAGGCACGATCACTTTACCAAAACAACGGGCGATTGGTGCGATCGGTTCATCCCTACAACGCCCGGTGGGGAAAGCTGCTAAACCCTGAACTCAGAGCCACGATCGATGAATAAACGACGGAATGATTTAGACTGGCTGCGCGTTTTTGCGGTTGCAGTATTGATTTATTTTCATGCAGCCGCAGTGTTCTATCGCGGCGATCTGGGTGAGTTTTATGTGGTGAATCAACCCACCAATTCAGCGTTGGAATTCCTGATTTTGTTCATTCATCAGTGGCATATGCCGCTCTTTTTCTTTGTTTCTGGGGCAGCAAGTTGGTTTGCTTTAGAGAAGCGATCGTCCAAAGATTATCTTAAAGAAAGAGTGCAGCGATTATTAATCCCGTTCGTGTTTGGATTGTTTGTGCTTGTCCCGCCACAGGTTTATCTTTCACTGCTTTCACGATCGCGCTTTCAAGGCTCTTACTTCGAGTTTTATCCCCAGTTCTTTAACGGAATTCGTCCTGCTGGAAATTTTGAATGGGCGCATCTTTGGTTTATTGTTTACCTGTTTGTTTTCTCGCTAGTTGCACTACCGATATTCTCATTTCTAAAGTCTGCGAATTACCGAATCAACTTGATTCTACTCGCATTACCTCTTGCGTTGATTGAAGCGATATTTCGACCGAAATGGATTGGATTTCAAAACTTATACGATGATTGGGCAAATGTGTTACTATACCTGACTTACTTTATTTACGGATATGGCTTAGTCGCTCGATCGCAGTTTACCGAACTGCTCGATCAATATCGTTCTTGGATTATCGGAAGTGCGATCGTGCTGATGTCAATTTTCATCGGATTATGGATTGCTGATGTCGTTCCCGATCGCGCTTACTCACTTGCATACATGAGCTATCAAGCCTTTCGAGGAATAAATTCTTGGGTCTGCGTTCTCGCATTTCTCAGCTTAGGACAACGCTTTTTCCAACATCGCAATGCAATTCTGAATTACCTAAACGAAGCAGCATATCCAGTGTATTTGTTACACCAAACGATTCTAGTCACGATCGCGTTTTTCGTGGTGCAATGGAGCGTCAATATTGCTGCAAAATTCCTTATCATCAGCAGCGCAACCGTCTTGATCACGCTCCTGGTTTATGAATTGTTCGTGCGTAAAATTTGGATCACGCGATCGCTTCTCGGATTGAAATAATATGTCTCGTGTTTCCATCATCATCCCAACCCTAAACGAAAGCCGCAGCATCGATCGCACCCTCAGACAGCTTGCAATTCTCGCCCCCGCTGCTTGGGAAATCATCATCGTCGATGGCGGCAGTACAGACAACACGATCGCTCTTGTCAAGCAAACTAATCTCGCTCAAATTCTTCACTGCGATCGTCCCAGTCGTGCCATTCAGCTCAATCACGGAGCCGCCCAGGCAACGGGTGACATTCTCTGCTTTCTCCACGCCGATACTCAAATTCCCGACGACGCGATCGCGCTAATCCGCGAAACTCTAGCCGATCCGGCTATCGCCTGCGCTGGCTTTATCTCGATCATGACCGGCGATCGCAAAACACGTTGGGGAATCTCTCTGCACAACTTTCTCAAAACCTACTACGCCCCCCTACTTTTTCGCCCTCATCTCTTTATCAAAGGGTTGCGTTTACTATTTGGCGATCAAGTCATGTTTTGTCGCAGATCTGACTTCTGGGAATGTGGCGGATTCGATGAAGCGCTCCCCATTATGGAAGACGGCAACCTCTGTTTACGGCTGATTCGCAAAGGCAGAATTCGTCAAATCAATCGCATCGTCCAAAGCTCCGATCGTCGAGTCGCAAAATGGGGAGCTTGGAAAGCAACCGCTCTCTATCTATACATCGGCATACTCTGGGGGCTTGGTGTTTCTGCTACAAGATTGAAACGCTTCTATAACGATATTCGCTAACCCTAACCTTTAAACAAACCTAATGGTAGAGCAAGGTGTAGAGATCCTAGTGCCACAATAAAATTTATTCATCAAATTTTAGATCTGTTCTGGAGACTCTTTTTTATGCACTCGGATTTTCGGGCAATTCAAGCCTCATCGCCGATCTCAACTATTCGCGTTGATAGCGATACTACCGCCATTTCTGAAGGACTGATTGCGATTGCGTTGCCTTTTAGCATATTTTTTGCAGTTTTGGCCCATAAAAAGCAAAAACGCCAGACTTTAAAGCGACAAATTGAAATGTTAGAACGCCTGTGGCAAAAGAGCAGCGACAGAATTCAATAGTCCAGTTCAGAAACAATCCAAAAAACGAATAATGACTGCGTTAGATTTTGCAATCTAGGGTAAATTATGGTGTCTCCTCCGAACAAAGAATCTATTAGGACTTGAGAAACACCATGAAGAAATCAAACGCGATCGGCATTCTAGCTGGACTCGCTCTAGCAACCAGTCTTACTGCATGTTCCGGTTCAGAGCAAGCAGCCCCCCCTTCACCTCCTGCATCGCCCGCTGCACAGCCTGCGACACCAGTTGAGAAAGCCGGAGATGCCAAGAAGCCAGGTACAGCAGCTAAAAAGTCTGGAGAAGCGACAAAAGCCAAAGCAGGCGAAGCAGCTAAAAAGACAAGCGATGCAGCCAAGAAAACTAACGATGCTGCAAAAGAAAAATCAACCGAATCCGCTCAGCCTCCTGCTCAGAAGAAGCAGTAAGCCTAGAGTCACAAATGGGGTGGAAGAATTGAGAATAGACTTTCCAACTCCAAACTGACCCGCTACAATAAATGAAGGATTTGCTGCGGCGTTGGTGACTGCCAACAATGTTTTATGATCTATGTTTTTTGAATCTGGGAGTCAAAAAAGGCTGATGGCAGTAGACCGAGCTTGTACTCGGAAACTTCAAATCCGCTACTTCGACACCCACCTGGTTTTAACCAGGTCAAAAGCTGAGGTAAGACGGCGCTGCGGTGTCCTACTTTTTCGATCCCTTACTGATTAAGTGAGGGAATTTTTATTGCAAAAAATTCTATTATTTCTTGCTCACGAAAGTTTGATTAAAATTTATTATGAAATCGATTTTTGATTAAATTTTATGCCAACAATGTTTTAATTCAGAACTCTGGAAAATCCGTCGATCGAGAGATCAAATCTCTGCATTTTGGCGCGAGAAATTTAGCATAAATGATTAAAAAATAGTCTTGATCGTTTTGATCTTCTCACACCTATTTCAGTGTTGTAAGTTAACAGGATCACATACCGCAGCTTCTAACCCTTTCTAACCATTGTCCTCTACTTGTATCGATCAGTTAATCCCTTGAATATTTACCGATCGCCCCAAATCCCTCTTGCTTTGCCTGCAACCGTACATCAGCTAGACAATGGACTAACGCTGATTCACCATCATCTCCCCGCAACTGGAGTCAGCGCAATCGATGTCTGGGTGAATGCAGGCTCGATCGTAGAACCGAATGAGTGGTCGGGAATGGCTCATTTCCTTGAACACATGATTTTCAAAGGAACGAGTAAGCTTGCACCCGGAGCATTTGATCAAGCGATCGAAAACCGGGGCGGAATGACGAACGCAGCCACGAGCTATGATTACGCGCACTTCTATATGACGACCGCATCAAAAGATTTTGCGGAAACCCTACCCTACCTGGGTGAACTGTTGCTCAATGCGGCAATTCCCGATGATGAGTTTGGGCGGGAGCGCGACGTTGTACTGGAAGAAATTTTGCAGACTTATGATGATCCCGACGCGATCGCGTTTCAGGTGCTGTCGGAATTGGTCTATCAGCGGCATCCCTACGGCAGACCGATTTTAGGAACAGAAGAGAGCTTAATGCCGCGATCGGCAGAGGAAATGCGATCGTTTCATCGCACCCACTACCAACCGGAAAATATGACTGTGGTGGTTACAGGCGATATTGATCTCGACGAAGCAAAACTTCAGGTCGAAAAAGCATTTCATCCATTCCCCAATTCAATGTCCTGCCCACGGCACGAAGCGGAAGCCGAACCGCCAATCACCAGCATCCGACGCGAAGAACTCTATCTACCCAGACTCGAACAAGCTCGATTGCTGATGGCTTGGATTGCGCCAGGAGTTGAACCGCTCCAGCAGGATGATGCCGACGAGCCGCTCCCCTGGAAACGATTTGAGCGATCGAACCAACAAGATCCATTAAAAGCAGCCTGTGGACTAGATTTGCTCTCAGCCGTTCTTGCCTCTGGGCGCACCTCACGATTTGTTCAAGAACTACGCGAAGAGCGTCAACTGGTGCAGGCGATCGACTGTAGCTTCTCTCTACAACGGGATTCGAGTTTATTTACAATTGCCGCTTGGCTCGATCCCGAAGATTTAGAGCGAGTCGAAGCGCTGATTTGCGATCGCTTGTCTCATTTGATGACGATCCCCATTGCTCAGGCTGAACTCGATCGCACAAAACGACTACTCTGCAACGATCACGCCTTCTCAACCGAAACCCCCGGACAGCTTGCAGGACTATACGGCTATTATCATTCTCTCGCTCAAATCGAAGCCGCGATCGCTTACCCTCATTGGATTCAATCATTCACAACCGAAGATTTACGCGATCTGGCGAGTCACTATCTTTCGCCCTATCACTATGCTGCGATCGTCGTGAAACCGATGTAACTAGGTTGCTAGAATCAACGCATGTAGTTTTCAGAACGATCGTGACTTCAACTATCACCCTGTCTCAAAATCGAATGGTTCACCACACTGTGTTAAGCAATGGCATCACAGTGCTTGTCACCGAAAATCCGTCGGCTGATATTATTGCGGCTCGTTTGTTTCTGAAAACTGGAAGCCGTTGGGAGCCATACGATAAAGCGGGACTTTCGCACCTCGTCGCAGCGGTGATGACGAAAGGCACAGAAGAGCATTCGTCCTTGGAAATCGCAGAACGAGTTGAATCGATCGGGGCGAGTCTAGGCACCGATGCCGCTTCGGACTATTTTCTACTCAGCTTAAAAACTGTCTCCGCCGATTTTCCTGAAATGCTGGACTTGGCAGGAGAACTTTTACGATCGGCAACTTTTCCAGAGGCAGAAGTTGAGCTAGAACGACGGCTCACACTCCAAGCCATTCGCTCTCAGCAGGAGCAACCCTTCACGGTTGCGCTCGATCATTTACGCCAGACAATGTACGGCGAACATCCTTACGCACTTTCAGGTTTGGGAACGACCAGTACCGTCGAGAAGTTGACCCGTCAGGATCTCCAAGATTACTACAAAACATACTTCCGCCCCGATAACTTGATCATTAGCATTGCAGGTCGAATTACACCGGATCAAGCGGTATCGCAGGTTGAAGAAATTTTAGGAGACTGGAAGGCACCCTCGACACCGGTTGCGGATCTCACGTTACCGATCGTCACATCCAATCCAACCCGCAACAGCATTCCCCAAGAGACACAGCAATCGATCGTCATCCTCGGCTATCTTGCGCCCTCGGTTCAATCGAGTACGATGGCAGATTACGCTGCTCTCAAGTTGCTAAACACCTATTTAGGCAATGGTTTATCCAGCCGGCTGTTTGTTGAACTGCGTGAGAAGCGAGGTTTGGCTTATGAAGTGTCTGCCTTTTACCCGACGCGGCTTGATACCTCATATTTTGTTACCTACATGGGTACGGCTCCAGGAAATACAGAGATCGCGCTTTCCGGCTTGAAAACAGAAGTCGATCGCCTGTGCGATGCACCTTTGAGCGAAGAGGAGATCCAGACTGCCAAAAATAAGCTACTCGGACAATACGCTCTGGGTAAACAGACCAACTCTCAACTCGCACAAATTTTTGGCTGGTACGAAACCTTAGGATTAGGGGTCGAATTTGACGCGCAGTTTCAAGCCGCGATCGCCAACGTCACCCCAGAAACCGCACAAGAAGTTGCTGGTCGGTATTTTGGTTCTCCTTACGTTTCTTTACTAGGCCCAGCAGAGGCGATCGAGAATTTGCATCTTGCTTAATCCTTGCTGCCATACCAGTGTCCCCGAACGCTTATTTTTTTTGACATCCTCAGACATTCACCACTATCCCGCGTTGAGCCATACCGCTCAACGCGGGATAGTCAACTAATAGTCAAAAGGTGTCTAAAGACCTTCAAAGTCACCCAATCGATCGCCCAAAAAGAAACCCTCGAAACTTCGAGGGTTCTCTAAAAGCCGTGATACACCAAAGTTTTAGAACGGAGAGAGAGGGATTCGAACCCTCGGATAAGTCACCCCATCACAGCATTTCCAGTGCTGCGCCTTAAACCACTCGGCCATCTCTCCAGATGGGCAGCTTTTTCAAGCCACAGAATTTATACTATAGCAGAACTTGGTGCATCCTTGAGATCTGTTTTTTGAAAATGGCTTGAAATAAGGCAAATATGGGTCAGCGCTTCCCCGGAAATGCTGTGATGGGGTGACTTATCCGAGGGTTCAAATCCCTCTCTCCCTGAAGAAATTTTATTTCGATATCGAGAGAAAATATCCCTGATCAGTTTATGTCTAAATAACGGCTAAAAATACAATCAGAGAATAAAAGGAATTTCAAGAGATTTAGCCACCTATAGGTTGACTAGAGGTGGGTATGCAATCCAGAAGAGCTAAAGGCAGTGTCAATGTCCAAGACAACAATGGATCTATTCGACTGAGATGGACTTATTTAGGCAAGGCATATAATCTCAATCTGCCTGGGTTGCGATATTCAGACAAAGAGAACCTTAAGTTAGCTCAAGCCAAAGCCAAGGAAATTGAGTCGGACATTATCTATGAAAGATTTGATGCGACTCTAGCCAAATACGATCCCCGCAGAAAGGTGGTGGTATCAGAGCAGTCTCAAACTCACTCTACATTTCCTCTACCAGCGATCGATACCTTGAACTTGATTGAGATTTGGGAGAAGTACATTCAGTACAAAACTCCATTAGTTGAGAAGACAACGGCCCTGACTCATTACAGGCGCGTTTCTAATCACCTGGAAAAGTTACCTTACAAAAAACTTTCTGAGGCTTTAGAGATCCGTCAGCATTGGTTAGAAAACAACAGCTTGAAGACGGCGAAGTTTCTTCTGATGGAGATTAATGCTGCTTGTAGTTGGGCAGTAAAGCGCAGATTGATCGAACATAATCTTTTTTCAGGAATGGCTTTGGAAATCGAGATTGATCAAGACGAAGAACCAGATCCATTCACTGCTGAAGAGAGAGACGTGATTATTCAAGCTTTTGCAGAACATGAGATTTATAAATCTTATGCTCCGTTTGTTTGGTTTCTATTCTTCAGTGGATGCCGCACAAGTGAAGTAGTGGCTTTGAAATGGAAGCATATCGATCATAATTTTCAATTCATCAGTATTTCAGAAGCAATAGTCAATGTTAGTAGCCGCAAGATTCATAAAGGAACTAAGACTGGAAAATCTAGAAAGTTTCCCTGCAATGAGCAAATGCAGAGTTTCCTAATCAACTTGAGAAGAAAGAGTCTGAAGAATAAAGATGAAGATTACCTGTTCCCCAGTTTGAAGGGTAAAGCGATCAACACTCATACATTCAGCGCTCTTTGTTGGAAGGGTTGCAGGCAGCAGGGAAAATGGATCGATGGCATTGTTACTAAATTGGAGAAAGAAGGGCTGGTGGATCATTACCGCAATCTGTATTCCACCAGACACAGCTTTATCTCAATGGCAATAGAAGCGGGAATGCCTATTCATCACGTTGCAAAGATTGTTGGTAATTCTCCAGAAGTTTTAGTTAAACATTATTTAGGCTGTGCTTCTTCGATTGACGTACCTAAACTCTAAGTGTGCGATCGGTAAGCTTGCTGAATTTCAATCAAAACAGATCCGTTGATCTTGTTGAAGAAGCTCGTTAATTAAGATCTTGATTTTGTCAGCTTCAGGGTTTATATTGGTGGAGCAAACTTCCTTGCTGCAAGGGCTAGTCCGCGAAACGAAGATGCAAACTGATTGGTAGATAGAGAGAACGCTTCGTCTAGTACCTCTAGCCTACACACAATAAAAGCTTAACCCTCTTAAGTAACTTAGCAAGAACCCAAGTGTAGTATTGCTAACACCTGTAGAGTGAACTCAAAGGAACGCTGGTCTAGTACTTTGAGCCAGATTGGCTGTGGCTCAGTTTGTATATATAGTAGTTTTGCCTGTTTGCGCGGTAAATTGAATTATTTAGATTGATCTTTAACTGATCGCTCATAGATGAGATTAAGATTCAACTGATCGCTTGTAGAGATCAAAGACTTGTCTCTATGGAGATAAGCCAGACGTTAAGTGTTAGAGATCAGATTAAAGTACTTGCTTGTGATCAGTTGGAGTGATTACTTTTGCGCTCAATTTGTATAGAGCGCACATCTGATGAGATTTTTCCCGTTTTGATATATTCGCTAGAAGATGGATTCAGCATTGCTATTGAATCGCAAAGGATACAAAGATCATAAGTTTCTAAATTCAGTAAAAGCGATCACTAAAGTATTAAAGTATCAGCAAACCTCTTCTTTAAGCTTAAAAGCGTTTAGATTTGATTGCCTAAACGCGGCATTTCCTAATTGATATATCGGAACTTTAACAAAGCTCGTTGACTAATTAACGAGCTTTGTTTGATTATTCAGGTTCTTCTAAGTTTTCTTCCTCATCTTCTTCATCCGTCTCGCCGCACAAAACTCTTAGTCGATCGATAATTTCCCATTGCTCTTCAAATTGTCCAGTTTTTCGCATTGCAATTTCTCTGGAAATCCAGTTCAGAGTTGCTGAGATTGAATTGAATTTTGAAGAAAGGCTAGAAATCTGAAAATTCAAGAATGCTATTTCTTGTTCATCTAGGATCGATACATCTCGATTATTTAAGAAAGTCAACCGCTCTTTTAATTTAACTGAAATACTTGTCAAACTCATTTCAGCCGTTTGAAGTTCTAGATCTGTAAGCTCATCCATCATTCAATTTTCCTAAATTTAATTAATTTAAATCTTAGGAAATTATCAGATCGAGCGAATTAGTAATTGAAAAAGATTTTGAGGTGTGATTTCTTACTTCACAATCAATAATTAAATGAAGTTTCAAATCTTCAAATTATTGATTGGGTTTATTTAGAGGCAGGCTTTTCTTTATCGGTGGTAAGGTATTTAACAAAATCTGTCACTAATTTTCCTGCATTCTTACCAACAGGACTTTTACTACCTTTTTTCTGATAGACGCTTTCTGTAGCCGCATCAATTTCTTCAATCTCTTTGAGAAGATCTGCGTCATTTGTTTGATTCAATTTAGTGATAACAACTGGAGCAGACATTTCATAGTGTTCTAATCCAGCTTGCAGGATTCCTTCACTAGCTTTGACTGGAGTATTGGGATGTTTCTTGTTGTAATCTCTAATTTTTTGGAGAATTATCTTTAACTGCTTCTTCTGCTCATCAGTTAAATCGGGATACTTTTTTCTAGTTCTTTTTGGCTCCTCGTCTTGAGTTGGTTCAGTTGCTTCAGGTTCTGGTTTTCCCTCGATATAAGCAAAGATTAAATCAGGATCGATGATTAGCGGCTGATCTTCCAGGTCTGCAAACGCAGTCGTTAATGCTTGCTCTGCCTGTTTCTTGATTTGCTGAACCGTATCAGCATCAATTTCAAATTTACGTTCTACAGTATTCAGCTTACCAATCGACTCGAAAATAAAGATGGCTTTTGCGATTTGTACTTTAGTTTCGGCATTTAATTCTTCAAAGCTGGGCATAGTAGAACTCCAATAGAAGCTTCAAAGAATATTAGCTTTAAATAGCGGACTTATTTGATTTCTTATTACTGATTAGCAGCAAGCAAAAAGCTGTATATAGAAATCTGCATATTTTTAAAGCTTCATCAAGAATCAGTGAACCCTGTGTAAAAACTCGTAATGTAGCAAACTTCTCACTTCCCGGATTTCACTGAGAGAAGCAGAATGTGTAACTACGCACATTCACCTGCCTGCAATGTTTTCAACACCTTCTAGCACTTCTCAGGAACTCACTGCTGCAATTCAGCCACCAACCGATCAAACACGCCTGATTTTTCAATCAGTGCCATCGATTTGCTACGCTCCTTCAGGGAATGAATTGACAACTGAAGAAATCTTTCAGCAGGGTCAAACAGAGGGAGCACAATTCTTTAATCCAGCTCCTGTCCCCACACCACCTGCTCCAGCTTTTACTGATTTAGATTCCGTCCCACCTTTTTTAGAAACAACCCCTTTGGTTGAAGTTCTACCTTCTTTGGAAATTCCGCCTTTAACTGAAGCGCCTCAAGCTTTTACACCTAACAAATCTAATCTGCCAAGTATTTTAACTGCGGATTTCAATCCAAAAATCCAGTTAAGAGGAGGCTTCAAAAGCCCTATTGATTTTTCGATAATCGGTTATTCAGCATTGATCAGTTATATGGGGTCATTGCTGATAAGCAATGATTATATTCCGACTGCTGATGAAGTGCGAAAGCTATTGGAAACTTTACCTGCGGGACTGCCAATTACTACTTCTGTTCAAAGTTTTGACGCTAATGGAAATGCACAATATGACTTCCGGTGGTATTCATTGAGCGCGGACGGAACTTTTGAATCTACAGCTTATACGGATTGGCAGTTGTTCCAGGCTAGATGGTTTCAATTAAGTCAATCAGCACCGATCGCTCAAGCTGTTGATGATGTGACAGAAATTCAAATTACCCCTCAATCTCAAGTTACTCCAGGTGTGGTTGAACAAACTGAAGTTACCGCACCTGCTGGCAAAGCACCAATGACCACATTGGTTGAAGATGTAGTTGTGCAGCCTTATCAATTTGAGCCAGCTTCATTACAGGTTGAGCAGTCTGTTGAACCAGTGCAAGTTGATATGAGTGCGATCGCACCTATTAAAACTTCAGAATTTCAACTGGGGGATGCTGAGTTTTGGCGACGACTTGATAAAAAGACTGTGATGCTTCCACCAGGATCAACGCCATTAGAAGTTCAACTTACTTTTGGATCAGAAGAAGTGTAAGTTCAAAGCTCATTTGGGAGTCGAGTTTATTAACTTGGCTCCTTTTAACTTCAGGAGATTACTCGCTACTTAACTTGCAGGAGCTTTATGAAACATCTTCTAGGTTCTGTTGGACGGTTTGGAATTATTGGTCTTGCAAGTTTTTGCGCTACTACAGTGACGAACTGGGCAAACCATCAAGGTTATTGGAACGGTACGATCCTGCGAGTACAGACAACTGACTTCAATATCCTGAAGCACACACTGCCAACAAAGCTGTCTTTAGCACTCATAGAAAATAACACTGAGGAGGTTCAACGAACTCTTGATAGCAATTATGGATTATTCGGGATGGTTGTTACAAATTGCATCACTCTGGAAACAAACTGTCCCGGTCAACAGATGCTATACTCTACTAACTCAAATCGAGAATGGAAGCAACAACTAACAGTTGAGAAACTCGCAGAAGCGCCTTACAGTATTTTACGAAATCCACCTCCAGTAGTTACAGAAACGGAGATGATGAGTAATCGTCAATCTACCTGGCTAACAACTGGAAGAATTAACTCAGGAGAAATCATTGGGCGGGTTTACTATGTTCGAGGCATATCTCCAGAGTTTTGGACAGAATATCCGAAATGGATAAACCGACTTCCAGGTAGTTTGTTATCGGATAGTGGAGCGCAGAAATATTACTCTCTGGCATTAGGACTATTTGGATTCGCTGGACTGGCAGCTTTTATTTATATTGAGCGAATCCATAAACAGAAGCGGATACAAAAGCGTCAACTCCTTGACCAATTAGAGCAATCGCGCCTGCAAGGGAAAGAGCAGTTATCTCAAATATCTTGTCTCATTGCTGAGAAGGAACAATTTGTTGAGAAATTGAAAGCTGATCTGCAACAAGAAAGTCAAGCAAGCAAGCAAATAATTGAATATCTTGAAAATCAGCTTGCACAGAACCACAAGGATGAGGCTCTAAGGAAAACTTATTCGGTGTTGCAAGAGGAGAATCAGAAAAATCAACAAACGATCGAAACTCTTCAACAGCAAATACAGCAATCACAGAATCAACAAAACAATGATTTAGTAAACAAGCTGAAGCAAGAACTAGAAGCAATTAAGCGACGTAACACAATTATTGAAGAGCAAAGTCAAAACTATAAACATCAGGTCGAGGATCTTCAATCAGAAACAGAGCAACAGACAACCTTTCTGAAAACACAAGCCGAGAAGTTAAAACAGCGGGAGCGGCAAGCAAATCTAAAACTACAGGAAGCGGAGCAGACCATTAATCAGTTAAAAGCAAAAGAATGTCGAGATGCTGAGGATATTCGTCTGCTAGAAGAACAAATTGCTACTCTGCGTCAAGAAGAAGAATTAAATGATTTCCTCAATGAGTTTGAGCGCACTATTCAAAAATGCTTGGAAGGCAGCCGGAGATATCAAGCAAGACAATGGCGACTTCGTTCTCAATTTGATGTAGGTCAAGGGAGGCGATCGCGCCAACTCACTGATTTCATAGTTATTGGTCAATCTTGCGTGTTTATTGTTGAGGTTAAGTACTACGTAGGCAAAATCTTGGCTGAAGGAGATGTGCGAAATACGCAATGGACTTGCAGAACACCAGCAGGTAGAGATCTTTCTGTTAGAGGCGCAAGTCGCGAAAATCCTTATATGCAGGTTGTTGGCTACACAGATTCAATGATGGATCGAGTGCAATTAAGCAGAGCGGGTGGAAGAATTGGAGTTTACGGAATCATTGTTTTTCCAGAAGGAGCGGATATTTCTTATATTCAGCCTGAGATTGGCGGTTATTATCGAGTCACAACTCTAGAGCGACTTGTGCAAGTGATTCAGGATCTTGAACTTGCTTTTGCTGAAAGAAATCGACATCGACTTAGCTCATTGTCTGTAGAGCAGCTAAATGATTTGATTTGCGGAAGACCTGTTAGAAGGCAACCTCCGTATTTTGGGAACCAGGAAGCTTCTTAAACAAGATCGTTTCTTTAACTAAAATACAGACCTTGTAGCCGCTATTTTTCGTGCAGAATCGAAGGATGGATCGTACTAACAACTTCTTGCGGGCGGCAGCTTGGGCATTCTCGAAGGAGCAATTGCTAAGTATTCGTACTTAATTTAAGCAATCAATAGATTTAGATTTATTGGTTGCGGAGATAGATTTGCAGAGGTTTTTAACTTTTGGCGGATCTTCGTTCTACTGCTGTTGGAGAATTACTTAAAGAGTTAATTTCTTAAGCAGGATCAAATCAACACACCTTTTGGGGAGACAAAGCTAATGCCACTCAATTAACTGGCTCAAAAGGTGATCGATCAAGGCAGCAAGACTGGGAGAAAAGTAAGAAAGCGCAGCTGAATTGCTACCCCGCCTTGTTTTACGTCAGATACTCTTTGACGATCAGCCCCCTCCTTTTATCCACCTCCTTCCTAAATCCCATCCGTGCTCCAACTTCAACCCAATCTATACCTCGACGGTGAGCATAGATTCTAATTAGATTAGATTCCCAATTCCCTACTCCTCCACTGGTGCGCGGATCTCTTTCACAAATTTGACTTACCAACTTCTCCAAGGCGTGGAAACAGATCCATTTCCTACCATTTTCACCAGTCTCCTCTTCAAATTCCCGCTTCAGCAATTCATCGATCTGTTGTAAATCTTCTTCAAGAATCATATGGGCAGTACTTTCAAGAACATAGTTGAAGTAGTTGTCAGCGATCGAGGTGTCTAACTTAACTGTCTTTTTAGCAGGTTTACTTGGTTGAGCAGCGAGTCCTTTTTCTACTCCTTCAAAACTCGGTTTCTCTCTATTCCTGAGAATCCGGCGAATATATTCACTGACATCAACGCCTTGAGCCGCAGCTTCTAATTTCAATTCCTCATACACATCGATCTCTAATCGCAATCTTAGTGAATCGGTCAGATTTCCTAACTTGGGTCTGCCGCGCCCTAGCCTACTTACCATAGCCGTATTTTTGTGGGTATATATTTCCAGTATCTTAACTCGCTAATCCCATTTTTGTGGGCATAAAAATCAGGAAGAACTAAAATATTTTTGAGAGCCGCGTACCATCAGAATCGAGGCAGCGTTAGCAACAGGATCTGAAGAATTAAAATATTCTGATTTTTGTGGGCATAAAAATCAAACAAAAAATGAGGCTCTACTTGGAGATCTCAAACTATTAAGCAATGGCAGCGCGCTTCTTTAGCTTGAATTTCTTAAGTAGGTCGATCGACCTCACAGTTTCTCTAAGTTTGTGGAATAGCGCTGTATTTCTGAACTTGAAAGAAACGGCAATTGGTTCATCAGCATGGAGACAACTTGGACAACCTGGACAACTTGATGGACAACCCCTGACCGACCTTTTACTTGAGGTTGTCCAGGCTCAACTCCTTACACTGCAAGAATTCCGAGCAGTCGGACAACCTGGACAACCTTTTGCGCCAAACTTTCAATTTCTATCAATTTACAGCCAGTTGAGTGTCGGCGGATCTAAAATCATAATTTTAGATTTATAAATTTTAAATTTAGATAACTTTAGTTTATATTTCAAAAAAATGAACTTTTATAGAAAAAGGTTGTCCAGGTTGTCCAGGTCAGGCGGAAGCGCCTGATATACAAGGGATTGAGGCCGGGACAACCTCTCCGCAAAAGGTTGTCCCAGGTTGTCCCGGTTGTCCCAAAAAAACAGTCTGTCAAAGTCACAAAACAGGCTGAACCGCTTGATATACAAGAAATTGAAGTTTGGGACAACTTTTACAGGATGAGGTTGTCCCGATTTCCCCAGAAAAAAGGAGCCTCAATTGAAGCTCCTCAGTCCTTAAACCTTAATTTTTAGAAGGGGCAATCTGCTAGGGGATCGTCGTTTTGCTTTGCGTTTGGACTAACCCAACCTCTAATCCTTTTTCCGTCTCTGTTTCTTCTCTCCTGAATACAACCTTTTCTTTTCAGAATGTTTGAAACTCTCATTTGCTCAGCTTTAGATTGTCTTGCAATATCGATACCGATCGACTCTAAAAGCTCTGGGATTTGAATAAATTCATTTTCTTCCATGTACTGCTCAACATGATTGTCCCAAACATCGCTACTTTGGAATTCCTGACTTAACTCTTTAACTTGTTCCTCTTCCTCATCGGTTAAGTACCAAATTTCACCTTGTTTATAAAGTTCAACCACCGCTCCCCAGATTTGATCTCGCTCCTGCTCCAGTAAATCAGTTGGAATTTTCTGTAAAACTGGGATCGGCCAGAATCGTCGGTTTCCTGTAGAGTCACTGAGAAACTCAGATTCATTAGTTGTTCCGCAAATTACTCCTCCTCTGGGCATTGCAATAATGTCCCGTCCATAGGGAGGGCGGAGATTATCGGTGGATGAGGTTAGAAACGCTTTTACTGCCGCAACTTCTTTTCTTTTGAAGACTGTTTCTAATTCAGCCCATTCAGAAAACCAAGCTTGATGGATCTTAAGGATTTCATCTTTCTGACCTACTCCGTTGAATGAATCTTCAAAGTATTCATCTCCACCTGCCAGAACCTTGAAGAATGTAGATTTTCTGAAACCTTGCTTACCTTGCAGGATCAAAGCAGTATCCACTTTACATCCAGGCTTGTAAGCTCTAGCTACTGCGCTGATCAGAGTTTTCTTCAGCATTTGATTGTAAATCTCTAAATCCTGACCAAAATAGCGCTTTGCCATTCCTTCCAAGATTTCAGTTGACTTGCCATACTTCTGATGAACTGAATCAAGATAATCAACCAACGGGCTGTAGGAGTTTTCTTTTGCCGCTATCAAGAAGATATCTGGAAACTCTGTTTTACTTCTCGCCACGAAATTATGTTTGATCGTGATTTGAGTTTTAGCAGTCCCCACCTCAAAGAATTCGCCATCGAGTTCAACTTGCTTTTTAAAGGTGTTGTACTTTAATCGATCCCCAAAGGTATGAATCAGGTTAGCGAAGTCATAGAAAATCTTGTCTTCTTCCAGACTTAGCCAGATGTAATGACCGCTAAGGCTGCATAACTCCTTGATTTGTTTAGCTTCCCTCATTCCTTTAGAGATTTCAGAAGCGATCGACATCAAAAAATCTTCTAACTTTGTCTCTTCATTCGCTTGAAAGTTGATTGACTTAATCACCTGCTTCACCTGAAATTTGGAGTGGTGCTTCAGAGAAACAGTCAGTACCTCTATTTTGTACTCTTGTTTTTCCTCCTCCTTGGCTTGCTCCAAACCTTTAGATACTTTATCTGAGAACCCTTTGAAGTCAGACTTAGCTAGATCCTCTAAAGCTGAATTGACTGCTCCAACTGTTTTCTTACTTGATTTAGGTTTGAAGCCGTATTCTTTTGCTCGATTTACAATGAAGCCAACTTCAGATCCCTTTGAAGTAGCGGCAAGACTGGCTAATCTTTTTGAGACATTCCAACCGTTGCAAATATCAGTGGGCGACCATTCTTCAATTAACTCTTTTGCTGTAGCTTCCCCAAATGCCGCCTTCAGACAGACCATAATCTTTAGGCATTCTGGGTAGCGGCCACTTCCCGCATTACCTCTGCCTGGGATATATTTCAATGCTTCCCGTACAGTCTCAATCGCTTGATTGGTGTCAGCATTGAATCCATATTCTTCTTCAGTTAGTCGCGCTTGCTTTAATTCTTCAGCACTAATACTCGTTTCTTGAGCTTCTTTCCGGTTAATCGCTTCTTCCATAAAGTCTTCAGGAAGCGCAACGTTCCAGTTTTTAATAAATGGATCTTTACCCTTGGCTCCAAAGAAGAATCTGGAAGCATCTTTGCAGGATTGATCCGCTTGGGGGAACAGGCTCATTAAATATTGTTGACCGATCTCGATGTTCTGCCAGTCTTGTACTGGGATGTTATATCTGAAGACTAAACGGAATTTATTGTTTTCTGGAGTGCTGCTTGCAGATTCTATTCCAAGGCAGCAAAACTCTTTAACAAATGGATGGGATTTAATTTCATCGATCGTAACTTCAGAGTCAAAATCCAACGCCACTAGTTCTGCGTAATTGGCATACTCTTTCTTACGAGGTTGACCTCTATCTAAGATTGCAGGCATCCAAGGATGACCCTTGTAAATATGAATCGCTAAATCTCTAACCGTTCCAGATTTTTTAGAAAAAGCGTCCGAATGACTTAATTGAGTAGTGCCACTTTTATCGATTACCTTCTCATTAGCTCCAAAACACACCATAATAGAGGCATAATTCGCAGGATTAACCTGCTCCCCAACGTCTTTAGTGGAGGATAATGTCGAAATAGTCATTATTTAATTCAGTCCTTTTTAATATTTTTTAATTTCGAACCCGATTCACTTTGCAGAGTGGCCGGGTTCTTGCTTTTCAATTAATTCAGATTTTTTTATTCGATTCGTAGGCGAGAGATCACACTTGAGTAAATGAGCCGCGCTTCAACACTTCAACCTCAGCTTTACTCACAAACATATAACCTCGTTGATTCTTAAATCCGCGCAGCTTACCTGTATTGACGTAATATCTAACAGCTTCAACTGTGCGAACAGCTAGAATTACTCTGGCTTCCCTTGTACTAATCAAATCATTAGGGATCATATTTAAATCTCTTTTATTCTTCTTTCTTCTTCTTAATAACACAAATAACCTGGAATGAAATGAGCAAATTAAATAATTCCTTGTTCGTTTTTGGAAAAGCGGTAAGAAGGACAAAACTCACCGCCAACTTGATTATTGCAAAATCGATCTGCAAGAGCTGTGCAAATCGCAAATAGATTAGATAAAGAAGTGGAAGTTAAATAAATTCGCTTCTTCCATAAATTACTGAAGACTAATCTGAGCTTTGATGATCAATCGACCTTGCTGTAGATAGAAATATCATTGATAGGAGAAATACTTTTCTGAGAGAGCGCATTCTAAATTAATTAGGATCTAACAACTAAATCATCAAGTAAACCAGGTCGGAGTGAATGCCCGCCTGCTTTTTAATTGAATGTTCTGACTCTTCTGACCTTCAGTAGGCCGATCGCTCAGTTCAAGTAAAAGGATGCCTGGTTATTTCCGATATCCTCAAGCCCAGTAAAATCAAGCGCTCCATAAAATACTTCTCCATCACAGAAGTATTTTTAGTTGCCCATAAGCATAAAACTCTCAGATACCGGAGGATGAATCACACCAACAAGCGCTCCAACGCAGCTTGTAGACGATTTTAGACGCTAGATATTCTTGCTCAAACAGGTGATTTTTCGTATTTATTCCTATCAAACTGAGAGTTTCTGCAATTTTTACAATTTCTGCAATCAGTTTTGAAGCAAATCATTCGCTTGGATTTCAAATCGAATCGAATGATTCTGGCTTCTAATTAAAAGTTTCTTGTCTCAGGAATTGGTTAATCAATGCTGGAAAATTAATTGACTTGCACAGGCTAGGGGGCATCACCTTATAAAAATATCAGTGTATCCTACGAGACCTGATTCCAGAAAACAGTCGCCGCTTTAGAATCTCCACTCCAGTTAGAAATGTATGAAATGCGATCGCACCTGATGGATCTTAATCAAGACTGATACCAAAGTATCCTGAGAATCAGAACTTATCAGTTGAAGATAAGGCGCGTAATTAATCTCGAAGTGAATAGAAGTCATTGATTAATTCTTTATCTAGGTCACAGCCTCTTTAAGTTAAAAATCGAAATTAATTAGATAACACATTACACATCTTTGGAAATGTAGTTTATATTAAAAGAGTATTACTTAGTGATACTTCTAATTATGAATAAAGTTTCTTCTAAGTCTGTAAGATTTCAAGAAGGTCAACTTGAAAGAATGGAGAAATTATCTTTAGAGCAAGAGCGAAAAGTGAATTGGATCATTGTTCGCGCCGTTGAAGAGTTTCTAATAAAACACGGTAAATAAAAAGCAGGCTCTAAAAAGAACTTGCCTCATACATTTAATTGAATTTAGTAAATTTATCTGTCTTTAACCTATGACAACTATCAAAGCTCGCATTTTTCCGGTTCCGGTTGGTTATTTGTCTATCGAAGGTCTAGAGAATGAAGCTGTAGAGCAAGACTTCTACGTTGCCGCTTCTCAAGTTGCTGAGCAATTCCAGTTCGACAAGAACCAAGCTTCAAGAGATATCAAACGCTTATTGGGAAACGGTTTTCAGTTCGACAAGATCCAAACTTCCCTAAATCCTAAGCCTGTTAATGCCATTTCCTTAGTGATGTTTGAGAAGCTTTTATTTGAACTCGCACTCAAAGGAAATCAAAAAGCGATCGGTATGTCCAGAGATTTAATTGGACTGAGTTTAAAGCAGTTGTTTTGCGATGCTGCTGGTAGAGAGTTAGATAAACAAGCAAGACAAGGATATCTTAAAGTACGTCAAGCAAGTAAATCAACCCGCAAGACACTCCAGGATGAAATCGCTGAGTATATCGATCGTAATAAGCTTCAAGGAACTAATCAAGCTAAATGGCTCTACTCCAATACAACCAATAAACTATATCGTCTTTTATTTGGAGCAGACAATAAAAAACTACAAGCTATTTTGTCCTGCACTTTCCAAGAAAAAGTAAGAGATTTAATGAGCACTCAAGATTTACTGGATGTAGAACGTATTGAGAATTTAGCAATGAAATTAATCTCTCAAAAGAACACCGATCCGTTAAAAGCAGTTGAATGGGCATTCAGAGCAAATCTGATGGAGCAGAGGAAAGTTACACCTTTAGTCTGTAAGCAATCAGCGTAGATCTATGTAAATAAAGTACGACGAATCTACTTAGCCCTGATGCCCACCGCTCATTTGGGAAGGTATAATTCTCGATCAACTAAATCATCTTCAGCTCTGTCTAAAAAAGGCGGGGCTTTTTTCGAGACTTTGTGATCTGTCTGAATAATTCTGCATTACAATCGCACTAAATTTAATTGAAGCTAATAACTAGAAACTAAAAGCAGAAATAAATTATGTTAAATGAATCTAAAATATTTGCTCTTGCATCCAAGGCTTATCAAAGATATTGCGATCGGAAAGGATTGATATTCTCTTATCCGTCATCAAGCTCATCAGGATGGCAAGAAGATGGAATTTATGCTCTTAAAAACGTTGGTGGCAAACTAGCCACACTAGTGTGGAAGGGCAGATACTTTTCGGTAATTGAAGAAATTGAAGGTTGATAATTTAGAGATAAAAGGGGTTCTCAGAAAGAACGCCTTTTATCTACAAATACCCTAGCTGTTCAGGAATATAAATCGACAAACTAATCTAGCTCTGCCATTTCTAGTAAACTTACTTAGTACGCAGCACTCTCACTTGGCGATCAATCTTACGTAAAAGTGCTAAACCTTCTTTTGCTGTTAATTCATTTATTTTTACCCTTTCACTCCAACTAATTTGCTTGCCAGCTTCTATTTTGACCATCTCATGTGCTGCTCTATTTCTAGCTTTTCTCCATTCATCAAGCTCATCAAGAATGAGGGAACGTAGACTAGGATCTGTCTCATGCTGCTTTATGGCGTTAATTAATGTACCCAATGTCTTGAAACCGAAGTCTTTATTGAGAAGAACAGATACATGACTTTCCAGGCGATCGCATATGAGGCTCTCAACAATACTGATTGCCTCTAAGTAATAACCATTATCAATTGCCTCTTTGATCCAAGTGAATGCTGATTTATACAGTTCATATCGCTCTTGGCCGACATTGCCATCCAAGGATGAGTTAGCTCTTTCTCTAGTTCCAGTCATATCTCTGTATAAACTCCAATCTGGCTAAATGAGTATGGCTCTGCTTTCAAGGTGAGTCAAAAGTGATTTCGGATTCTGCAAGATTAATTCTGATTACCTCACTGAAACAATAAGGTAAGCAATAAGTTCTTCTTTAAGTCGCACAGCTTAAATCAATGGCTTCCCGTATTTCATATTTGCTGTATCTGATCTTGAATCGCTCAATAAAATCTTGCTGTTGAGACTTTAGAATTTCTTTCCAGGATAAGTTCGACATCGTTTATTGATAGAAGCGGGACAGCCTGAATAAATGGATTGTGATCCCAGAGTTCCCCAGTATTCAATGAGTTGAACGGCACTGTGTATTACTTCCCTGTAAAGTTGGCTAAGAATGATCATCCCTGCAGCATCGATGCAGTGGATCGGTACTGTTTGTCGCAATTATTGAAAGATTTCTACAATCCCTCTGTCTCTTGCTGGTTGAATACTTTAATCAGTTCATATATACTATATCTGTCGATTGGTAGTTCATATGTTTGCAGAGCCTGAATTCGTTATAGAAGTTTGTGATGGAGTACGTCTGGGACGATTGTATCTACCATTTAAAGATATTGCTGAGTGGATGAATTTTCTCCTCGAACCTCAGCAGCAAAGCCAAATTGTTTTAGTCCAACAACATAGTCAAGGTATCAGTCTTTACTTTCATGGCAGTGAAAGAATCTACGCTTACTTAGACGGAAGATTCAACTGTCAAGTCGGTTCACTTCATCCCGAAACCATAGAAGTTGGGCAAAAATTGAGAATATCTTCATAGTTTTCCAGATATAAATGAAAGTAATAAAAATTCGCGTGCCAATTGAGGTTAAATCTGTCACACTACCGGAATAAGTGTGTGGTAGTAGTTTTATGCCTGTTAATGATGGGGATCAAGGACGTAAATTCATTACGACTGAACCGCTCAATAAGAACGGAGAAAAAGCTGAACAACAAGTTTGGGATGCTGTTCGCAGTGCTTTTTCCAGTCGTGACTGTATTGCATATTGGAGATACCCCATCTTCTCTAATACAGGAGAAACACGAAAAGAGCCGGATATTTTAATTGCTGATTTTGAGTTGGGGTTAACGGTGATTGAGGTGAAATCAATCACAATCGATCAAATCTCAGCTATTAACGGGCATCAGTGGCAATTCCAGAATTTCTACCAGTCTCAAGGCAACCCTTACCAACAAGCTGAAAATCAACTCTTTTCAATTCTAGGGTATTGCGATCGAGAACCTGGTATTCGTCGCCAAGTCTATGGAAGAGCTTTAGTGGCACTCCCGCTAATTACTGAGAAGGAGTGGCAGCAAAAAGGTTTGGATCGACTGCCTAGTTGTCCACCTATTCTCTTCAAGAACGACTTGGGAGATGTCAGTATATTGAGGCGTATTCAGCATACTCCTCCACTTATGACAGGAAAAGCTCTAGATACTGAGCAATGGGAGTTGCTGCTTGGAGTTTTGGCTGGCACTCCAGTTTATCGAAAACCTACCTACACAACAATTACTCTTGAAAAAACCCGCTCCAGTGTTGTCAGCACATTGCGCGAAAAGCTGTATGATCTCGATTTACAACAGGAGCATATTGGTAAAGAGATTCCTCCTGGCCCGCAGAGAATTCGTGGGATTGCTGGTTCTGGCAAGACCGTGTTGCTGTGCCAAAAAGCTGCACATATGCACTTGAAGCACCCTGATTGGAATATTGCTTTGGTCTTCTTCACACGCAGCTTGTATAGTCAGATCATTGAGCAGGTAGACAAATGGTTACGGCATTTTAGTGGAGGAGACGTTCAATATGACTCCAACACTTCTAAACTCAGAGTATTACATGCTTGGGGAGCTAAAGACCAAGCCGGACTCTATGGAGAGATCTGTAAAGCACATAATGTCAAACGTTTAACCCCCTTAAACAGTGACAGGAAGAAACCGAATGAGGCTCTCGCAGATGTATGTCGAACTTTACTAGAAACTGTAGAGATCAAGCCAATATTTGATGCCATCTTAATTGATGAGGGACAAGATTTAGTTGTTGATGATGACCTGAAAATTGAAGGAAAGCAGCCTTTTTACTGGATGGCTTACCAAACTCTGCACCCTGTTGATCCAGCTCAACCAGAACAACGCAGACTTATTTGGGCGTATGATGAAGCGCAGAGTCTAGACAATCTCAAGATTCCCCAAGCCAAGGAATTGCTGGGAGAGAAGTTGACCAACCTTGTGACAGGAGCACATGCTGGTGGCATTAAAAAGAGTGAAATTATGCACCGATGCTATCGGACTCCTGGCTCAATTTTGACATCTGCTCATGCTATTGGAATGGGGTTACTGCGCCCTGATGGAATGCTGTCTGGATTAACAACACAAAAAGACTGGAATGCGATCGGTTACAAGGTAACAGGTAAATTTATTCCAGGTCAGCAAGTCACAATTCATCGTCCTCCAGAAAATTCTCCCAACCTTATTCCCTACCTCTGGGGAGGACCAGTTCTGGAGTTTCAAACTTATCACTCTCGGCAAGAAGAATTAAGCGCTCTTGCTGCAAACATTCATAGCAACTTGAAGAATGAGGGGCTGCAGCCTAGCCGCAACATCCTAGTTGTTGTGCTGGGTTCTACTTTCGAGGCTATGGAATTAGAAAATCACGTAGCAGGCTTCTTAATGAAGCAAGGATTAAACATCTTTATTCCCAGTGCGCTCACGGCGAATGTTCTCAAGCCCAGATATCCCAATATTGATCCAAATAAATTTTGGTGTGAAGGAGCGGTGACTGTATCTCGGATTCACAGAGCTAAGGGTAATGAAGCTGATGTAGTTTATGTTGTGGGCTTCGACCAAGTAGCTAAGGACGAGAGCAATATAACTCTCCGAAACCAGGTCTTCACTGCGTTAACCCGTTCTAGGGGATGGGCAACACTTAGTGGAAGTGGTCACTACCCAATGTATGAGGAGATGACCCAGGTGATTAGCAGTGGAGATACCTTCTCCTTTGTATTTAAGCGTGTTCCTAAACGAGATTTGGGGGCTGAAGAAGAGCAATTGGCATTACCAGGAATTTAATACTAATGCTGCTTCATTTTCCGTAAATAATTTCGATGGTACAGAGATTTCTCCATGAAGTGATCTTCAAACAATGAAATGTGAGGACAGGAATTCTGTAGCCTCTAAGAACACTAATTAGAATTTTGGCTTTGCCATCAAATGAACGCAAAAACTATTGCCCTCTCGATCATTGGAACTCTTGCTGGAGTAATCACAGCTTTACAGGGAACAGTACAAGCTCAAGAAGTACCGCGTCTAAAACAGGGAATGCATTACTCAGAGGCAAGAGAGATTCTAATTAATGCAGGATGGCAAGCGATCGAGATTCCGCCTCTGCAACGTGAAGCAGGCTCAAGGAGTTGGATAGAACCTGCTCTTGATCGGGGCTACAACGAAGTGGTCAGTTGCTCTGGCACAGGAATGGGATTTTGCCGGTTTGAATTTGCCGCAGCAGATGGTCGAAAACTTGCTGTTGTCACTGTTGGTGGAGGTCGGCTAATTCTGCGTCATTGGCAGCTTGAGAAAAGCGAGTCGCGATCTTCATCTCCTAAGCCTGTCGTACTCAGAGCAGAAAACTCATCTGGGAAATGTACGGCAGCACTAGAAAATGCTCGTAGACAATTTGAGACGGGTCGATCCGTGAAAGTCATTTCTACTGAGCCACATGACATCTCTAGCGATTACTCTGATCACCCAGAGAATCGACCAGTAGAGTACCGCTTTCTCTTTCAAGGGAGAAGCGCACACTCATTGATGGAATCACCTCAGTTTTTAAAGTCGGTCGCTACCAAAGTTATTCAAAACTGTAGCTCAACTGGAATGGTGACGTTTGGAGTGTGGAGAACAGGCAATGTTGACTCATTTGGAGTATTTCCAGGTGGAAAAATCGAGTCGTTTCAGTGTCTAGAACCTGGACGGGATACTAGAAAGCCGAATTGGGGTGAACGATATTGCGTCTAACTTGGCTAGCTGAAGAAGAATGGCATAAATCAATGAACCTGAAATTCATCAACTTGTATGCTGGTCGATTGAGAAGAAATGATAGAAGCGCGATCGTAGATGAATGCATCTAAACTAAGTCATCTTTCCAGCCACACTGCTCACAATCCCAATTTACCCGCGCTGGATGAGTTTGCAGAATTGTTCGCTCACAATTAGGACATCTTCCAGTAAACATTGGATGCCAATCTAATAAAGCAAGCTGCTGCTCTCTTGTCCAACGCTGAACAGGTTGGATCACTAATTCTCCAGCATAAACAGCCGGATCATTCCCTGGCATTTCAGGATCGGTCATCGTGTTTCTAGCCAATTTATTTTATATTAATAAGGTAAAACCTTGCTCCTCAGAGAATGTCTGAGAAGACAATGAAATAGAAAAGCTCTCAAAACGATAGGCTGTCAATTACAACAAAAACACGACAGCATTCTGAGAGCCTTTCTATGTCGCGAACATTCGATTGATGCTACGTTGTTTGGCTTGATAGTCTTTTCAGACATCCTCTAAAACAATCAGCCAGATCGCTGGAAAGAGCGATCTGGCTTTATTGTTCACGTAAAGAGCCATCAGTTTGGATAGCTTATCCAGGGAGCCAAACCCTAAATGAATTGGGAGATCAAATCGACTACGATCTTTGTCGCAGAATCGCAGAGGACGACATTAGATCCAATGACAACCAACTCATACTGAGCCGGAATATTGAGGTATGTGTTAACCGTTCTGGGCAAAATTACTTTTTTAGCAATGCCAGGGGGCAAGCCTTTCCCACGAGCTAACCGCTTTTGAATTCCAGGGGGCAGGGAAGAAATTTGGCTGGCGACCAGATTGCGAGTGCTGACATTCAGAACATCATTGCGCACGACTCTGCCACTTAGCAGCGCTGTCAACTGGGTTCGTTGTTCGGAAGAAAAAGAAGAAATTGTGGTGGTTTGGGTAGAAGACGTAGTGGGCTGCACTATATTCGATTGTTCACCTTTTTTGCCCTTGCTAGGTTTTGCCTCAGCAGCAGTAATGCACAAGCTGCTCAAAATGGCGGCTCCCAATAATACCGCTGTAAATTGTTTCCAAGTTGCCATAATTCTTTTCCTCAGCAATAAGGTGAATAATTTCAGGAGTGTTTGACTTGTTTAGAAACATCCCAAGAATTAACTACGCTGAAAGACACTACGTAGTTGCTATAGTTCCCTCCTTTTTAGTGATAATTACTGCTCAAAATTGTGATCTAAATCAACGACTATACTCCACATCTAACGTACAGCTTTGGCTCAGAATCAGAAGCCAAATTGAAGGGTATTGCAGCAGCTTTTACCCAATTGCTATGACTTGAATGCAGTTGGGTAAAAGTTACCCCAAGTTCCATCCAGTCGCCACACTCGAAAACAGCTTTTCTGCTTCTCAGACATCCTCTCAAGGCAACCTCTCACAAGCTCTGCCATTCTTGTCCCCATCTAACCTAAATGGATCGCCAGGAAAAGCAACTAGAACTCGTTGAGCCTCAGCTTGAGTTTTAAAGTCACTGCAATCGCAATCACTATTCACACAAGCAGGAAAGTTATTTGAAGGTTGAGCCACTGTTTTAGAAGTAGCACGTTGCCCACCTCTGCGAAAATCCCAAGGCATGACTGGTCTTGATTGATTCCAGAATCCTAACCGTTGACTTTTCGCACGAGCCTCAGCCTTCAAATATTGATCCGCGTTGCAACCACTCAAATACTGCCGATATGCAGCAGCTTGTCCCTCTGCAACCATTGCTAAATTGATTGATTGCTCACCTTTGAAAACTTCAGCAACTTTCCGACCATATCTGTCTATAGTGATTGTCCTCAATTGCACTGATTGACCCACTGGCAAGAGTTGTTTGAGTCTTGCTGATGCTCCCTCTCCATAAGGGCGCTGCGCCATTTCTGGTGCATCAATGCAGGATAATCGAACAGTCACAGTTCTGTTGCCCTCTTTGACTCGGACGGTGTCTCCATCTCCCACAGAAAGGATTGTAGCAGGAGTGCGAGATTGAGCAATCGCAGCAGGACTAATTATCAGAGATGCGATCGCAGATAAAAGAATTGTTTTCTTCATGGTCTAACGTCAATAAGGCGCAATATTAGAATTCCCACTCAGTCACAATTAAGATTCACAAGCAATTCCATCCTTATCTCGATCCTTAGATGCATACTCTGGATGCTCCGCGACACTGATATTGCTGTAACCATTTGCTTTTGCTTCTTTGCAATTGGCAAACAAAGGAATTTCATTTGAGTTCTGCTGCGGTTCAACAGGTTGAGATTTTCCTTGTTCCTGGGAATCCAACTTCTTTTCAGGTTCCGGCGCAATTGATGGAGAAGCCTCTGCTGAGGGAGCGATCGGTGGAGAGGGAGAAGCAGAAACAGTTGGACTAGGAGATGAAGAGATTGATGCCTTCGGACTTGCTTGAAGTTTTTCTAATTGTTTGAGCTGTTCTTGATTCGAAGGGGCGCTGCTGCATCCCCAAATGAAAATTAGCAATGCAGCCATGATTCCAAGTTTCAATCTCATCGTTCTGGTAACAATTCTAAGGGTATCTATCAGCTAATATCTGCCGGATTAAGATTCCAGTTGGAACTTCTTTTTCTTTGGCATCTTGCTTTATCTTATCCAAAAGCTCTTGCTCGATCTGAAAGGTATAAGTTGTAGATTTAGCCAGAATTTTGGGACGACCTCGTTTTCTTTTCGATGTTTGGCTCATTTATAAATTTGAGTTGTGATTTTTCCAATATAAAAATCATATTGCTTCCTGAACAGAAACTGAAGCTGCTCCAATCTGCTCAGTGCTCCTCATCTTTATAAATAAAAATATGCGCACTCAGTTTATTCTGGTTGGGTTGGGGCGATCGATCCTGTAGGTTGAACCCCAACTGATTTAGCTCTATTGGGACACAAAATTACTCCCGCTTGGCGCTCTTGCACTTCTTTGCACCTCATAGGGAGCAAAAAAATGCTGGAGTGCAAAAGAAATGGAAAGACTATCTCACTTCCCAATGAGGTGCAAAGGAGATGATCAAGAAATGCAAAAGAAATGCAAAAGAGATGCAAGAAGCGCGCGGAGAAAATTCTGGAGATAACTTGTCAACCAGCTATTGCCACAACCAAACCTTGCGGAAAGAAATTAATCCTCACCACGTTCACCGCGCTTAAAAAGCCGCTATCGCAAGACTATTTTTACTATCTATTACTCTCTAGAAAAGAAAATAGATAGGTTATGACAGACCTCTAAGGCACTCAATTCACCTCAGTTAACATCCAGAATCTTAACTCAAGTGAAAGAAAATGGGAAGTAGCATTTCAACTTCTTCCCATTTTGGATTCTTTGTCCACTCAATTAGATAAGTCCCAACTCTTTTTTCATTAAATAAAGCTCATGCTCAACTTCAAGCGCTCGGAACTGATCATTTAATTGGCTTAATGAAGCAGCTTGCTTTGTCCTCACTTGATGGTCAGGATCTACCTTGACTGTCTTCTTCATTTCCTCCAGTTCAGCTTGGGCTTCATATCTCTTCCAGGCTTCTTCATACCAATCAATCATTGGTACTCCAGGATCGCGACCACAGATGGCATCAAGAATCAGCAGTCCCCAATGACAGGAAAAGCACCCATCACAAACATGCCAGCTTTCATGCTGCCAAATCCAACCTAGGCTGCTGTAGCACTGGTATGGGCTGCTCGATGTGAGGTTGCGATCGCGGTTCCAGTTTTAGCAACTCTAATAGCATTAGCAGTTGCATTGATAATTGGGTTGCTTAGTGCAAGGACTGTACCCGTGGCAATTTGCTTGTTCACGTTGATAAGTTGGCTGAGGCATGCCTCATTATTCCTGGAACGAGCATTACTATCTCACCCTTTATCGGCTCTTTAAAAAATTCCATTAAAGATCTGAGTTAGCTATAGACATGTCATGTCGGTTCTAACCTAACCTGCTTCAACATCCTATGAAATTCAATGGAAAAAGCGCTCTATAAAGCACTTCTATCTTAGAGAAACGTCTTTAGTTGCTATAAGCAAGGGAAGTTCAGTTTTTGAAAGATGCATCAGAAGTGTTTGCTCTTTTTGAGACATTAGGTTGAGCACCACGGGCATGACTGGCTGATTTATCTTTCCATTTGATGTTATTAGAGCGATTTGACCTGACTATACAATCGTTACTTGGACTCAGTAATTTCACGCAATAATAAATTCTGTCATCGCTCCTTTAATTGAAATTTGAGCATCTTGAATCGCGCATGAATCGATAAAAGCGGTAAGTCTTCATGTCTAAGGTTCAAATGCAGCGTTTCCGTATTACTACGGTTACTTCTACGTAAATTCATATATTGAATACGTGGAATAGCTCATTCTTTTGCCAAGAAAATTAGCGAAAATACATTTAAGGTCATCTGCTTTCAACTTCGGATACTTCCATTAAGAGGTTGTAGAAAGACTTGCAAGGGAATATGGGAATAAAACTACCAGACTGCTAGCTGATGAAGCAACTCATTGCAAGACTGTAATAGATTAAGGCTTTATCTTCTTGAGAATTGCAACTCGATATTCACGTCATGGGATCTTCTGTGCTCAAGCAACGTTGTGGTACCAATGCAGAATCGCAAAAATCTTCTAAATTGGTTTTTTTAGGTCTGAACTCTATTGGTTCCAGGCTTTTTCTTAATGTTTTAGGCAGTGCTTTAGTTGGATTAACCTGCTTATCTTACTTCTTCTATGTTGTATCGGAGAACCGAATAAAAACTGAGATTCAAGGCACACTTAGCACCCAAGTTGAAGCAATTGATGGTCTGCTTTCCCAAACGGAAACTTCCATGATTACCATGTCAGCAGCAATCAAAAATATGCAACGTTTGGGAATTAATGATCCAGATGCATATAAACAAATCGTTTTTGAAGTCTTTCAAAAACGCCCAAGTCTAATGATGGCGGCTGGTTTTGGGCAAACTCCCTTCGCAATTACGCCCGATTCTCAGTGGTATTGGCCCTACTTTTACGCTGATCAAGGAGTTCCGGGAGCAGTCGGACAGTTGCTTCCAGCTCCTCACAACTCAATTCGTTATGCAGATTTAGCCGTTGACGATAAATATCCAGAGCAGGATTACTACAAAACTCCTGTTGCAACCAGAAAGGCGGTTTGGATAGAACCATACGACTGGTATGGGATTACAATGACAAGCCTCTTAAACCCTTTCTTTGATAACACCGGCAAAATGCTTGGTGTCGCTGGAGCTGATGTTAATGTAACTGCTCTGGGAAATCAAGTAAAAAGTTCTGTAACTTCCGGCGGAGGCTACTTTATTATATTGAGTGAGCAAGGCAAACTACTCGCGTATCCTCCTAATTCTGAAAAGGCTAAAGTTCGAGCAAGTTATCAAGAAGTACCAGCACTAAAGTCTATTTGGAATCAGATTCAGGCAGATCAATCAGGACTGATCCAGTCAGATGGTATTTTCTGGGCTTATCAAAGAATCCCTGCGACTAATTGGTTAATGATTGCCGCAGTTCCTCAATCTGTGGTTTTAGGGCCTGTGCTAGTTGGAACACTCACTGGAGCACTAGGAGCTGGAGTTTTGCTGGCATTAGTTGTCGCCTTATTTGTCCACCGCCTCAATCAACGTTTACAGCCCATTCTGAAGGAATGTAGCGATTTAGCGACAGCCAATGCGATGGAAACTGTAACTTATTCAATTTCTTCTACAACTAGTTCCGACGAAAAGCAATCTTCCTTTTTACTAAGAGGAAACATAGACGAACTAGATTTTCTAGCACATTCCTTCAGCCTAATGGCACAAAGATTACGAGAGTCGTTTAGCACATTAAAAACTACGAATGAAGAGCTAGAAGTGCGCGTTGAGCAACGAACAAAAGAGCTGAATGATAGAAACCTGCGCTTAGAAGAAGCTTTGCGCGAATTGCAGGAAACTCAAGCTCAATTGGTGCATAGCGAGAAGATGTCAAGCCTAGGACAACTCGTTGCTGGAGTGGCACATGAAATTAATAATCCAGTTAATTTTATCCACGGCAATCTCACTCATGCCAGTCAATACGTACAGGAATTATTGGAACTTCTATGTCTTTATCAAGCGCAATTCGAGCGACAACCTTTGATGATTCAGAGAAAAGCAGAAGAGATTGATTTGGAGTTTTTAGCAGAAGACTTCCCGAATCTTCTCTCTTCAATGGAGATAGGAACATCCCGAATCAAAGAAATTGTCAGATCTCTTCGCAGTTTCTCTCGCCTTGACGAGGCTGAGATTAAAGATGCTGACATTCATGAGGGTTTAGATAGCACGCTGATGATATTGCAAAACCGCTTGAAAGGTACATCCGATCGTCTTCCAGTACAGGTTATTAAGGAGTACGGTAACCTACCATTAGTCGAGTGTTATGTTGGTCAGCTTAATCAGGTATTCATGAATATTCTTGCTAATGCGATCGATGCCCTAGAGGAATATCAAGACAAGCTCTCCTCAGCAGGACAAGCGGCAATTATTAAAATTGTGACAAAGCAAGCACGCTCTGGCTGGATCGAAATTGAGATTATCGATAATGGTCCGGGAATGCTGGAAGAAACAAAGAAACGCTTGTTTGATCCTTTCTTTACAACAAAATCTGTAGGCAAAGGAACAGGCTTAGGAATGTCAATCAGCTACCAAATCATCACAGAGAATCATCAAGGGGAATTGCAGTGTGTCTCAACTCCTGGAGAAGGTACAAAGTTTGTTATCAAAATCCCAATTCATCTTGGCAAACAGCTCACGAATAAAGCTGAAAATCACCGAAAGCCTTAGTTTTCCAAGCTTCCAAAACTAACACCTACCCGCGTTGTTTATCTGAAAAAGTGGAGCCTTAATCATGTTAATTCTAACTGAGCAAGAAAAAGCGATCGCAGCAAGCATTGCTGAAATGAAGTCAAAAGCAGGATCTCATTCTCCAAGCGTGTTTACGCTCTTTGAAAATCTCCCTGAGCTAAGGGTCAAGATTGATGCCTGCTATTTGTCTAACCCTTATGCAACAGAATTATTTCTGAACTTTCTCAGGCGCGAGCTAATTGACACTGGAAGGTTAAGAGACTTCTTGGAGTTCTACCCGTCCCAAAATCAGGTAATTGCGAGCGCTCTAGAAGAGCATTTAGATGTGCCTACGGGAAAAATCTTTGTTGGTAATGGAGCCGCCGAAATTATTCAAGCAGTCATCCACAACTTCACAACCAAGAAGATTTTGGTGAATATCCCAACGTTTTCATCCTATTACGAGTTTGCAAAAGATGATGTTCAGGTGCTTTATTTTAAGCTCGACAAGGACAACAACTTTAGATTAGATATAGATTCTTATCTTCAAACCATAAAGCGAGAGAAACCAGACACTGTCGTATTGATTAATCCAAACAATCCAGATGGCGGGTATATTGGATTTGCAGAAATTCAGCATTTACTAGAGGAACTAAGGGAAGTAGACAACATCATCATTGATGAAAGCTTCATTCACTTTTCCTTTGAAGAACGTGTGAACAAATTTAGGAGCGCCCTAGAGTTATCTAGACACTTCAACAACTTGATTATTATCAAAAGCATGTCCAAGGATTTTGGCATTGCTGGTATTCGCGCTGGTTATGCAGTGATGAGCGAAGCTAAAGTCAACTATCTGCTCAAGAATGGATACCTATGGAATGTATCTGGGTTAGCCCAGTACTTTTTCAATCTCTATGCGAGAGAAGAGTTTTCGCGGGAATATGAAAAGGTTAGAGTCCAGTATGTCCAGGAAGCTCAAACCTTTTTTAAGAATCTTTCAAAAATTCCTAGCATAAAAGTGTATCCCAGTATGGCAAATTTTGCTCTCGTTGAACTGATCGATGGTTCCCGTGCTGCTGACTTCTTTATTAAAATGCTTGTTCAGCATCATATCTACACTAGAAGCTGCTCAGATAAGATTGGGCTAGACGGGCAGTTTGTCAGAATTGCTGCCAGAACTAAAGGAGAGAATCAAGCAATTATCAATGCGATAAACAGTATTTACAGCCTTCCACTTGAGTATGATTATGAAGTAGCTATGCAAGCTGCATAGTATCTTGCTAGGTGGAAAGCACAGAATTTGGTTCAGGCTGAGTTCCTAAAATTTCTAGCCGGGCTTATGTACAACATTTCCTTCAAGCTAATTATGAGCTTGAGCCTATATGTCGAAATCTTCTGCTCATTCCCATACTCCAGCCATTGTTATTTTTGACGTTGATGGTGTCATTCGAGATGCTGCTAGTTCTCATTTCCGAGCAATGGCTGATACTGTTGTGCATTTCACTGATGGAGTTTACTGTCCCACCTTAGAAGACATTGATATACTCACAGCAGAGGGAACTTGGAATAACGATTGGCTTGCCTCTCAAGAACTTATCTACCGCTATTTCGAGGGTCAAGGGTATTCTAGAGGACAGATTGAACTGAATTATGAAGCATTAGTTGAATTTTTTGAAGGTTGCTATTGGGGGCAGAACTCAGGAAGTAATTTAGGCTACGTTTACCAAGAAACACTACTAGTCGATCGAGATTACTTTGACCAATTGAAGCGATTTGGCATTCCTTGGGGATTTTTCACTGGAACAACTCGACGATCTGCTAGTTATGTTCTCGAAAGCCGCCTCAAACTCGCTTCTCCAACTATAGCGGCTTTTGAAGATGGCCCTGGCAAACCTGATCCAACAAATCTGTTGTCAGTAGTTAATCAGCTAGAGTGTGTAGGAAGACTAGACAATTCCATTCCAGTGATATTTGTAGGAGATACAACAGCCGAAGTAGAAACCATACATCGATCTCGCCTTGTTGTACCTGATCGGAAGTGGTTAAGCATTGGTGTCCTACCACCGCACGTTCAGAAAGCAGATTCAACGGCCCAAGCGTATGAAAAAACGCTAATTGAAGCAGGAGCGAACGTAGTTTTACAGTCTGTGAAAGAGCTTACTCCTCATATGATTGTCTCCTTAGTTGATTCTAAGCTCTAAGGCACTAGAAAGAACTAGTTTTTTTGGAATAGCCAATACAATTGATTGGGATTCTGATACTTCTTCTCATACACTGAGATGTTGCCATGAGAGACAAGTTTAAAGTGTTGACTGAACAGATTCAAGTAGAAGTTCGAGCTTCTGTAGTAGGTGTGGGGATGTATACGGTCAGGATTTGAAGAAGTAAAGCAACTTTCTCTAACAAAAAGGCTTCCATTCAACTTAATCCATTGGTACATACGTTGAACCAGTAGCTGCACTTCATGATCCTCTAGATACATGAGCAACCAATTAATAAAAATGAAATCAAATTTACCAGTATCAAAGTTCACCTCCATAACATTTCTACAGTAGTAAGTGATGTTTGAAGATGCTCTATTAATTTCTTGATTTCTCTTGATGAATTTTTCGACAAAATCTACAGCCGTAACGTGATCGGCTACACTAGCAAAAAAAGCTGTGTAGCGTCCGATGCCTGCAGCCAACTCTAAAACTTCAGCTCCTTCCAGCGGAGGTAGATAACCGATGATTTCTTGCTTCTCCAGTTCATCGATAACTGCAGCATCAGGGTTCAGTAACATCCCATTACTGTTATCTTCCTGTTGCTCCCAATAGAACCTCGTTGTATTAACATGATTCATACTTTATGTTCCTGGAAACAAAATTATGGCACTGAGAAGATGAGCTGACTAACTTGATCCAACATCAATAGCTATAAATCACGCTTTCAAGTAGGTTAGCTGAACTCAATTTGTGGATTAACGAGATTCTGCTGTTACCTCAGCTTGGGCTTCTTTAAGTCCACAATATTTTGTAATATACTTGCTATCTGTTGAATTAGGCTCCGTAAAAATACACCTTTTTTGAGGGACGTGCCGGTTTAAGCCAGTTGAATACCCATCAGAGCAGAAACGTATAACTTCTATCAGGATCAGTGTGAAGCAGATTTTCTAATTCGCTTCGATGGGGTTTGGGGAATTCTTGAGGATTCAAATTATCACGATCGATTTGAGAAGAATTCTGAAAAGGACGTTTGATTCAAGAAACCAGGAATTCTTTGCATTCGACACTACTCTACTGAGCGTTGCTGTTACAAGTTCATCAATTATTTGATGAACTCCTAGAAATTCTTCTGAAGCATAAGGGTAGGAGCCAAAAAACCAACTTCTGAGTGGTCAGAAGGCTATCGATCAATAAAAACATAAGGATGAATCACCTCACCGCTTCAAGAATGCCAGTATTCCTGGACAGTTTTAAAGGAGTAATTTTAATTCTTTTGTAACTTGTTGATGCTTTTTTGCACTTTTTACATCACGTTCTGCAACAAAAGAAGTGGGTCATTCATCCCAATGCATAATCAGAAAGAACAAACCCATTTTTCTGCTCATCGATCGACCCCCACCTTTTCAGCAGACATCACTTTTGGAATCTTCATTTCCAGGATTTAAAGGTGCAGCACTGAAAATTATTTGGACTCGACCCCTGGGGGGGAGTAGCAGGTGTTTGAAATGGCTTCGTCCTGGATAAATTGATTCCGCAAAACAGTCGCGTCTTCTTAAGATTCCCACTAAAAAGCCCCCCGATTGGGAGGGCAATTATCCTACTTAAAATAGAATGTCATCATCTTCAATTTTCAACTTTGATTTAAGTCGTGCTTTTGCATTCTTAGGCTCAAACGGATAACCATATTCCTCGCCTAGATAATCCTCAAGTAAATCAAACACCTTCAATAATCTGCTCTGGAGTAGCACTAAACAATCTAGCTAATTCTTGAATCTTAGAATCCGAAATTAAAGTCGTCCATTCTGAATTCTTCATTTTGTTACTTCTTGTTTATAAAAAGATCAATCGCGGGGGTAAAACATTAAGCGGCTAATTGTCTAAAGGGATATCATTTCGCCAACTGTCATCCTCATTCGAAGATGCAGATCCTTTATCTACATAGCTATCATCGTCTTCGTATTTATGTTGCTGCGTGGAAAAAAATGAAGAAATAGCAGGGATATTGGCTAAAGAAGGTGGAGACACTTTTGAATAAACTTCCCACATATGAGATAAAGTCCATTCAATAAAATCTTTATCATTTAAGTAGAAGACATCAGAAAATCTACTTCTAAAAGTTTGAATAAGTTCAGAATTAATTCTAAGTTGAGGACTGGGCATAAGTTAACCTCCTACTTTTTTGGTTAATGTTTCGGCAATTTCAAATAGACCGTTGACATTACTCCAAAGAGGTTCAGCAGCGATCCGATATCCTCTAGCCTGTAAGATCTCCTTGACTTTAGGAATCAGGCAGCAACCGCCAGTCGCGATTTTGTCTTGAGACTCAACAATGTTCTTTCGGTGCATTCCTTCCAAATCATTCAACCCTTCTTTTAGCCATTTCTCAGCTTCGCAGTTTACAACCTCTGTGATATCCTTGCCAGCGATCTTATATTTGCTAATATTTCTGCTCTCGCCTTTTTTATTTACTTTCGTTTCCGCAACAGGATTTTCTAAACATTGTCTAACTTCCTCAAAAGTCGGCTTTCTTTTTAAGATTTCGGAGATCTTGGAGCAAGAAGCAATATTTGTAATCAATTGATTTCCAGCGATAAACTCCCCATACCAAGGTTCGCATCTTGATTCATAACCAACAAAAGCGCTCCCAATTAAAGTATTGGAACCTAAGTCAAATAAGAATGAGAGCTTCTTGGCTTTCTCACCTCGAATTACACCAATTCCTTCTGCATAAACTGCAAGTACCTTAATCTCAAATTTCTTAACAACACCATCTTTCTCAACTTCGTGAATTCCTTCTAAATTAGCCTTGGCTTGTTTTTTCAAAGCCGCAGGATCGTGTACGGACAGTGCCACGTTCAGAACAGTATTCTCTGCTTCAATCTCATCCCAAGCAAGATGAGCAAAAATTGGAAATGCTAGCTCAGCCTTCCCAACGTTGTCATTCTTTACCCAGCTCCCCGCACGTTGATTAACATCTAACGCTTCAGCTCCAGTTAACCAGCACTTATTCACATATTTATGGCTCGCTGTACTAGTTAAACACTTATACATTCCAGGAAAGCTTTTATCTTCCTCAATTTCTAAAACATAGCTTGCACAAATTTGTCTCTCACTTTTTTTCTTACCCCATTGGATTCTCCCGTGAAGATTTCCAATATCGAAACCAAATGAAAAAACCTTTGTTGGATGCTTCTTGATTAACTCAATAATCTCAACTGCTTGAACCATATTTTTCACCTTTTTATTACTTTCTTCAAACAGACACAAACTGTTTCTATTTAATTCATTGTAAAGCAATTTATTTCAAAATGACACAAGAAACAAGAAGCAAAAAGTGTCTTTTAAGATCAAATTGAATCAAATGCGTTACGAAAGAAACAAATTGTGTCTATCCCTAAATTCTATGAGGATTTAGAAAAAAGTGAGATAGAAAATCTAAACAAAGTGTTTGTTATAAAGCTTTTGTATTTAACTAAATCGACAACTCTGACTTTTTTGACTAGTTTTTGACTAGATTTAAAGTCGGATGATGGACTTTCAAGATATCTTTTTAAAGGGTAAATTTTCTGATTTCAGTTCGGGAAATTAAGAAAGTTTTAGGAACGGAACTGATTTGAGTAAGGATGAATTAAATGAATTCTCTGAAAGGGTTTGAAGCGATCTCTTTATAAATTAATTTTCCGCAACCCTACTTCTGGACGGAGAAAAGGTGCGGCTTTACTTAAATTGAAATAAAAGGGGCAGAATCTAAATCGCCAATTTTTTGAAAAAGCTGGGTGAATTCTAGAGTTTGATATTACATCTCAAGTCACTTATGAAACAAAAGCTCGGATCACCAGATGCGGATAATTCTTGAAACTCAGTCAAAAATTCAGTGTTATAGTGCAGTGGATTTGTTAGACAGCAACGCTAACAGCACTAGATCGTAACTCCACAAGCTGTCTTAGGAGACTTTCAATAGGAGTTAACAGCGTATCTGGCGTTGCCGATTTGACTTACGCTCTAACACAATTGCAAACAAGGTTTTTATTTCTCTTCAATCCTAGTCCTGTACTGCGGCGGCACTCTGATGTGATGAGGATCAAGGAAATCAATGAGATCGATGAGCTTACTGTGAATCAATACAAGTCTCTCAGCATCAACCTTTGGCGCATCTCCCATCGTGTCAATATCATCTTTCAGCTTCGCAAACCAACCCGCAAACTCCGGATCGCTCATCTTTTTCACAAACATCGCATAACCGATGCAATCATATCCAATCGCTTCACTATTAGAACGAGGAACTGTCATAATTTCCCCAATTGCTCGCTGTTCACCGTTATGGAGTTGGAAAGTGCTTCCGGCTTTATAATGTGCAAATGCTTGATTGATATTAACCAGTAGTTCACTCAAGCGACGATTCAGTTCTAGATCACCCAAGTCCAAAAACTGAATTTCCCGGCGTAAAATTTCTACCCATCCAAGATACTCCGCCACAACGTATAAGGTGTTGTTAATCGCATAGCTCTGCGCGGATGGCGACTGATGATAAAAACGCTCCAAAAACCTGTTCTGATGAATGTTGTACAAGCGGCTCTGAAGATCAATCGCTGAGCGCAATAAAGGGTTTCGGTACTTAGACATCAAAGCAGCAGTTTGAGCTTCGCGCGATTCGGCTTCGCGCTGCTTTGTGAGTCGGTCAGTTAATCGGGTAATGCGATTTTGACCGTAAATACTGATAATTGCGCTAGTAATTGCAACAATCGCCGCAATGATTGCAGTGATTACTTCAGGCTTCATTTAGGTTGCTTCTATGATCACTTGCTGAATCTTACTTGATCTCAAATACGAACAGATAGCTTTGAAACTACTGCCCTCACCCATAAACCGAGCAAGATAACTATTATTTAGACTAACTCTTTCCACCTAAACTACCTCAATCCGGACGCTAGTCCGAATTTTGTTGATCTAATGTCCTCATCGAGCGAGCTAGGCTGCTGGGAGTCAGCATAACATCCCAAACTGGGCGATTAGATCGACTCGTTCTGTCTAATGCCAGAAATTGGAGTATTAGATCGACTCAATATTCCGCATATTACCCCTCGTCAGGGTAATTAGACTGAATCTTTCAGTACTTCTTAAAGAGGCTTGTACTATTCTGCCTAAGAGCCCGTTCAACCACATTTACCCGATAAGCCTTGAATTAGATGACCCCACCACTCAAAAAGCTATTAGACCGATTGCTTGATGAAACTGAGCAGGTTGGGTTCGGTCAACGATGAAAGGAAGTTGGGGAAAAAGACCCGCGCCTTTTATCTCAAATCTGTAGAGAAATTAGAGTGATCCCCGCTAATTGGTATCGCTTTGAAAAATGAAAAGCATAAATTCATTCCAATTGAAGTCCTGAGAAAGATTGAGTAGATTCTAAATTTTGACTTGGAATCGATCTTTAAATGGTGATACTCCTCTAAATAGTCCTCTGAGAATGACCAGTATCCAAGCTCAAAATGATTTCAGATGTCGTAGGTCATTCATTAAAAATGCTTTGATTGGCTTCTAGAACGCCCAAGAAGCGTTTAGGCGTTTTTAGGCAATAAAAAGCGGGGTTTCAATTCAGTTTTGAGTCCAAAAATTAATCAAATTATAGGAAGGGAACTTGCGCTGTATTAGAATCGCTAGTTCTCGAAAAAACTAAGTTAACTGAGCTTGGTGAACCGCTCTAGTTAGTTTCTTGAATTTCTTGAATTTTCTGCAGGAATTTTCTGTAACTTACTTTTTTCAGATCCTATTTCTGGATCGTGAGAAGGCGCGGCTTTAATTGAATTGAAATAAAAAGAGTGGAAGATAAATCGCCAAATCTCTAGAAAAAGCTGGGTGAATCCTAAAGTTAGATTTACATTTTTCAAGTCACTTGTGAAACAAAGGCTCCGATCACCAGATGCGGATAATTCTTGAAACTCAACCAAAAATTCAGTGTTATAGTGCAGTGGATTTGTTAGACAGCAACGTTAACAGCACTAGATCGTAACTCCACAAGCTGTCTTAGGAGACTTTCAATAGGAGTTAACAGCATATCTGGCACAGCATAACGTTCCTGCTGAGCGGTTGCAAGTAGCCTTCGCAATACAGACAAGATCTCTCTGTAAGTCCGCTCCACCAGGAACGTTATGCTGCGATCAACTCCTTAACAGCCGTTGCTGTCATCATCCCCCACAACCAATCAATTTTGTATTTCTCAATTGAAACCCTGGCTAATCCTTCATCTTGAAGCATTCTCTGGCACTCACTTGTACCATACGTCCGAAAATGAGCGCGATTAAAAAGACGTAGCAGAATATCACAGATACGACACGTCAGATAATCATCGCACCAATCTGTAATAACTAGATGCCCATTAGGCTTTAGAACTCGCTTTACTTCTTGAATCGCTTGGGAAGGATGGCGAAAGTAATGAAATGCATTGGTTGAAATCACCAAATCAAAACTCTCGTTCGGAAATGGAATACTATCTGCACTACCGAGTTGCAACTCAACTGACTTCGGTAATTTCTGTCGGGCTACACTCAACATTTCTGCGGAAGGATCTAATCCAACAATCTCTGTGTCTGGAGCCAAGTGCAAAAGGCGCTGAATTAACGTTCCTGTTCCACAACCAAGATCCAAGATGCGCTCATGAGAATTGAGATCTAAACGATGCATAGTTTCCTGAACAGTCGCATTCACATAAAACGACCAACGACGATCATACCGAGGCGCAAGATGGGCGTATTCGTTTTGAACAGGATCAGAGTGCATGTCCTTTAACTCAACTAAATTGACGAACTATACAAATTCAGCCCTTACCTTACTCTGCCTTGATTCTCAACAAAAACCAATAACGTTGCAACACTGCCCTCACTGATAGCCAAGCAGCATAACGGTCGCGCTCACCGGAGACAGAAGACTTTTGCAACTTAACCACTATCTAGGGCATTCCGGTGCAGCGCGGTTGTTAGGCAGCTTTGAAAATGACAATAATGCAAGCTGTCTATACTTATTTAACTAGAAGCTCACATAGTTTATCGATTAATCGATCATTGTCCTTAATCATGTTGTCTGCCAAGATTTTTAGTGCGGTGATATTGTCTTTGTTGGCATTATCCATGCGATCACCTATCCCACCAAGTGCAGCTTGAATACGGTAATACCTATCTTCAGGAAACAACTGCTGAAGCTGAGAATGTACGGCATCACTAACACCATCAAAAACAACGTTTAGAATTGGCTGTGCCCACTCAACTAATCCCCATGTTCTTGCCTCTTCGTACGGCATTCTGGGAGCAAGTTCTCCAGTACCAAGTGAGATGAGTAAGAAATCATTTGCATCTCTATGAACCCGTCTTGCCTCCGCAGAAGCATACGCATAAGCATACAAAGTAGGATTGTTGGAAAAAACACCACCGTCTATCAAAGCATAGTAATCCGATGAACTAGGTTTCTTCAATTTAAGGGGTTCAAAGTACGTCGGCGCAGCAGAAGTTGCACGTCCGACCTGTTTCATCAGAAAGTCTTCGCTAGCTCTATTCCTTGCTTGACTACTTAGAAAAAGATGAGGACGGCGACGTTCAAGGTCATAACTTGTGATCAAAACATCCTTTAGAGATTCACTAAGGCGAGTTTCACCAAAGTAGGTATCTAAAATCTCCTCAAGCGGTTGAAAAGGGTATTTGGGATGATCTATAGCTCCAAGCTTACTGTAGAAACTATCGTACAGATGAAGGGGAAAAATCTTACTGCCTTCATTTTCATATAGGTTTACCAATTTCTTAGCACTGTACTGTGGCTTCCCTTCAGAATTCAAGTCTGGCTTATTGAGTCCCAAGGCTAGAATTCCACCAGTAGAAGTACCAGCAATTAAATCAAATAGTTCTACGGTTGGTCTATTTGTCCGGTCTTCAATTTCGGCTAACAACATTGCTGGGAGAATCCCTCGAATACCCCCACCATCAATCGATAAAATCTTAATCATTCTACAAATTCCTTGTCTTTTAATCTGGATAAACTGAACATTTAATGAAGTTGCCTACATTTAAGAGTCCAAGTGTAGCTTCTTAATTGGGTGCTGCCTAACGACCCCATTCACCCGCCGCTAACAACTTCTTGAACTCGGCAGAGAGACTTGATACAGTCGGTGTGCAATGGGGTTGTTAGACTGTGTTAACCCTGCAAATCAAGAGAATTAAAGCAGGCTGCGGCTACGAATGTGGTTACCTATTCCTATTATTTAACAGATACTTCCAGGCAAAGACTAAATGTTAAATGAATGTAGCTAACTGTTGGGTTTCATCACCTTTGCTACAGTGAATACTCTTGAAGATTTTGCTTGATTGATACAACCCACAGATGAATTTTCAATTTCAACTCCATTAGTAATTTAGCGGTCTAACGTTCCTGGTCAGCGGCGGCAGATCACTTTTGTATCACCACCCAAATCTCTCAACCGTCCGCTGCACTAGGGTTGTTATGCGGCGATCAATAACTCTACAAACCTCTACTTTAAATTTTACGACCCAGGATATATAAAGTAGTGAGATCATCCCAGATTCCCTGATTAGTTTGAAGAGATTCTAACTCTGCATCAAATTCAGCCTTGACTTGCGCCAACTGTGCTGATGTCAATTGTGACAACCCACTGCCAAATACCTTGAGCGAGGTAGACGAAGGATGCACAATGACTCCTTCCCAAGTTGCCTTTGCTTTATCCAAACTCGTGTAGCTGCCGTGCTGCTCTGTTTTGACTTCAACTGCCTCAAAGCCAGCGTTGCTAAACAAATTTTGACACTGCTCAATTGATCCAATCCGATTGCTAGCTTCTAACGAGACATCATATTTTGCCAATACTCTTCGTAAAACAACCGCACCAATATATGCTGTGTCAGCAGGAGTATGAACACCGATTCCACCACCTGGCTTGAGGAATTGATGCCACAGCTTTAACGTCGCTTCTTTGCGTTCCATCCAGGGAAATGTATTTGCACATAAGATCTGATCGAAATGGTTGAGTGGATAATCAAGCACCTCAGCATCTGCAAGTTGAAACTCTACGTTCTTGAGTCCTAATGCGTCAACTTTGCTTTGCGCTTGCTCCAACATTCGGGCAGAAATGTCGATTCCAATCACCTGTCCTCGATCACCAACAACCTGAGCGGCTGCGATCAGCAGATGACCTGTTCCAGTTCCAATATCTAAAACCGTCTGTCCAGTCCTAACGTGAGAATACTCAAGCAGACGATGACAAATCTGTACGTGCCAATCGCTATCGTCATAGGCTTGACTTCTATGATCGTATGAGTCTGCGACCTCTTGCTTGTATTCATTCAATTCAAGTTGGTCCACCATGAGCAATTTTATACAACGTCGGTTTAGCCTAACGTCAACTTAACTTTAATTGCTCCACCGAAGACTTACAACTATCGCCCTCACCAGCAGATTGAGCCGCATAACAATTGTTTAGACTGACTCTTTCTGCCTAATCATCCACATCTGGACGATAGACCGAAAATGGTCGGCATAACATTCTGCCAGGGCGATTTAGGCCGCTCGAAGTCGGTATAACACCCCAAACTGAGACATTAGACCGACTCTTTCTATCTAATACCGGGATTTGAAACGTTAGCCCGACTCATATTCCGCATATTACCCCTCCGCAGAGGAAATAGACGGAAACTTCAGTATTTCCTCTCAAAGAAAATTATACTATTCTGTCTAAGATCCCGTTCAACCCCAGGTGATCCTATTTCGAAAAGGATGAAGAATAATCAGGCATAGCTGCCTGCCTTGTAGATGAGGTTGCTCGTTTTAGTCTATTTTTCTCACCCTTCCCGAAGCGACACCGCCATTTTTCTAATCTTGTATCCTTTTTTATCGACATCTAGTTTAATTTTTATGCATTGCTATCTGTTCAAGTTCAGCAGTCCATCGGTTATCTAGCTGTATCCTGAATATTATGTAAGAGAAGCTTTTCTGCATAGGCTATAAACTCTGTTGATTTCATCGAGGATGATATGAAAACTGCTTCCGTCAAACTATGGAGTGCGTTCTTCTCCACGCTTGCGCTTTGCTGCTCCAGTATTCCTGCGATGGCTTTGCCTCTTCAGGAAGGCATGTATCGAATTGGGTCTAAGTACATTCAAATTTCAGCCAACGGCGATCGCCTCTGCTATCAGGGACTATCGGCAAGAGGTAGCACTACTGCCTCAATTGGAACCTATACATTACCTGACTTTTACGTGGTTAATTTCAAAACTGCTGACAGTAAGGAAACACTTGTTTTGCACCAACCCACTATTGGAAATTTACTTTTTGGTACGTTACATAATCTTGCTTCTTGGGAGGCCGACTATCAAAGTCCTCGATCTCAAAATGATGCAATGAAGCGGTGTCTAGGAAGCCAATCTCCCTTCATAGAGCAGAGTACTTCATCACGGTAAATTAAATTTAGATTGAGCAGCAACTTCTTTCGTTGAGCAGATTTTAGAAGGAAACTTCCTCAGCTTTAGAAACAAAAATCTCTAAAGTAAATAAATTAAGTCAAGATCACGATCAACTTTAGAAAATTCCTGCTGTCTTAGCGGCTTGTTAAAAGTGAAAGAGCTTTGCCTAAATAGCAAAAAAGAAGCAATGTTAAGCTTGCTTTCCTCTATTCCTGTATTCCTCTAATGTCTAAATTATGGCTAAATCGTTCTTGGAATCCTTGTAGAGTCAATTCCTTCAAACCATTTCCAGTGCTGCGCCTTAAACCACTCGGCCATCTCTCCAGATGGGCAGCTTTTTCAAGCCACAGAATTTCTACCACAGCAGAACTTGGTGCATCCTGATTTTTTTCTTGCACGATCGCCCAAATTTCCAAAACTCTATCTCGATCAAGCCGTGCTGAGCGGAACGTTTTGCGGTATGAATAGTGAGTTCACGCCCTCAGTTACTGCGATATATGAGTTGGAATCGTCGTCACGTTCTCTCGCTGGCTGATTTCTCGCCTGCGGAATATGATACCGTTCTGCAAACGGCGAGCAGTTTTCGAGAAGTATTAACGCGCCGCACTAAAAAAGTCCCGACCCTGCAAGGGCAAGTGGTAGCAAATTTGTTCTTTGAACCCTCAACCCGCACCCGCAGTAGTTTTGAGCTTGCGGCAAAAAGATTATCTGCCGATACATTAAATTTTGCAGCCAGCACTTCTTCAATTACAAAAGGCGAAACCATTCTGGATACGGCGAAAACGTATCTAGCAATGGGAACGGACATGATGGTGATTCGGCATAAAGAAGCAGGAGTACCGCAGGCGATCGCCGATGAGATGGATCGCTTAAACGTGAAAGTTGGCGTGTTAAACGCAGGCGACGGACAGCATGAGCATCCCTCGCAGGCGTTGCTAGATTTGTTTACAATCTGTTCGCTGATTGATGTGGAGAAGCCGCGCTCGACGTTATTAACTGGAAAGAAAGTCGCGATCGTGGGAGATATTTTGCATTCGCGAGTAGCGCGATCGAATATTTGGAGCTTGACAGCAAGTGGTGCAGAAGTGCATTTAGCTGCACCTCCGACCTTGTTACCAAAAGCATTTGCAGCGTTTGTGAAAGACAGTAACCCGGAAATTTCGCGTCAGTTGTTCATTCATTGGACGTTAGAACCTGCTCTGATTGATGCGGATTTTGTCATGACGCTGAGATTGCAGAAAGAACGGATGACCAGTCATTTGCTGCCGAGTCTGCGGGAGTATCATCAGCAGTTTGGGATCACTCGAGATCGCCTGAAGTTGTGTAAGCCAGAGGTGAGAGTTTTACATCCAGGCCCCGTAAATCGTGGGGTCGAGATTAGCTCGGACTTGATGGATGATCCGGTTTTGAGTTTAATTTCTCAACAGGTGACGAGCGGAGTCGCTGTGCGAATGGCACTGCTCTATCTCATGGGCGGCGGTAAGGTCGGTTAAAGCTGCCGAATTGTGACCGAATCTGGATACACTGAGAACTGTTGAGCGATCGCGGGTTTCATGAATTCTACCGACTACGATGTGATTGTAATTGGGTCAGGCATTGGCGGCTTGGTGACAGCCACTCAGCTCGCGGCAAAAGGAGCCAGCGTCTTAGTTTTAGAGCGGTATCTGATTCCTGGAGGCAGTGCAGGCTATTTCGATCGTGAGGAAGGCTACCGCTTTGATGTCGGGGCATCAATGATTTTTGGGTTTGGGGACAAGGGAACGACGAATTTACTCACCCGCGCTTTGGATGGCGTGGGAATGTCGATCGAAACGATTCCCGATCCGGTTCAGGTTCACTATCACTTGCCGGATGGATTGGATCTGAAAGTTCATCGCGATTACGAGAAGTTTTTGCACGAATTGATCGCCTACTTTCCACACGAAGAAAAGGGAATTCGGCAATTCTATGATGAGTGCTGGAAGGTATTTAATTGCCTGAATGCGATGGAGCTGCTGTCATTAGAAGAACCGCGATATCTGACGCGAGTGTTTTTCCAACATCCCTTTGCTTGTTTGGGCTTAGTGAAATATTTGCCGCAGAATGCTGGAGATATTGCCCGTCGGTATATTCACGATCCGCAATTGCTGAAATTTATTGATGCGGAATGTTATATCTGGTCGGTTGTGCCTGCCGATCGTACTCCGATGATCAATGCGGGGATGGTATTTAGCGATCGACATTACGGCGGCATCAACTATCCGAAAGGCGGTGTCGGGCAGATTGCACAAAAATTAGTCGAAGGATTAGAGAAGGCTGGAAGTCACATCAAGTACAAAGCAAGAGTGACGGAAATCGTCACTGAAAACGATCGCGCGGTGGGGGTTAAGTTAGCCTCCGGGGAAACATTCCGAGCAAAGCGGATTGTTTCTAATGCAACACGCTGGGATACGTTTGAGAAATTACTTCCCGAAACGCAGAAGCCAACCTCTGAGAAAAAATGGCAAAAACGCTATCAGCAATCCCCAAGTTTTTTGAGTTTGCATCTTGGAGTCAAGGCTGAATCATTACCTGCTGGAATCGAATGTCATCACATCTTGCTAGAGAATTGGGAGGATATGGAAGCAGAACAAGGAACGATTTTCGTCTCGATTCCGACGCTGCTTGATCCGAGTTTGGCACCAGAAGGACATCACATTGTTCATACCTTTACCCCTAGCTGGATGCAGGAATGGGAGAACTTGTCTCCGAGCGAATACGCCGAGAAGAAAGAGAAAGCTGCCGATCGCTTAATCGATCGTTTAACACAGATTATTCCGGATCTCGATCGTGGTTTAGATTTTGAGGAAGTTGGGACACCGAGAAGCCATCGCCGCTATCTGGGGCGTGACAATGGCACGTATGGCCCGATTCCCTCGCGCAAACTGCTGGGATTATTGGGAATGCCGTTTAATCGGACTGCGGTTCCTCATCTTTACTGCGTGGGTGATAGTACCTTTCCTGGACAGGGTTTGAATGCGGTAGCGTTTTCAGGATTTGCCTGTGCCCATCGGATTGCAGTGGATTTAGGACTGTAGCAGCTTACGGGGTAAGACTAAGCGGTTGAGGGGGAGCAAAGACGTTCATACGATCGCACCCCTCCGCCGCAATCTGCACATACGCTGAAATCCATTTAAAGCAGCTTACTGTTTCTAGAGAAATCGGAACTTTGCTGAATAAAAATAGGAAGAAATCGATTCGCTGCCGTGATACCGAATCAATTTGTTAATGCGACAGATCCTTCGCCCCCTAAATCCCCCATACTGGGGGACTTTGAGAATCCGAAACAGATTTGGCTTGAAGTCCCCCACTCGTGGGGGATTTAGGGGGCTTCCAAGATCTGTAGCACTCAAAAATTAATTTGGTATGACAACAGCGATCGGAGATTTGATGAGCATTGCTGTGAGGATTTCTTTTTTCTCAGATGAGACGATCGACGCTAGAATCAGTTCCATTCCGATTTAAGATCAGAACATCTGATCTGCGCCCCGAATCAGTGTATGGAAATACTCTCGGTTAGTCTTAAAAACTTCAAGTTTCACAGCGATCGCTCCTTTTCGTTTCAGCCGGGGACAAATGCGATTTGTGGTGAGAATGGTGCAGGCAAGACGAGCATTCTCGAAGCGGTCGCGTGGGTATTGTTTGACTATACGGGCGCGTACACCAAAGATGATTTGATTCGCAATGGCTCCAATAGTGCCCAAGTGCGGGTAAGCTTTGTTTCGAGCCGGGATCAGCGCACCTATGATGTAAGTCGCTGTACGCGATCGAGCTACACCATTTATGATCCGGAACTGGGCGAAAAGCTCAATTACACCAAAAAAGAAGATGTCCTTCCCTGGCTGAGAGAACATTTGGGAGTGCCAATAGGGACAAATTTATCCGATCTGTTTCGCAATACGATCGGGGTTCCGCAAGGCACGTTTACAGTTGATTTTCTCAAGACCGCAGAGGAGCGCAAGAAGGTCTTTGATCCGATTCTGAAGGTTGAAGAGTACAAGAAAGTCTATAAAGAGTTAGGCGACTTAGAAAAGTTTGCCAAAGCTCAATCTGAGAAGTTAGAGCGTGATATCCAGCAGTATGAGGAATCCCTGCAAGAATGGGATGAACTGAGTCAGCAGAAAGAAGCGCTTAGCCAGACGATCGCGCAGATTCAAATTGACCTGAAGCATTGGGAGCAGCAATACGATCGGCTCAAAGCAGATCAAGAGCAGTACAGTGTGATCGCGGCTCAGGTTCAGCAACTTACTGCTAATTTAGAAGCGATCGCCAGTCGAATGCGGGCTGAGGAACTAAATGTCCAGCGATTGAAGCTAGAACTAGAGACGGCGGAAAAATCGGTTGCTATCTGTACAGAGCGCCGTGAGAGTTATCAAACTTATATGCAAGCTGACCAAGCTTTGCAAGCATTCGATCAAAGTCGGACTCAGCAAGAGAAACTATTGCGCGATCGCCAAACGCGAATTGAATCTTTCAGTGCCTATCAATCCAAGTTAGCGGTTTTAACTCAAAAAGGTGAGCGTCGATCGCAAATCGAAGCGGATCTCAAGCAATTAGAACCATTAATCCAGCAACAATCTGAACTAGAGCAACAGCAAACCCAACTCAATCAGCAACTCCAGGCCTGTCAAAGCTGGAAGCAAACTATGCAGCGCGATGAAAAGCGGCTAGTGCAACTTCAGCAGAATCAAAAACAACTGAGCGATGAAATCGAGCGATTAGAGGGATTAGGCGCGATCGTCAAACAAATTCCTCAGCTTGAGGAACAACAGCAGCGCTATCAACAACAACTCAGCCGCATCGAAGCTGCTACTCAATTCGAGGCAGACTTGCGCCAAATTATCTCACAAGCCCAGAAGCGCGAGAACATTCAAACCCAACACATTCGAGCGGCAACCGTAACATTAAAAGAACTGCAACAAGCAACACCGCTTTGGCAATCTCAGCTTGAAACAGTGTTAACCACGATCGCCCATAGCTCAAAGCTCAATCATCTTTTGATGCAGGATCTTCAAGAAATCTTAGATGATTTATCCCAGCAGCTAGTGGTCGATCGCTTAAAACAATTACTCAAAGAAACTCAAACTCAGCTTAAAACGGTTCGCGATCAAGAAACACAGTATCGCAGTCTAGACGCGAAGTTTGATCAAGAAGAAAGACTTGCTGCGGAAGTTGCAGAACTCCGATCGCTGATTGCTGAACATCAATCCCAACTGCTCACAGAACCCGAACTCACAGCAAAACTCGCTGAAATTACAGCACAACTACAAGCACTAGACAATCCCCGCGATCGTAGTCGGTATCTCACACGCGATCTAAAAGCTTTAGCAGGTCTGGATGCTGAACTTACTCAAGTCCAATCAGAACTGAAAAACGGGCAAGACGCAATCACCGCGATCGACTTGGAGTTAAAGACTTTTGAGAACTTAGCCGATCAAATTCAGGAACAGCAGAACTTACGCGATCGCTACAGAGAAGACTATCAGCTTTATCTAGCTCACCAGCAATCCGCAAACAGTTTCAAAGACCGAAAAGCACAGCTAGAAGAAGCGATCGCACAGTTAAATCAATATCAATCACAACTTCAAACATTAACCAATCAAAAAGCACGGCTAGAAGAAAGCTACGATCCAGAGCAAGTTAAACAGATTAATGCTGAGTACGAAGAAGCCAACCGTCAAAAAATCTCACTTAGCACAACACTCCCGATCGAAACCAAGCGCCTAGAAGAATGCGAAACCAGGCTATCTCGCCTACAAGCCATTCAGCAAAAGCGAACCGAAGCCCAAGCCCAACTCAAGCAAAAACAAAAGACTGAACGATTTATCAAGTTTGCGCGAAAATCCTACAAAGAAGCCGCACCTAGAATCACAGAACGCTATGTGCAAACAATTTCTCATGAAGCCGATCGCTTGTTTAGAGAATTGCTCAACCGTCCGAATGTTGCCCTGCAATGGACACGCGATTATGAAATCATGGTGCAAGAAGGCGCACATTCCCGCAGATTCATCAATCTATCTGGCGGTGAGCAGATGTGTGCCGCTTTAGCCGTGCGTTTAGCCCTGTTAAAGGTACTGGCAGACATCGACATTGCTTTCTTTGATGAACCCACTACAAACATGGATCGACCCAGACGAGAAAGCTTAGCCGAAGCGATCGGTAACATCAAATCCTTCCGTCAACTGTTTGTGATTAGCCACGATGACACCTTCGAGAAAGTCACAGAAAACGTAATCCTCGTTGAGCGAGAATTTAGCGGCTGAGATTGAAGAGGCTTGCGAGATAGGCAGCCTACGATCGCAAATCCGGTAGGTATTCTGCCACGATCACACCTGCAATAAACAATCCTAAGAGAGAAGCAATTTTGCACCGGGCTGCTTACGCTAACGTAGCGCTAAACTGCCGCTCAAGGACGAACCTCTATGAACTGGGAAAGAAAACCAGATTCGTCCAGAGACACGATCGCGTCTCTGGTGTTACCGCTCACTCTGATTTTAGGTCTCGTACTCTTGCTCAGCCTCAATGCAGGACAGACTAGCTCAGAAACGACAGAAAGCAGTCCGTTGGAGGCTTGGCTGAAGTTGCTTGTGAGTTACTTAGCCGCCGGGGCGGAAATGGCGGCAGCATTTGTAATCGGAGCGGCGGTGCTTCGTGGCATCGTGAGCTATGGGCGGCAAGTGTTTTCTCGGAGGCAACATTTGGATGCCACCGAAGGGATTCGCCTACAATTGGGGCGAGTTCTGGCGCTGGGATTAGAGTTTACGGTTGCGAGCGACATTCTTCGTACTGCGGTTGCTCCAACTCGTCAAGACATTCTAAATTTGGGTGCGATCGTGCTGTTGCGAACCCTGTTGAACCATTTCCTAGAGCGCGAAATCCAGCAAGGCGAACAAAATCGGATGTCCGAGCAACCTGCACAACCGAGAGTGTGATGAGTCGAAAAAGCTTAAAGCCGATCGAAGGTGCAAATCGCACAATGCGGCGCAGATTGGGAATTAAAGGGGAACTCTTGCTGGCAACGGCTCCAACCGTCGTTGTATTGAGCGTGTCCTAGCTCTGGTTGAAGTGCTGAGTCGGCAACGCCTATTGTTTGCTTCTTTAGCTGCAAGTGCGTTTTTGATTTATCTCGATCCGCAGCATGGAACAAACTCCGTCCGAACTTTGGTTTCAGCGCAAATTATGTCAGCCGTGATCGGTTGGCTGACGTTTTGGTGGTTGGGAGCAGGGTATTTCGCCGCCGGAAGCGCGATGATTCTGACGATCGTGTTGATGATCTAGATGTTGTTCATCCTCCTGCGGTTGCTACTTCGCTCAGCTTTGCTCTCAGAGCAGGCGGCGAAAATAACCTCGTTTTGTTTGCCTTAGCAGTAGGGATCACTGCGGTATTGGTGGGGCTAGAGCGAGTTGCGTTGTGATTGATTGCTCGCTTTGATCGGTAACGAAAGAAATTTGGTATTAGAAGTTACGATCGACAGAACAAATTTTCATCAGTCTTTTTTTGTAATTCACATCTATCATTAGGAATAGCTTGCCCTAACTTAGACGGTGATTCTCTATGATGAATGCTCAACGCTTAACTTTCGAGGGAATTTATCAATTTTTTCAAACCCCGCAGCCGGTCTTTCTCAATCAAGAACTCACAGTTTGCTATTTGATGTCGGTGCTAGTTCGCTCTGAGTCCTATGGGACAGAACTGGTACAACAGCTACAGCAGGACTACCCCAACTATCGGCTGTCAGACACGATTCTGCAAAATTCGCTGCGGTTTCTGGAAAAACAAGCCCTGATCACAAGCTACTGGAAAAAACTAGAAAAGCGGGGTCGTCCGCGCCGAATGTATCACCTGCGCCCGGAAGCTCGGTCTAAAGCAGAAGACTTGGCAAAGCTCTGGTGGGAGCATATGGGACTCGCTCCTGCCGATCGCTCAACTCCAGAGCCAACCCCCGTGGTTTAAGTTTCTCAAAAACAATTGTCCGCCGATCGCAGGGGCGGCGGACAGTCTAATGCGTTCTAATACGTTAAATCCAGTTAAAGCGGATTAAGCGCTAGCGATGAGTTAAGGCGGAGATTTAGATCGCTTTGAGAATTAACCGAAATGACCTGATTTGTGTTGCGTCCGAAGATCAAGCCGCCTAATGCACCTGCGCCTGTTCCGATTAAAACCTTACCCAGGGAAACCCGACGATTTCCACTGACAGCGGAAATAATCGCCGCCGCACCAGACCCGATCGCGGCTCCTTTGAGGATGGCATCGGTGCTGACTCCGCGTCGAATCTCTTCAGTCCGGCTGATCACATCGGTTTGGGCATCGAGTGCGAGTTGAGTGCCGTTGGTCAAGACCAGCGTATTGGCGACAAAGCGCGTTCCACCGCTGGCGGGCTGGAATTCGCCTTTGACTTGGCTACCTGCGGGAATGAGCAGCGCTCCATTCGAGGTGCGAACGTTGTTGGGGATCGTTAGGGTAATGGGAAGACGCTCATTAGGGGCAACCAGAATTTTTTCAGCATCGCGGTAAGCTAGGCGCAGAGTAGTATTGGCGGGGATGCGAACTGCTCCCGTAGAGCGGGGTTGCGAGGGAAAAAGCTGAGCAATCTGCATGGAAGCAGGGGCAGCAACCGCGTCTTTTGCCAAGACGATCGGGGCAGCTCCGGTTGCTGTTACACCTAATGTCAGGGCAAGTGCAGTCCCGGACTGTAGTTTTTTCAGGTTCAACATGATTTTTGTCCTTCAAGTCTGAATCTAGCGGCGATGTCTTGATTGACTTTGCAGCTAGAAGTTAAGTTCCTTGAGCTGAACATGGTTATTTCGCATTAACAAAAAACCTGTCTGAAGCCGGAGATTCGAGCAGGTGGGAAAAAATCAATAATTCTAGACCTTGCACCTTACAATTCAGTCTAGTGACTTCCTCTAGAAAATCAATCCTGAACAATCCGATCGCTCCCCAAATAGCGGATCATTTTCAGCTATGCTCGATCGCCGAAAGTACCTGCATCGGTAAGTACACGGTAAACTTTGAGCCAACCCCAACCGTCGATTCAACTTCGATCGAACCTCCGTGTAGCTCGACTAATTGCTTGGTGAGCGCGAGTCCTAACCCCGTTCCTTCATACTTGCGGTCATATGACGCATCTAACTGCTGAAACTTCTGAAACAGAAACGATCGCTGATGGCTAGGAATGCCAATTCCCGTGTCTTCGACTTGTAAGACTGCGGCTTCTCGGCTAATTCTGACGCGCATCGTGACGCGACCTTGCGCTGGAGTGAACTTAATCGCATTGTTGAGCAAATTGAGGCAAATTTGCTGGACTCGCTGTGGATCAGCTTGAAATAGAAAGTCTTGTGATCGCTCTATGGCACTTTGAGATCGTTGTGGCAGCAGTTCTAGCGATAGTTCTACCTGTTTCGCATCGGCTTTATCCCGCAGCAGTTGAATGGTTTGCTGAGCCAGGTCAGCGAGGGAAAATCGTTGAATTTGCAGAAACATTCTCCCCGCTTGTACTTCTGACAAATCGAGAATGTCGTTGATAAGTGTCAGCAAATGTTCGCCGCGATCTTGAATCGTTTGGAGATATTCCCGCTGCTTTTGGGGAGCCAGTGTATAACTGACATCCTGGTTATAGCAGCGTAATAGCGTTGAAGCCATGCCGATAATCGTCGTGAGGGGAGAGCGTAGTTCGTGACTCATCGTAGCGAGAAATTCTGATTTAGCACGGCTAGCAGATTGAGCAGCGATCAAAGTATCTCTCAGTTCTTGAGTGCGATCGATAACTTGCTGCTCTAGCGTGTCTTTCTGCTCTTCTAGTTCGCTGTAAAGTTTTGCTTGATAAATGGCAATCGCGAGGTGTTCGGCGATGCGCTGAAGCAGGACTTTTTCGCGATCGTTCCACTGACGGGGCTGTTGGCACTGATGCACGATCAGCAATCCCCAAAGCTCATCTTGTACAACGATCGGAGTGACCAGTTCCGCTTGCATATCGAGTGAGAACTGATCCAACAACGAGGCAACTGTTGAGGATTTACGTCCGTTCACTGTCCAGGTAATCGATTCGTGCTGAGTTTTCTGAAGACGCTGTAGACTGGCAGCACTATATTCACTCATCACATGCAGAATCGAAGCAATCGCGTCGTTACTGCGTGACTCATAGGTAATACCATCCAGCTTCTGAATCATGCCGTCAGCGATCGAGCTTGTCATCGGATCAATTGCACAAGAAGGAGCCGGAAAGTTGAATTGATAAATGATTACACGGTCGGCTTGCAGAAAATCGCGCACTCGGTGAACTGCGGTTTCGAGAATCACAGGCAGATTTAAGCTGTGCCGAATTAAAGTCGTGACCTGGCTCAGTAGGCGTTCTTGCTCGACTTGATGAAACATTGCAGCATCCGGTGCAGGATGGGACAACAGTTCGATCAGTTTTAGTGCGAATTCACTTTGGCGATCGCTGTTGTTTTCCTGTAGCTCGAATGAAAAGGTAGGCGGATGGCTTAAAGTGCTGAGAAAGTCGGCGATCTCAGTAGGCGAAAACGATAGTTTTAGACAACAGTGCTCTGAATCTAGGGGTGCTCCTAGCAGCAAGGCGCTAAAGTCGGGCGATGCTACAAGAACAAAGCGAGAGGCAATTTGAGGAAAATTGGCTTCTGTCAATACGATCGCATCTGATCCAACCATCTGTTGGAGCAAGCTTCCGACTTGGTTAAACACAATCCAGGAAGAAGTTTGACTCAGGTTCTGGAAGCTAGGCATATCCGGGAGAGCAAGCGGCAGGTTTAGAGGAAGCGATTGACTCTATTACACTGCGGGGTGTTGAGCATCGTCCGTCGGAAGTGTTCCTTTATTATCAGTCTGATTTCAGGCGACCTGAACTTTATGAAGGTTCCCTTAATGTGATGATTACTCTGTCTGTAATTCTAAATAGATCGTAATACCAATTTGATTTATGAGTTTTGCGCCCGATTGATCGCTGCGGAATTTGTTTTTGAATCGGTATCAAAACAGGGAGAAATTTTTGACACAAAAAAGGGGCGAATGATTCGCCCCTTTTCTCAATGGCTTAAACCATCTTTAAGTTCGGATACTCTGCCAACAGATCATCGCGAGTCAGAACATCACCTTCAGCTTGCGGAGTCCATAGCACTTCCAAAGCTAGAAGCTGATCGCTTGAAACACTACCCAACTGACCCAACGATCGTCGCAGGTCTTCAGCACTATTAATCTGTGGAAGCTGCAACTTACCTTGAGTTCCCACCAGCAGTGTTACAACAATGTACTCGCCGGAAGTCTCTGATAATGCGCCACCTTTTTCTGCAACAGTCAACGCACTCGATGAAGCAGGTTTCAGTTGATTGTTTACGTTTGAGAGGGTTTCTGCATTGAACTTGCTGCGCTCAGATAACGCCAGACGATTGAACTCTGCACCTGCGGCTTCAAGTCGAGCTTGGCTCGATTCGGCAATGCCGTACACCCAATACTGAGGATTACGTAACAGAGCCAGCGTTACTTCTTGCAGCACTTGAGCTAAGCCTTCCGAGGTTTCCGTATCGGCGCGTTCACCGATGCGATCGAGATCGGCTTTCAGTTCCCGTGCTTGAGCTAGCAGCCCGACTTGGACTTTCGCTACCGAAACGGTCGAAGAGCCGTAATCCAGTTCGCCATCGCTGCTAGCGCGGCGGAAGCTGTTGACCAAGAAGCCTGCAACCGAAATCAGAATGAACAGCGAGAACACGCCACCCAGTCCGCCTCCAGTGCCAAAGAACGGGAAGTAGACAAACGGGAAGAACCCACCGCCACCGGGGTAATAGCCACCACCGTAACCGCCTCCAGGTGGAGAATAAGTCCGGCTGGGAGGCGAATAGCTCCGAGCCGGCGCTCTAAATGAGCCGCCACCAATCCGTCCACCGCTTGCTGCCAGCGCACCATCCGCATGACCAAACGCCAGCGTAATCACTAGCGCCAGTGCGATCACCGGACGGAGTAAGGCTTTAAATCGTTTTGAAATCTTCATAAATCTTTCCCCTATCGCTTCCAGACGGAGAGAAGTCAGGTTCAGCCGTCCGGCTTGTCTTAACTCTTTGTTACAGAGTTTTAAGCTCACAGATCTACTGTATCGCTTTCAATAGAGGTTGCAAATGTCCTAAGCGATACGTTTTAGGAGAGATTTCCGTACTAGAAGTTAGCCGCCACCGACGATCGTCACGATCTCTAGCCGATCGCCGTTTTTCACTTCGGTTTCGTCCCAAAACTGGCGATGCAGGATTTCGCCGTTGTATTCGACCGCGACTAAGCGGGGATTTAGCCCTAACGATTCGAGAAATTTCGGCAGCGTTAAAGCTGCCTCACAGGTTTGAGTTTCTCCGTTCACTTGTAGCGTGATCATGCGTCCCCCCACGGATCGGGCGTGGTGTGCGCCCGAAATCGGCGTTTCTGCTCTAATTGGGCGACAAAAAACTGGGTCGCAAAGGTGGGCTGGTCGGCTTGCATAATCGCCCGCACCACAGAAATGCGATCGGCTCCGGCGGTTAACACTTCATAGACATTTTGCGTATCAATCCCACCGATCGCATACCAGGGAATCGAGCAGTGTGCGGCTGCGTATCGCACATAGTCTAAGCCTGCTGCGGGTCTGCCTGCTTTTGTCGGCGTTTCGTAAACAGGCCCGACTCCAACATAGTCGGCTCCCTGCGCGATCGCTTGCTCTAATTGCTCTGGGCTGTGGGTCGATCGACCAATAATTTTGTGTTGACCGAGCATTTGGCGTGCCCACTCTAGCGGCAGGTCGTCTTGTCCGAGGTGAACGCCGTCAGCATCCACGGCTAATGCCAGATCGACGCGATCGTTGACGATAAATAGCGCGTTATATTCCCGGCACAACTGGCGTAACTTTTGAGCATTCTTGAGCCGGACAGAATCGTCTGCTTCTTTATCGCGATACTGCACCAGGGATAGTCCACCTTGTAGGGCTGCTTCTACGGTGCTGAGTAGGTCGTCGGTCGGTGAGGTGATGAGGTATAGCCGTGCAGATTCTAATTGCTGACGGCGCTGGATCGAGAGTAAATGGCTTTCGAGCGTGTAGACTTGGTAGCGCATTTGTTTGACCGCGCTTGCCATCTCCGATCGATAGACTTTGCCATATTCTTCCAGCACTCGAAGTGCCTCTTCTACGCGGGCAAAATTCACTTGTAGCACTTGTTCGACGCTAGTGCGGACTGCTTCCTGGGGATGGGTTAAGTCGGTGCCAGGATCATCCGGGGTATTTCGAGCCGCACGCAGTTCTGACTCATGCCAGTGGGCGAGTTCTTGCCGCCAGTCTTTGCACTGTTCGGTTAACGTGGCATCCTCTAAGCCAAAGCGACACCATTCCTCAATCACCCGTAAGCCTTCGCGGGCACGATCGAGGTTCGCATCTAAAATTCGGTATAGTGCTGGCTGCATAAGGGGTTGAAACTGCGCTGAATTGCCCATTCGATCAGTCCTATTGATTGTTTATCGTATCAGGGGTGCGAGACCTAACGCTTTTATAAAGAATCTTTAACTATCTGTCAGTAGATTAACTGAGAGAATTTCATCCCAGCGTGGTAATTTACGTAGAAATCGCCTCTTGCTCAAGGTTCCAGTAGTTCTACAGAGGTCGATTTAGATTTCCTATGTAGACTGAAATCTCTGTAACCGATCCATTTGCGTGCGCCATGTTATCCGAACAAGCCGTATGTAGGAGAACAACTGTGAATCGCCCTTTTCAGCCCCGTTTTGCTTTCTCGGTATTTGCTGTCTTTAGTGTATCGGGACTCGCTGCACCGCTTGCCAGTGCAAATCCGATTCCTGATCAGATGATTCGATCGACTGGCTCTGTAATTTATGTGAATCCCGCGATCGGTAGTGATAGTGCGTTGGGTCAAGCGAATTCTCCGCTTAAAACGATTACGGTGGCGCTCGATCGTGCGGCTCCAAATTCGACGATCGTTCTCTTACCTGGAGTCTATAGTGTCGAAACTGGGGAGGTTTTCCCGATCCAGCTTAAACCCAGCGTCACGGTTCAGGGCGATCCCCGCGATCGGGGGCAGAATGTGGTGATTCGCGGCGGCGATATGTTTTTGAGTCGATCGTTTGCGCGGCAGAATGTCACGATTTTGGGGGCGAATGGGGCGACTTTAACCGGAGTTACAGTAACCAATCCGAACCCGCAAGGATATGGACTTTGGACAGAATCGAGTAGTCCGGTGGTTGTGGCGAATACTTTCGCCGGGAGCAGTCATGACGGCGCTTCGATCGTAGGCAATAGCGCTCCGATTCTGAAAAACAATTATTTCCACCAAAATGGTGCAAACGGCATCACAATTTATGGCACTTCACGCCCTGAGCTTCAAGAGAACATTTTTGAACGGACTGGATTTGGCGTAAACATTTCTCAAAATGCGGCTCCGAGGCTGATCGGCAATCGGATTACTCTGAACAAAGACGGCATTGTGATTCAGGGTAATGCTCAGCCGATTTTGCGAAACAATGTGATCGACAGTAACGATCGCGATGGCATTGTTTCGATCGCGCAGTCTCGTCCGGATTTGGGTACTTCGGCTGATCCGGGTAACAATACGTTTGTGAGTAATCGTCAGTTTGATGTCAATGCTCAGAGGACGACGCAAACGGTTCCAGCCTTTGGAAATCAACTCTCTGCCCGGACGATCGGACGGTTGGATTTATCTGGAATTGACAACACTCCACCGATTACAACAAATATTGCGTCTTCGACTGGGTTCGGACAGGCGCGACCTTTGACCAGTCTGACTCCGATCACCATTAATGCCAGATCTCCAGTTGGTCGTAGTCGTTCCGCCTCGGCTTCAGGCGCGATTGAGATTCCGGTTCCAGCTCCGATGAGCAATCCGACTCCTGTGGTGCAGCGCCGAATTGCCCGATCGGCGTTCCCACGCCCAATGAATTCTGGACAATTTGCACCCCTGCCGATCGCGCGATCGACGTTTGCACGCCCAATGGATTCTGGGCAATCTGCATCATTGCCGATCGCGCGATCGGCGTTTCCGCGTCCGACTGAACCGAGGCAAAGTGCGTCGCTCCCTGTCGGGCAGAGCATTCTACTGCCGGCATCAGCGTTTCCTCGATCAGCGACACCAATCCAGATCAATAGCATCTCGCGAGCGCCGGTCTCGCAGCCTTCTGCGTTTCAGGCTCGGCGCGCTGTTCCAGCAGGGCTCTTACCTGTGCCTCGTGCTGTACCGCCGATCGGGAATACACGCGGAACGACGGTGCGGGTTTGGCGAGGAGGGGGAGCACGGAGCGCAGCGGTGGTGAGTCAAGCGGCGAGTTTAGGGTTTCGGTTTCGGGTGATTGTGAGAGCGAATACGGATATTGAACAGTCGCAATTGCGATCGGTAGTTCCGGGTGCGTTTTCGCTGCGGGGACGGAATGTGATGCAGGCGGGTGCGTTTCGCGATCGCACCGAGGCAGATGAACTGCTGCAAGTGCTGATGAGTCAGGGATTGCAGGCGGCGATCGAGGGGATTTAACGATCGGTCTGGGAGAGTTTTTCGCTGCGGCTGAGTCGGGTGATGTCTCCTCATCTAACGTCAGTTCGACGAGTTTTCCTGCTTCGTTTTACCGGCTTCTTGCCCCCTAAATCCCCCATTCTGGGGGACTTTGAAGGTTGGAAAACTCCCAATTTTAGTTTTGTTTTCTAATACCAGATTGATTTGTGGATGCGACAGATTCTCGCCCCCTAAATCCCCCATTCTGGGGGACTTTGAGTATGATCTGTCGCATTCTATGTTTAATTCGGTATAAGTCCCCCACTCGTGGGGGATTTAGGGGGCTAGCAAAGGCAATCAACGAAGCGGATAATTTTTATCGAACTCCGTGAAATCGACTAGGACTTCGGACGATTGTGATCTGATGCACTATTCCAGTGGTCACGATCGCTATTTCAGTGATCCGTTGCACTGTTTCAGTTCACGCGATCGCTAAAACAGTTCACGCGATCGCTATTTCAGTGATCCGATGAGCTATTTCAGTTCACGCGATCGCTATTTCAGTTCATCGATGAGCTATTTCAGTTCACGCGATCGCTAAAACAGTTCACGCGATCGCTATTTCAGCGATCCGTTGCACTATTTCAGTGATCCGTTGCACTAAAACAGTGCAATTCTTCAGTCCTACCAATTAAACGCTGGAAAGAAGTTCTCCCCGACCGATCGCTTCAGTCGCCGCATCGCTCGACCCGCCATCTCGGTAAACAACAACTCCCCGCACAAAAGCTGCGTTGCATACCGCGTCGCCTTGTCATACTTCACACCGTACTTGTAGCAAGCCCCCGTCCACTGATAGAAAATCCGCGCCAAATTCAACGCCGCATCGAAATTTGCCGCAAATTCCGCATGAATACGATTCGTGTACTCATCGGTTGCCTCATCAATAATCGAATCTGCCGCGATCGCACCACTCTTCACCGCGTGTAAAATTCCATCACCAAACAGGGGATTAATCAACCCCGCCGCATCCCCAACGAGTAAAATTCGTCCTTCATGCAGTCGCTCTTTTCCACCCCAAATCGGCAGCGGATGAGCATGAAACTTCAGCGCATCCGGGTCATACTTCACCCCCAGCGCATCCATATATTCAAAAATCGTCTGCTTCAACTGCGCGGGTAAAGCACGATCGCTCCTTGCGTCCAGCGAATTCGGACGAAACGCACCCGCCCCAATATTTAAATGATCACCCTTCGGGAAAATCCACGCATAGCCCCGTTTTACCGCCCCGTATTCTAAATGAGCAATATCCGGACGCAAATCCGCATGACCCTCGCCCCATTGATGCGGATGCTCAATCTCCATCGCCAGCGCGATCGTCGGCTTCTTCCTTAGCTGTGTTGCCTTCACCACGACTCCGTTTGCGCCATCTGCGCCGATCACATATCGCGCCTTTGCGGTAAATTCACTGCCTGTCTTAAAGCCTTGCGCTCTCACGATCACGCCATTCGATTCTGGCTCCACCGATCGCACCGCAATCCCATCCCTTAACTCGGCTCCAAATTTCAGCGCTCTCTGCGCCAAAACCTGATCAAAAATCGGGCGCTGCACCATCCACAACGACAACCGCTCATCTGTCGATCGTGGATTCATCAAGCCCAAATACGCATCCTCAAACTTCCAGGTGTGCCGCATCATCGTCACATCCGACTCCACAAACGCCTCCGGAGCCAAATCTTGCAGTTGATCCTGCATCACCATCGGCATTCCACCACCGCAAGTCTTATGACGCGGTAAAAACTGCTTTTCGAGCAGCGCTACTTTCAATCCTGCTTGAGCCAACTTTGCAGCCGAGATCGTTCCAGACGGGCCCGCACCGCAAACAATAACATCGTAATTTTGCATGAGCGATCGGTAAAATTTCGCTTTCTAGCCTAATCGAAAATCGCTTCCTACAGTAGCGGATGTCGTGCCAACTCTGACTCCTGTAGGGGCGACCCTGAATCAGTCGGGGAGTGGGGTGTCGTTTTAGCGTTCACAACTCAAACCCGATCGCTGTTCAGCCTGCTCAATCACTTCTCAGTAATTCCAGGGATCGATTTCTAACCAGTAATATTGCTCTGAATAGCAAATTAATACGGAAACCCAACCGTGAATCAGCTTCGTAGTGCTCAACATAATGACCTTTAAGCTATATTAAGCAACCGCTTTAGAGATAGAATCGGATCTATCTCAAGGACAACCTTTCTACACAGAAGTAAAAGTATTGAATTTGTGCAAATAAATTGATGTAAATTTAGCGATGTTTTTATGAAAAAACAGTAGAAGCTTTCAGGATTCTAGGTTTCTGGCTAGAAAGATCATGAGTATCTGCAACTGATACAGCATCTTTAAGATGAAATTTTTAAGGTGACATTCCACTTATACAGAATGTTTTGGCTAACGCTAAAAAGCGGTTTCATCTAATGAGCAGCACAGGTAATACCTACCAGAAAAATGACCGGATTAGTATAATACCGCTAATTTTCCAGCAAATCTATCTTCAGATTTAGTCAGCCGTGCAATGACTCGAAAGAATAACCCTCAATCGCTGCAACCGACGCTAAGGGAAGATTTGATGCAGATTTTAGTCATCGAAGACGAAAGGGACGTGCGCCTCAATATTGTTGAGATTTTGGCTTCTGGAGGATTCGACTCGCTGAATGCAGACAATGGACGAATGGGCGTAGAACTGGCAAAAGAACGATCGCCCGATCTGATCTTGTGCGACATTAAAATGCCCGATTTTGACGGCTACCACGTTCTAGAAGCCCTGCGGCAAGATCCCCAAACCGCCATGATCCCGTTCATCTTTCTCACCGCAAAAGCGGACAAAGCCGAAATTCGGCACGGCATGAATTTGGGAGCCGACGACTATCTTGTCAAACCGTTTCGGCGCGTTGAATTGCTCGATACGATCGCGGCGCGCCTCAAACGCCATCGCGCCCAAGTCGAAATTCAGAAGAAAGTCGATCAGCTCCAACAGCTCAACAGTCAAAAAAACGATCTGCTCAACACGATTACGCACGATCTCCGCGCTCCACTCACCACGATTAAAGTGGCGCTGCAGCTGATGGAAGCCGTGCCCGAAAATCGAGGGCAATATACCGAAATTGCGCTGACTGCCTGTGAGCAAGGCGAGGAGCTGATTCAAAATCTGCTTGACTTATATCGACTAGAGGCGGGTGAGGCATTATCTCCTGCAGAACCGCTCAACTTAAAGGAACTGATGCGCTTAACGACCGAGGGGTTTCGAGTGCGAAGCCGCGAGGGTCAGCAACGCTTCAGAGTCAATTTGCCAGAAACGCTACCCACGATCGTAGCCGATAGCATCAGCTTACGACGCATCTTGGTGGAGCTGCTCAACAACGCTTGTAAGTACACCGAAAGCGGCGGCGAAATTTGCTTTCGAGTGGATGAAATCGCCCGCTCAACTCGGAGAACCGTGCTGAGATTTACGATCGCCAATCAAGCCGAAATTCCCTCGCAGAGCCTACCGCAAATTTTCGACAAGTTTTACCGAGTTCCGGGTCGCGATCGTGCGCTCAAAGGTGGAACAGGGTTAGGACTAGCGGTGGTGAAAAAATTGGTTGACCAACTCCAGGGCACGATCGCGGTCAAAAGCGAAGCGGGTTGGACAACTTTTGTGGTTGAGCTTCCTTTCGAGGCGCTTTGAGTGCGATGAGCAAGGTTTTGATTCTCGGCATTTCTGTAGGTTTGATCGTGGGTCTATTGTGGGCGGGGGCGCACTTTATCGACTCGATCGGTGAACTGGTTCATTTCAATGCTCGTCCTCAATCCGATCGAGTGGTTTGTGAACTCACCCGCGAACCACTCATCGGCAAGCTAGAAACGCAGCAGTTTGATAAATCCCGGCTGCGATCGACCACAATCCAGAGCCGATCTAATCAAATTCGACTTGCTTTAGTCACCCAGTCTGGCGAACAAATTCCACTCACCCGCAATTGGTCAATCAGCAACAATCAGCAGCTATTGCAGCAGAGGGAATCCCTCGATCGCTTTCTTGCTGACCCGAAGGCGACGACGATCGAGATGCGAACGCATCGCCCCGGCTATCTTTGGGTTATTCTGGCGGTGTTAATTGGAGCGATCGCCCTAGTTGGGAAAATTGCGCTACACCTGATCAAACCTTAGCGACAGCCTAAACTTTCGCGGCTGTCTACTCCGGTTGTGGGATTGGTCCCAGCCGCACGTTTACACAATTGCGTTGTCGTGTAGCGATCGAGGATGGCATCGGTAAAGTCAACCCCTGTAATGTCCGCCTCATCCAGAATGCTATTCGTCAACGTTGCACCGACTAAAATCGCATTCGTCAAATTCGCTTTGTAAAGCGTGACGCGATCGATCAGCGATCCTTCCAAGTTTGCGCCGCTCAGATTTGCACCCAGTAAATTTCCCTTGGTCAGCATTGAATTTTTCAGGTTTGCCCCCTGAAAATTTGCCTCCCGCATCTCGGCAGCAACAAACACCCCGCCCTCAAAATTTTGGTTGGAAAAATCCTGTCCAGTGAGTTGAGCATTGGCATAGTTGAGAAACCTTGTCTCAGCGAATGCCGGATTTGCCGCCAGCAAAATCCAAAACCAAGCCAGTGCAACAATCAACAGAGCGTAAACGATACGCTTTACCGTGCGGGGAATTGGAACAAGAAACATCAGACCAGCGTGAACGAAAGAGCTACCATCAGCCTAACGCTTACTGCGGGAGTTTCGATCGCTGAGCTTGCCAATCATCCCCAATCCGAATCGTCAAATCCGAGTCGAGTTCCCCAGTCGAATTGGCTTCAACGTTGCCAAATCCCAGCGCACTTTGCAGCACTTTCGCACCCTGAAGATCGCCGCGCTGCACGATAATTTGCGTTTTCTGCTGTGGGTCTTGCCAATTCTGAGCCTGATAAACATTCGTATATCCAAGCGTTTCAAGATACTGAGCAAACTGAGTTCCAGCCTTCGGATCGCCGGACGCATTCTGAACGGCAATTTTGAGATTCGCTAAGGGAGCTTCCAGTCCGGTTTCCGTTGCGGCAGACTTGAAATATTCCTGCATCACGCGATCGCGCCCCTGCGTATCCATGATCCAATAGCTGGCACGAAATTCATTCGGAGCGCTAAACCGACCCGGCAACAGCACCATCTTGAAATCATCTTTGTCGAGCTTCTGCCCAAAATTCACCAGCGCCAGCATCTCTTCCATCGTCAGATTCGTGTCGATGTACTTCTGCATCAAGCTGACCAACCTGGGAATGCGCGGCAAAACCATTGGGCTGGTCAATTTCGATCGCAGCGCTTTGATTAATGCCTGCTGCCGCTGTACCCGTCCAATATCGCCGATCGAGTTATGCCGAAATCGAGCAAACTGCTCTGCTTTTTCTCCGTCTAGCGTCTGCCAACCGGGTTTGAGATCAATTTTGAGCTTTTGCGTGTTGTCGGTGTACTGCATCGCTTCAGGCACATACACTTCAACTCCACCAAGCAGATCGACCAGTTCGCGAAACGCATCGGTACTGACGCGGACATAGCGATCGATCTGCACTCCATTTAACGCCTGACTCACGGTTTCTCGCGCTAAAAGCGGCCCACCGCTGGCGTTGGCTTGATTGATCTTTGTGACTCCCACGCCCAGTATTTCAACTTGAGTATCCCGTGGAATCGACAGCAAACTCACCGAATCATCGGTTGGATCAACTCGGAGCAGCAGCATCGTATCACTTCGACCGGAGAAGATTTCGCTTGAACCCGCAGGAGCATCCAGCACGCGATCGATCCCCATCACCAACACATTCACGGGACGAGACACTTTGTACCGAAACCCACTGCTCCAAAAATCTCCGAGCAATCTTCGCCCCTGGTCTGGAGCGACACCGGGAAGCGGGGCGATCAGCGCCAAGGTGGTTCCAAGCGTTGCCGAAATCGTCGCGGCTCCCAAAAATCCAGCAATCCAAAAGAGCGATCGTGCGATCGCAGGCTGCTTAGGAGAGGTCACAGGCGAGATCGGGACGGCAGGGCGAGATTGAGCGGTCAATTTCTCAGTCGCGCTAGACGGATCTAGCGTAGATGGTCGCTTAGACTCTTTCACTCCGTTCACACCTCAAAAAACTTCGCTCAAACGCTCTACCAAGCTGTTCGTCGTTATCCTAGCCAGAAAGTTTCTAATTTTCTTCAGCTTTTGGAGATATTCTCTCCTGCCAAACTAAGTAAATTAATTACCACTTGAATTATCACTCGGTAGATGAAATTCTGAGCAACCAGGCTTGGGTCATTCCAGGGAATTCTACACTCCCCTTCCGACATTCGGCTAGTGTTGTCTATCAAAATTGCACGATTTGGGGTCAAAGAAAACCGCATCTTTCGCATCTGCCAACCGAAGTAGCATTCTCAGAGTCAGGCAAGCTGCCTGATTCCCACGATAAACCTTGAATATTGCTGATCCGCCTAGATCGATCGGGGAAGAATGAGAAGAGTCCGCAAAGATAGTAATCAACGATATACGAATAGTCGTGAATTGATTAAAATCTGAGCGTTGTTCTAACCCCAATGGTGTGACGCGATATGACCCCATCTCTTGTTCCGATTATCCTTGCTGGCGGAAAAGGTGAGCGCTTTTGGCCCCTCAGCCGCAAACACCGTCCAAAACAGTTTCTCTGTCTAGATGGCAGCGGACGCAGCCTTCTACAAACAACCGCCGATCGCTTACTTTCGACCGCAGGCGATTGGAGCAATCTTTGGGTCGTGACGGCTTCCCATTTAGCCGATGGGGTGCGTGAACAGCTTCCCGACTTGCCGATCGAAAACATCCTAGTAGAGCCAGAGGGGCGCGATACGGCTCCGGCAGTGGCATGGAGCACGATCGAAGTTGCAAAGCGCTACGGTGAGGATGTTGTAACCGGATTTTTTCCAGCCGATCACTGGATTGCAGAACAAAACATTTTTGAAGCGACGCTAAAAGCCGCAACAGATGCAGCCGTCCAAAATGCAGCGATCGTCACTTTGGGAATTGCGCCAACTCATGCAGCAACGGGATATGGCTACATTGAGCAGGGTGAAAAGATTGGAGTGTATGACGATTATCCTGCTTATCGAGTCGATCGCTTCACAGAAAAGCCCGATCGCGAGACCGCAGAAGCATTTGTCAGTAGCGGACGGTTTAGCTGGAATGGTGGCATGTTCGTATTTCAAGCAAAAGTGATGCTTGATCAGCTGCACAAACACGCCCCAGAAATCATTCAATTATTAGAAGAGAAAGGCATCGAGGCGTATTCAACCGTTCCTAAACTCAGCATCGATTACGCAGTGATGGAAAAGACCGATTGTGCTTGTGTGCTGCCAGTGCGCTTTAGCTGGGATGACTTGGGCGATTGGGGAGCGATCGAGCGTTTAATGAAGTCCGATAATCCAAATGTGGAGTTAGGGCAGCATGTCGGGCTGGATACCAGTGGCGCGATCGTTTATACCTCAGATGATGATGAAGTGGTGGTGACGATCGGTTTAGAAGACACAGTGATCGTTCGCGATGGCAAAGTGACGCTGATTGTGAAAAAAGACCGGACGCAAGAAATTAAATCGGTGTTGAAAACGATTCAGGCGCGATCGGAATTTCAGGATTTGTTGTAAAAAATCCCAATGGATATAGAGGCGCGATTAATCGCGTCTCTACATCCCGGTAACGATCAATTGATGTGCAACTCATGAGCAACACACCCAAGGGGCATCACAACACATTACACTGCCGAAATTCGACATGATCCCGACTAATCGAAATATCGCAATTGCCAAAGAAATCATGACCGAGTAACCCCACATCCAACGGGCCGATCGACACCGGAACCTCGCGAATCGTACTCCCTGCAACGGTGATCGACTGCACCACCGCAACTCTCACCGTCGTCACACCTGCTGCGGTCATCGCCTGAGCCTCACCGACGACCCTAACTCCCAATCGCCGCGCCATTTCCGCCGTGATCATCGTCGCGGATGCCCCCGTATCAACCATCATTTCATAGCGTTGATTGCCGTTAAAAACCACATCGATCACAGGAATACGATTCTTACGATACTTAATTGGGACTCGAATCCCTTGCTCTTTTTGAGCTGCGATCGCGCTTAGTTCCTCGGCTGAAATTGCGCGATCGATGCGAATGCCTGGATCTTGCGCGGCGATTTTTTCTTTTCCGGTGCGTGCCGCTCGATCTTCCGTTCTTGAAAGGGCTTGCTGAAATTCAGAGAGTTTTTGATTGGCTCGCTTGCGGTTTGGATCAGATTTCGGCACTTGTTTGAGCGCTGCGATCGCACTCTTCCACCGACTCGCAACCAGTTGCCAATCCTCCGGAGACTGCGCCGATTGACTGATCGTGCGGGCACTTGCCGCTCGATCGAGCGCCGTTTGATAGAAATCTTCAGTCGGTGCCGCAGGAGTGGCGACCGTTTGAACCGGAGAAGACGAAACCTGTGGAGAAACTCGCTGCGTCGATCGCTCCTGACTACACCCCGCTGCAATCGCCGCGAACACGATCGCCGACCCAACCCAAACACCAACTCTGAGCATACTGAGAATTCCAAGGACTCAATCCTGACCGTCTTAGAGTTCCCTAGAATTCTGTGCAAAAGCTTAGAGACCCCTTGCAAGCCGCAATAGACATGATAATAATGATGAGATCTTTGTAATTGACTGTGTTTATGTCCTCTGCTCAACCTGCGTTACTTGTGCTGGCTGATGGCACAACTTATCAGGGTTACTCGTTCGGTGCAACGGGAACCACGATCGGAGAAGTCGTGTTCAATACCGGAATGACGGGTTATCAAGAAGTCATGACTGATCCAAGCTATCGGGGTCAGATTGTGACATTCACCTATCCAGAACTGGGCAATACGGGCGTAAATCCCGACGATGAAGAATCCGACGTGCCGCATGTCCGGGGCGTGATTGCCCGAAATATTTGCGAACGTCCGAGCAACTGGAGATCGACGCAATCCCTGCCCGACTATCTCAAACAGCACCACTTACTCGGCATCTACGGCATCGATACTCGTGCCCTAACGCGAAAACTACGATCGGCGGGTGCAATGAACGGCGCGATTTCAACCGAAGTGCTCGACCCCAGCGAACTGCTCGAACAAGTGCAGAACGCACCGAGCATGGCAGGATTGAACCTCGTCAAAGAAGTCAGTACGACCCAAGTTTACGAATGGTCAGAAAAAACCGAGACGATTTGGGAATTTAGCTCGACTGCTTCGAGCCTTGAAGACCCGATGACTGTGGTTGCGATCGATTTCGGCATCAAGCGCAATATTCTGCGACGGCTTGCGAGTTATGGCTGCCGTGTGATCGTTGTTCCGGTCAACACTCCGCCTGAAGAAGTCCTTAAGTATAATCCAGACGGAATCTTTCTCTCGAACGGGCCGGGCGATCCGGCTGCTGTCACCGAGGGCATCGAAACTACAAAAGCACTCTTGAAGGCTGAGAAGCCCGTTTTCGGAATTTGTATGGGACACCAAATTCTCGGCTTATCACTGGGTGCCGAAACCTTTAAGCTCAAGTTCGGACATCGCGGCTTGAATCAACCCTGCGGTCTGACCCAGCAAATCGAAATCACCAGCCAAAATCACGGTTTTGCGCTCGCTGCCGATTCGCTCCCGGATGCCTCGATCGAAATCACTCACCTGAATCTCAACGATCGCACCGTTGCCGGATTACGGCATAAAACCCTGCCGATGTTCTCAGTGCAGTATCATCCGGAGGCGAGTCCTGGGCCACACGATGCTGATTATCTATTTGAAAATTTCGTGCGATCGATGCGCGAACATAAACAATCAGAAATCAGGCAATAGAAAATATTGCTGCAACGGTGTATACTGGAGCGTCAAATTAAATTTAGAGTTTAAACGCGGTAGGAGGGGGCTATTCCTGAGCAACTAACCCTAACAGTCAGTCTTCGAGGCACACGCGAAGTTAGGGACAATACATATCAACTCTTTCGCCTCGTCGGGCAACTTGATGCTTTTTCTGAACCAACCTTCCGGAAAGTTCTGACAAAATGCGTTGAAGACGGCCCTAAACACGTCATTTTAGATCTGTCTAAAATTGACTTTGTTGATAGTTCCGGTCTGGGCGCTTTGGTGCAAGTTGCCAAAAAAGCGCAGCAGGCATCGGGAACCTTACAGATTGTGACGAATGCGCGAGTCACACAGACGGTCAAGCTTGTTCGTTTAGAACAATTTTTGGCGCTGCAACCGTCCGTGGAAACCGCGATCGAGAATGTTCAATCTGCCTAAGTCGCATCATCTCAGAAAAGAACCGCTGTCCAAATGGTTGGATAGTCGGTTTTTTTCGTAGTCTGTTACGATAAAAAAGCGTCTTACGGAGTCGGAAAAGATGTGATCTCATCGAATGAGTTAGGGGTTCTAGAATTATCTACAGGCTTGCCTGCGCCATCGATGTCTGAGATCCAGCGGCTCTCTCCGGCTGCGTTCGCGTATTTAGGCGATGCAGTTTACGAACTGTATATTCGGAGGCGTTGTCTGTTGCCACCGAAGCGTTCTGAAGTCTATCATCAACAAGTTGTGTCGAACGTGAGGGCAGAAACCCAAGCCTTGCACCTGCGATCGCTCATGCCCCATTTAAGCGAGTCTGAACATGAGTTTCTCAAGCGGGGACGCAATGCTGCTGTAAATCGCCCAAAACGACTTGACCCCGAAATTTACCAACACGCCACCAGCCTAGAAGCCCTAATTGGCTATCTGTATTTGACTGACCCTGCCCGCTTGTTTGAATTGTTAGGGTTTCTCAACCTTAAGTAAAAAATTAGAAAAAGCAAGATTTGACGTGATCGCTTTTCTTTGTCGTCTTTTTGCCTGTTCCTTCTGCCTCTTCAACCAGGATTAAATTACTATGGCTACTCCCAATAACCGCAACGCTGGCTCACAAGGTCGGTCAAATCGTGACTTTGGCGGTAAAAAACCCAATTTCAAAAAGTCGGGCAATCCCAAACGCAACAGCGAGGGAAGCTTTGATCGCCCTAAAACTGACGATCGCCGATTTGAAAAGCGCGACCGCAGCTTCGATGGGGATCGAGATCAGCGCAGTGCCGGTGCTGACGGCTCTAATCGGGGTCGCTCAGACTCAAGCGGTGAAAGACGCTACGAACGCAAAGAAAGAAGTTTTGATCGTCCCAGAAACGACGATCGGCGATTTGAGAAGCGCGATCGTCCTAGAGATGATTTCAATGGAGAGCGGCGCGGACGGGATTCTGATCGTCCGAGGGGCGAATTCAACGGAGAACGAAGAGAGCGGAATTTCGATCGCCCCAACGGTGAAAGACGCAGCTTCGATCGTTCAAAAGGCGAATTCAACGGAGAACGAAGAGAGCGGAATTTCGATCGCCCCAGCGGTGAAAGACGTAGTTTCGATCGTTCAAAAGGCGAATTCAACGGAGAACGAAGAGAGCGGAATTTCGATCGCCCCAATGGTGAAAGACGCAGCTTCGATCGTCCGAAAGGCGAATTCAATGGAGAACGAAGAGAACGGAACTTTGATCGCCCCAATGGTGAAAAACGCAGCTTCGATCGTCCCAGAAGCGAATTTAACGGGGAACGAAGAGAACGGAACTTTGATCGTCCTCGAAATGACGGCAGTGCGAGATTTGAGAGACGCGATAGCTTCGCTCCCCGCAAGCCTGACCATTTAGCCGAGCAAGCCCGCGATGATATCCCGCAGCATTTTGTGTCGCATGATGAGCCATTTGAAAGCAACGAAGCTCCCGATCTAATCTATGGTCGTCATCCGGTGTTAAGTGCGCTGCAAGGGGAGCGATCGCTTAATCGCATCTGGATTACAGAAAAGCTTCACTATGATCCCCGCTATCTTTCATTGCTGAATCAAGCGAAAGCAAACGGAACAGTCATCGATGAAGTCACACCAAAGCGATTAGATCAGCTAACACATGGTGCAAATCATCAGGGGATCGCAGCGCAAATTGCAGCTTATGAGTACACTGATCTTGGTGATTTGATTGTTCGTGCGAAAGCTGCAACCGATCAGCCTGTGATCGTGGTTGCAGATAGCATTACCGACCCCCACAACTTAGGCGCAATTATCCGGACGGCTGAAGCGTTAGGAGCACAGGGAATCGTGATTCCGCAGCGTCGTGCGGTGGGCGTAACTTCAACCGTGATGAAAGTGGCAGCAGGCGCGATCGAAAAGCTTCCTGTAGCTAGAGTGGTCAATCTGGCTCGTGCGCTGGAAGACCTCAAAGCGGCTGGATTCTGGATTTATGGTACAGCTTCCGAATCAAGCCAGCCAGTTCATACCGTCAAATTTGCTAAAGCCTCGGTGTTGGTTGTTGGTGCAGAAGGGGAAGGTTTAGGATTGATGACGCAGCGCGGATGCGATGTACTGGTTTCAATTCCACTACAGGGCACTACGCCTAGCCTCAATGCCTCAGTTGCAGCAGGAATGGCACTCTATGAGGTGTACCGTCAACGCTGGGAGAACACCATCCATCTGGATGGATTTAAGACATCGATCGGATTGAAAAATCAAGTGTGACGGAGTATAAAGAGACTTGAACTCCGATTTGGAGCATCAAGCACAACAATCTCCCAGCATTCTGTTGCAAGATTGAATCTGATGCACTGGTAGCTTTCCCCTCTGACGATGTTCGCTGCGGATCGCAGGTCGTTCTTTGATTGAATTAGCTAGCTTATGAATGAACTCTTGACAGGTTTTCTTAGCTCGATCGGTCTTGCTTGGTGGGTTGAGATCACGACTGATAGCCCCCGATGCGTCTACTATTTCGGCCCTTTTCCCAACAAGAAAATGGCTCAAAGTCACCAGTCGGGCTATCTCGAAGATTTGGAGCGCGAAGGCGCGACCAACATCAAAATCACGATCAAACGCTGTAAGCCCTCGAATCTCACCATTTACGATGAGAAAGCGGATGTGGGGTTTAACAAGATGCCCGGTGTTTTGAGCGGTCAGTATTAGTATTAAGCATAAGCTGGCAAAGCGCTTGGGAAAGACGCGATGTGCGATCGCGTCTTTCCAGCTACTGACACACTTCGGACTGATACACTTCGGGATGTCGATCGAGCCATTGATCGATATCCATTAGAATTTGATTCGGAATTTCCCACGGCAGCAGGTGTGCTGTGTCGGAATAGACTTTACATTCACAGTTCGCCAGATGTTTTGCGGTTTCAAGACTTGACGCTGCGGTAATGTGGCGATCATGTTCACCCGCTAACATCAGCACCGGACAGGTAATCTTTTCAAAGTTTTGCACTCGATAATACCCTTCGCTTAGTGCTGCATTCAGCGCTCGATTTGCAGCGACCGAGGTATTCAGAAAAGCATAGACTGCATCACTCGCGATGTATCGGTAGGTTGCGGGGGTGTGCTGCTGAATGAGGTGCCGGAAGAGCGATCGCTTTGCAAAGGTGTCAATATTCCAGCGCCATCCAGGTTTAATCACATTCAACAAGGCAGCGATCCCAGTATAGAGATTGTCTTGCAGGCTAATTCGAGGATGATTTCCCCAGGGGCGCGCAGACGTAGCAACGAGAATCAAACCGCTCACTTTTTCGGGGAAGCGGGCGGCAAGTTCGAGCGCAACAATTCCACCGAGCGACCAGCCGAGGATTAAGGCACGATCGATGCCGTACTGCTCCAACACCCCTTGCAAATCATCCAGGTGATCGAGCATGACAAAATTGGCGCGGGTTTTTGACTGACCATAGCCGCGTAGGTCGGGCGCGATCGTTTGAAACCGCTTTGATAAATGTTGAGTAAATACGCTCATACTGCGACCCGATCCCGGATGTCCATGTAGACAAACGATCGGATAGCCCGCTCCATCAATCCATACCTTTAAAGAAAATCGATTCATTTCTACCCCTAATTCTCAACGTTCGCTTCCCGCTCTCCGATATCATGAGAGACGAATACTCGCAAACAAACTGGTGTTATGGCAACGGAAGAAACCAAGCCTCAAGGCGAATCGGAACTCCCCCCGACGGTGGGCGAAAATGTACCCGATGTCGTCAAAGAAAACCTGCATGGGGAAGATGTACCCACCACCACGGAGATTCCGACGGCAAACGCACCTGATCCCACTGCCGTAAATGCTGGAGATAATCCTAACGCAGCGAATCCCGCAACCGGAAAGGCTCCAAAAGAAGATGCGGGAATCAAGCCTGCGAAGGCGAAGAAAGAAAAGGCTCCAGGCGTTGAGGATAAGCCTTTCGGTGACTTTATTCAACAAGATTATTTGCCTGCTTTGAAGCAAGGATTAGAGAACCTGGGAACGCGATCGCTGGAACTGCATTTCGAGAAGCGCAAGATTCCAATTAAGGGTTACGACCAAGCGCCGGAGTGCTGGCAGGTGATTGGCAAATGGCAACCGAGCTATAAGCAATTGCGGGAATTTAATATCTATTTTTTCGATGAAAATATCAATGGTTTGAAAGGATTTGCTTGTGCAGAGGGCGATCGTCTTAGCACTCTGGAATCTTTTTTGATTGATGAGCGCAAAGTTACGCTAGATCTGCTGGTGTTTGGTACAGTTCAACGCCTGAACGGTCAGAAGTGGTTAGCTCGCAACTAAGATGAAAGCTTAGAAAGCCCTCGATCGTGAGTTTCCGATCGAGGGCTTTTTGCGGGGTTCTGGCGATCTGCTGATCTATTCTGGTGGGGAAAAGCTGAAGTAGACTGCAATGGAGCTAGAAGCATTATTAGAACAGCGTCGATTGATTCGAGCGATCGGGTTTGATGATGCACCGTTTATCCGCAAGTCCGGAGAACCTGTGTCGATCGCGGGCGTGGTTTGTGCCGGGACACGATTTGAGGGGATGTTGTGGGGACAGATTGAGCCGGATGGTTGGAATGCCACCGAGACGATCGCAAACATTCTGTTAAACAGTAAGTTTTTACCCCAAGCTCATATTGTGCTGCTCGACGGGATTTCGCTAGGGGGCTTTAATGTGGTGGATTTGCCTGCATTATCGGGTGAGATCGATCGTCCCTGTGTGAGCGTAATGCGTCGCTATCCGAAGTTAGAGAAGGTTGAATACGCGCTTAGACGATTGCCAGAGCCAGAACGCCGATTAAAGTTGATTGCGCGAGCGGGGGAAATCTATCAGTCGCCGCCGTTTGTGTTTCAAGTTCAGGGTGCAGCACCGGACACGACAGCGCGAGTGTTAGCGAGATTAACCGATCGGGGTCATGTTCCCGAAGCCTTAAGATTAGCGCATCTAATTGCTTCGGCTGTTATTAACGGCGAAAGTGGTCATCAGGCGTAAATCCGATCCCGGTTGTGAGGTGCGAGTAAGTTTTGGGAATCGCTATCGATCGGAATGATCCCACCTGGATTAAGCGGAAATAGATTACCGTAATAGTCTCGTTTTATCGCTTGTAAGTCGCACGTTTCCGCAACGCTAGGAAGCTGATAAATATCTCGAACATACGCGCCTAAATTTGCATAATCTTGAATGCGGCGGCGGCTACACTTGAAAATGCCGTAATAAGCAGCATCAAAGCGAAATAGCGTTGTAAAGAGGCGAATATCTGCAAGCGTTAGAGTATCACCACAGAGGTAGCGATTTTTTTCTAATGTGTTGTCGATCGCATCCAGCGTTGTAAATAACTCGTTGCAAGCGGATTCATAAGCAGCTTGTGTTTGAGCAAATCCACACCGATAAACGCCATTGTTGACTGGATTATAAGTTTTTAGATTCCAGCGATCGATCTGATCGCGTAATGCTTCTGGATATAAATCAATTTCTGGATGCGCTGCAAATTCGTTCAACTCAGCATTGAGCATCACAATAATTTCAGAACTTTCATTATTGACGATCGTATTTGTTTCACAATCCCACAGCACTGGAACGGTCGATCGCCCTGTATACCCTGGTTTTGCTAACCGATAGAGTTCCGTTAAAGTAGAGCAGCCAAACTCAGGTTTCTCTAAAATCCAGCCGCCATTCTCCGGAGAAGGAGAGACGATTGAGACCGCGATCGCGGCTTCCAATCCTTTCAGCGATCGTGTGACTAAGGTGCGATGCGCCCAAGGACAACTCATTCCCACGAATAGCTTATAGCGTCCTGAAGCGGCGGGGTAATTCTCTGATCCAATGCGATCCCGAAACTGGCTTTCAGGACGAGTATAAGCACCAGACGCATCACGCGGCGCAAGTTTGGACATCATAATCCGCCACATCGTCGTCCAAACAAAACGCCCTAGTTGAATGATCAGCTTTGGAGGCATAGGATGAGACCAGCGCAATAATTCAAATTATGGATAATAAGCCGAAAAATGTAATTGATGTTGATGCTGGAACTTTATTAGTTGTTGCGATCGCAGTTCTACTGATCCCGCTATTGCTGGCAGGCTTCTTTTCGCAATAAAAACCGATCCCCTCTGTAAGACTGAATCCAATTTACAGAACCCAATCCGACAAAGGGGACAGATTAGTGCGAGAGCCGATTATCGTGCAATTTTCACCGGAGTCCGGTTTGCTCTGACATCAAACTCAGCTTTCTGAATCAGAGATCGACCCGTCATTTCTTCAGGAATCGGTAGTCTCAGAATATCGAGAATGGTTGGTGCGACATCCGCTAATCGTCCATCATCTCGTAGTGACACTTCAGTTCCATGTCCCGGAATCTTTAAACCTTCGCCTTCCACCAAAATGAAGGGAACGGGGTTTGTCGTGTGAGCTGTCCAGGGATTGTGATTTTCGTCGTACATCTGTTCAGCATTCCCGTGGTCGGCTGTGATCAACGCAGTTCCGCCGGCGCGATTAATCGCTTCGAGCAAGCGACCCAAACATCGATCAACCGTTTCAAGCGCCGTAATCGTCGCTTCGATCTGTCCTGTATGTCCGACCATATCAGGATTGGCGTAATTGAGAATGATCATTGAGTAGATACGTTTCTCAATGGCTGCGATCGCGCCTTCGGTAACTTTTTCGGCTGACATCGCAGGTTTTTTGTCGTAGGTCAGCACCATCGGACTTGGCACCAGTTCCCGATCTTCTCCGGGGAAAGGCTCTTCTAGCCCACCGTTGAAGAAATACGTCACATGAGCATATTTTTCCGTTTCAGCGGTGCGGAGTTGGCGTAATCCATGCCGCGCAACGACCTCGCCCAAAATGTTGTTAAAGTTCTGTGGCTCAAACGCAACTTTGACCGAAAGCGAAGGATCATACTGCGTAAAAGTGACAAACGAGAGCGGCGAAATCTGTGATCGCTCAAATCCATTGAACTTGGGATCAACGAATGCTTGAGTGAGTTGACGCGCCCGATCGGGACGGAAATTGAAGAAAATTACCCCGTCTCCCGGTTCCACGGCTCCCGGTGCAATCCGCACCGGTTCGACAAACTCATCGGTTACACCTGCCGCATAGGAAGCCTTCAGCACCTCGATCGCGCTTTGCCCAGTGCCTTCGCCGCTCTCGGTCATGACTTTATAGGCTTTTTCAACTCGATCCCAGCGACGATCTCGATCCATTGCATGATAGCGACCACTAATCGTCACAATCCGACCGACACCGAGACGATCGATTTCTAGCTGAAACTTTTGGATCTCTGATAACGCTGACATCGGCGTGGTGTCGCGCCCGTCGGTAATCGCGTGAATGCAGACTTCTTCGATCCCTTGTGCTTTTGCAAGTTCTAGCAAGCCGACCAAGTGCGAAATGTGAGAGTGAACCCCGCCCTCTGAACACAAGCCCACGAGATGTAACTTCGTCTGGTGCGAAGACACTTCCTGGCAAATTTCGACTAATTTTGGATTTTGCAGCAGGCTTTTATCTTCGACTGCATCAGAAATTCTGACCAATTCTTGAGGAACGACGCGCCCTGCGCCTAAATTGAGGTGTCCGACTTCCGAATTGCCCATCTGACCGTCTGGCAATCCGACATCTTTTCCAGATGTGCGAATTAGCGTGTGAGGATACGCTGCCCACAAGCTATTCATGACTGGCGTATTGGCTTGCGCGATCGCATTTCCATCGCGGCTCTCGCGGTAGCCCCAGCCATCCAGAATAACAAGCACCACAGGAGAAACAGGCGGTTGCCCCATATTGTTCTGCCCTTTCACTGAAATATTCTCCGCAAATCATACCATTGCTATCGTGACCATTCCCTTTTCCATGCCCCTGAAGATTCTTAATCAGTTATTTTATTAATGATTTCTTAAGAATCTTATCAGTTCAACAAATCACAGCAGGGAATTCACCCAACAATAAATGGCTTGCTATCAGTCAACATTCTCATAGCAAACCATCGATCGCAAGTTCTTATTTTTTGAATAGTAGCGGGTTTCGCCAAAAATTACGCGCTTTTTTGAGCTTTTTTTTCCTTCTCTTTGGCTTTTTGTTTAGTGCGTTTTTCAGCAACTTTCGCGGCTTTTTCAGCCTCGATTGCAGCTAGCTTTGCTTTCTCTTTTTCTTCAGCGATTTTCTCTAAATAATAGTGGTAATCGCCTCGGTACAGGCGGAGTTCACCGTCTCGAATCTCAACAATTTTATTTGCAGTTTTCGAGATGAAATAGCGATCGTGCGACACAATCACAACGCTGCCATCATAGTTCTGAATGGCTTCTTCCAGCATTTCTTTGGCTGGAATATCTAAGTGATTGGTCGGCTCATCAAGAATGAGTAAATTGGCGGGTTGAAGCAGCATTTTTGCCAGTGCCAGCCTCGCTTTTTCGCCACCGCTGAGCGCTTCTACTCTCTTAAAAACGGTGTCACCACTGAACAGAAATCGCCCTAAATGGGTACGAACTTCCTCATTTTTCCAGTCCGGAACTTCATCGTGAATCGTGTCGATCACGGTTTTGTTTAGATCTAGCGCTTCGGCTTGGTTCTGCTCGAAGTAACTGGGAATTACATTATGATCCCCTAACTTAACGGTGCCCTCGACAGGTTGTTCGCTTCCGGTCATCAGATGCAGCAGCGTTGATTTTCCGGCTCCATTCGGCCCTAAAATCGCGACATGATCCCCACGTTCGATGAGCAATTCTGCTCCTAAAAATAGAATTTTATCGCCATACATATGCGTGAGATCTTCGATGATCACCACTTCACGACCGCTTCGAGACGCAGGCGGAAAACGGAAATGTAGGGTTCTGACATCAGAATCGGGAGCTTCAATCCGCTCGATCTTGTCGAGTTGTTTTTCTCGGCTTTTTGCCTGAGTGCTACGGGTGGCGCTGGCGCGGAAGCGATCGACAAACGCTTGCTGCTTTTCTAATTCCTTTTGCTGCCGCTCAAAGGCGCTCAGTTGCGCGTCTCGTTGTTCTTGCTTTTGTTGCAGATAAGCGGAGTAATTGCCAAGGTACGTTGCCGATATGCCGCGCTCGGTTTCTACAATTTGGGTACAGAGGCGATCGAGAAATTCGCGATCGTGCGACACAATCACCATCGGAGTCGATAATTCCTTGAGGTAGTTCTCCAGCCATTCGATCGTCTCCAAATCCAAATGGTTGGTCGGCTCGTCAAGCAGCAGCAGATCCGGAGATTGCAGCAGAATTTTTCCTAAGCTCATTCGCATTTGCCAGCCGCCGCTAAACGCACTGACTAAGCGATCGCCATCGTCAGGATCAAATCCCATTTCGGGCAGAATCTTCTCGATTCGAGTTTCTAAGCCGTACCCGTCCATCGCCTCGAATTGACGCTGCAAGCGATCCATTTTGTTCAGCAGCTTGTCTAATTCTTCGGGGGTCGCGGTTTCCATCGCACAATGAACTTGGGTCAGGGCTTCATGCACTTCGTTGGCTTCCTTGAACGCCCGCCAAAATTCTTCGCGCACGGTTCGAGTTGGGTCGACTTCAAATTCTTGCGTAAGATAAGCGATGTGCAAACTGGCAGGGCGGATGACTTCTCCGTCAGTCGGTTCGATCTCGCCTGCAATGATTTTTAGCTGAGTAGATTTGCCTGCTCCGTTCACGCCAACCAGACCGATGCGATCGCCCGGTTTAACCTCCCAATTCACATCTTTAAGAACTTCGCCAGTCGAATAAATTTTGCTGACGTGCTCTAGTCGCAACATAAGAAACTCCAAGGGTTAGGAATGCAGGCAAGTTCTAGAATCTTAACAAACCCTAACCCAATTCGATCTTTAAGTTGCGAACTGTTTCGGTAGCGTGAATGATCCGTCTGCATTCGGCGGAAAATCAACGATCTGCACGATCGCCTCTGTATTCAGTTCACCATAAAGATGCGGAAACTCTCCGACTCCTTCGACCGCTTCATATTTGATTTCTGCACGAACGCGATCGGGATCAATCACGAGCAAAACCAATGAAGTTTTTCCTCGATAAAATTGATTTGCAACCCAAATCACTTGATCCGGTGTGGAGCAGTGAATAAATCCTTCCGTCTCAAGCGAATCAGCCCGATAGGCTCCGGATTGTTGAGCCGCAATTGCAGCATCGCGCTCTGTAATGTGCAGGAGCATTAGTTTATTGATCCCATTGATCCCAAAGTGAGAAGCGAGAGGGAGAAGGTGTTAAAAAATGAAGTCGGAGCCTCTTTCGGTTTGGGTGCGCTAATGCCTGCGAACAATGTCAGAAGCGCAGTAATGACGATCGCTTGTAGAAGTTTTTCTAGCATCTCGAACCTCGCTCAATTTTCAGGAAGGCAAATCGTGCATCTACCTTTTGAATGATCTTACCCACATTTGATGCACATCGCGTATCTTTAGAGTCTTATAAGTTTGCAGGAAATGGAGTGATCTGACTCACTTTAGGTTGGTGAAAATGAGTCAGGTCAGCAAACAGAGAACAGAAGAAATGAGTGAGGACAAAACTGTAACTTAAGGTGAAGGATTGCAACGAATTTCTAACATAAAGCCATCCGGATCGTAGAAATAAATTCCGCGTCCGGTTGGGCGAGATACAGGGCCATGATCGATCGCCACGTGATAGTGATGCAGCACTTCAACAGCCCGATCGAACAACTCCGGTGCGATGTCAAACGCAAAATGATTCATTCGGGTAAAGCCTTTTTTGGGATCGGGATCAGGCGGAGTTAAATCGGGTTCCCAAAACAAATCAATAATGGTGCCATCTGGTGTTTTGAAGTTGGCAACTTTCCCAGAAGCAACTGCGTTTTTCAGCGTTTCGGGAACTTCTGATCCAGTGAGTTCATGCAAGCCTAAAACTGTGCCGTAAAAATGGCGAGATGCTTGCATATCTTTGACGTTCAGAGCGAGGTGATGCACCTGACGTAAACAGCCTGTTAAGGAAGCGATCGATTCGGAAGTAGAGAGCATAATTAACACCGCATTTTTTAATGTTCTAGCGTGTCTCGACGATCGTTTTCAATCCGGTGACAAGTCGCTGAATGCCTTCGATCGCGGTTTCTTTTTCGAGTGCGCCATATCCCACACGCAAATAACAACCATTTTCTAGTCCAAAGGTAAACCCTGGAAGTACAGCAACTTGGTGATCTTGAATCAGTCGTTTTACGAGTTCCATTGTGTCTAGTTCGGTGTGAACTTTGAGCAGAAAATAGAATGCGCCATCTGCTTTTGGAACGGTACAGAAATGACGAATCGATTCGAGTTCAGCTAAAACAATGTCGCGGACTTGAGAAATGGATACAAGTTTTTCTTCGCAGTACGATCGTCCTGCCTGCAATGCTCCTAGTGCTGCATATTGAGAAACCACAGCAGGACAAATCACATTCGTATCCTGAATTTTCTGCACTGATTCGAGCAAGTAAGCCGGAATGACCATATATCCAATGCGCCAACTGGCAAAGCCATACGCTTTAGATAAACTAAAGATTGAGATCGTATGGTTAGCACTATCGCCAATGCTGGCAGCAGAGAAATGATCAACGCCATAAGTGAAATATTCGTAAGCTTCATCGGTAATGTGAAAGCAATTCGATTCACGACACAATTGATTCACTTCTCGCAATGCAAATTCGGAGTACACTGCACCTGTTGGATTATTCGGGGAAATGGTGACGATCGCACGAGTTCGATCGGTGATGGCAGCTCGAATTAACTCAGGCTGAAGCTGATAATTTTCATCTGTTGGCACTAACACAGCTCGACAACTCGCAATCTCGATCGCCATTTCGTGATTGAAATAAAACGGAGTTTGCAGAATGATCTCATCACCGGGATCAGTAATGGCTAAAACAACATGCAGAAACGCCATATTGCTGCCTGCGGTGACAACAATTTCTCGATTAGTCAAATCAATCTTGTTTTCAGTGGTTAATTTCTGTGCGATCGCCGCTTTCAATGCTGGAATTCCCTCAACCGCTTGATATTTATGATTCGCTGGGTTGCTGAGAAACGTGGTGATTTGATCGATCGCACTTTGAGGCGGCGGATAGTTCACCACACCTTGACCGAGTGAAATCGTACCAGGGTGTTGCCGGATCAGTTCACCGACGATCGGGATAATCGGCGATTGAACTGCTTGCATCCGAGAGGGAAGACGATTGAAATTCATGAGAATTGACAACGCTAAGCCCTATCATGGTATCGAACATTCCTTCGGCAGTGAGCTATGGCGCAAGAGCAAAAAGATCAAGAACATCCGTTGTGGAAGACCGATCGCGAGATTGTGAATGGTTTACTGAGCGGTGAAGCGACCGATTTGAATCTTGCTGAACTCGCGCGGCTTCGCATTCGCTACAATGGCTTTCCTGGAGCGCGAGACATTCAAGCGGATTTAGACAAAGTTCTCAAACAGTGGAACTTAACCGAGGAGGTCTTGTTTGAAAAAACTCGCAAAATTCATGCAGAATCCCAACCGTACAAAGGGCGCGGCGCAAAACGCGACGATTGGAGCTAAGCAAAAATTTTCCAGGTTTCGTTCTCGATCAAAATGTAAATTCCTAACCCAATCAGCACGATCGGCACTAAAATTCGGTTGTATTGTTCCAGCACAGGCGCGATCGCTGGATGACGCGATAACCAGTCGGCAACTCTACACCACACCGCAACCAAGCTAAAAAATACGGTCAACACAATCATCATTCGCTGTAACTCTAAGCTGGCAAACAGGGGAATGTAGGTTGCAATATTGTCTCCACCGTTTGCAAACGTGACGATCGCAACACTTAGGATCTGTGGCTGAAAAAATCGCAATAAAACCTTCGTGACTGGGTGATCCGGTAGCGTTGCGCCTTGAATTTCACCTTCTTCCTCTCGGCTTACGATCGCCCGAATTCCCAGACAAATTGGCAGAACTCCTAGCAGACCAATCCAAGTCTGCGGGATCAACAATCCACCTAAAAATCCCAATAAGCTACACCCAACAATTCCGGCAAATCCTAAATACTGTCCTAAATAGATGTGTGCTCTTGTAAAAGACGAATTGACCTGAGTAAAGAACAGCATCAGGACAAACAAATCATCGATATTCGTCGCCGCAAACGCGATCGCCCCTGTTAAAACAGTCGAGAGAAACCAGAGCATCGAGCAAGACACCTTACAATCTGAAATCAACGGTATCAGACTTAGGAACCCCATGATGCACGGTTTTATTCCCAGCGATCGCTATTTTCCCTATCTCAGTTGGACAGATATCGAATCAATGCCTAACAAAGAGAACGTTGTAATTGTGCAGCCGATCGGCGCGATCGAGCAGCATGGCGCACATTTACCGTTAGCGGTGGATTCTGCTATTAGTGTCGCTGTCTTGGGTAAAGCATTATCTCAACTTGATCCCAACATTCCCGCCTATGCTTTACCGCCTTTGTACTATGGCAAATCAAATGAACATTGGCACTTTCCCGGAACGATCACACTCAGCACTCAAACCCTACTCGCAGTTCTAATTGAAGTTGCAGAAAGCATTTATCGGGCTGGATTTCGTAAGTTAGTATTCATCAATTCCCACGGAGGGCAGCCGCAAATTCTCGAAATCGCTGCCCGTGATTTGCACCAGCAATACGAAGACTTTGCCTTGTTTCCGTTATTTACTTGGAAAGTTCCAACGATCGGCGCGATTGCATCTGAACTCTTCAGCGAAAAAGAACTCGAACTTGGAATTCATGCAGGCGATGTTGAGACGAGTTTGCTACTTTCAATCCTGCCGGATCAAGTGAAAATGGAACGTGCTAAAGCCGAATATCCGCTGGGTGAACCGCAAGCAGGGGTTCTCAGCATGGAAGGAGCGCTTCCGTTTGCCTGGATGACTCGTGATTTGAGCCGCAGCGGTGTGTTGGGCGATCCCACAACTGCCACAAAAGAAAAGGGCGATCGCATTCTCACCGCTCTAGTGAATGGATGGGTACAAGTCCTCGAAGATGTTTATCAATTTTCATTACCAACTGCGTGGAAGTGTGAATAAGTTGAAGTATTTGTCGCAAATAGGATTGCACTTCTCCAGACCTCAGTAAAATTGGAGACAAATCGCACAGCTTATCTGGAGGTTTGTATGGCAGATGCGATCGTTGTTCCCGTTCGTCAAGTGTTGCAGACAAGGCAGGAACTTGATGAGGCAGTCAGAAACTACATTACAAATGATTGGCAAGGCGAAGAACTACTTCTGCGTTGGCAAGCGATTCGCGACGCTTCACTCGCGCAATTGGCGGATTCTGACCCGTTCGCAGTTCCAGGAGAAGATAGTTATTAGAGCAGACTGATTGTAAAGATTCGCGGATGAATCCGATCAAGTGCAAGATCAGCAGAAATACTTTTGAGGTGTACTCTACCCGGACTTTATCTCAACGGATCGCTTCTAGAATTCTCTGCATCAACACAAGAGCAAACGGCTTCTAGAAAGAGACCTTCTCTCACTGGGTTTTCCGATAGCTTAATTTAGAGCTATCGGGAACAACCGCGCAGATCTCAGGCTGCTCCGCTTGCTGCGATCGCAGCTTGAATTGCGATCGCAGCAAGCGGAGCAGCCACGACTCAATCCACTTTAGACTCAACCCACCTTAAAAGGGAAACTCCGCTTAGATCAGACAGACGCGATTTTCGTCGTGGAGCGCCAAGAAAAATAGTTAAGCGATCGCGTATCCCGTATGCGGTCGCACATCGGCAGGATGAAAGCCCAGAACAATATCATGTTTGGGAATACCTGCTTCTACCAATTCACGAGTCACACCATCTTCTGTTTCATCCCGTTGCACCCAAATTTTGCCATCAATAATATCTAGGTGAACTAGACAACCGTGAACCCGCGTTTTACGATCCCATCCCAACGTCATCAGCACATAACTATCCCGGCTTTCATCAAAAATGGGTTTGCAAATCAGCTCGCCATGCGAGTAAGGAATTTCAGTATATGGGATCAGAACGGCTTGAATAATTCGGCGATACTCCGCTAACTTCTCCATTGTTGAATTACCTCTTGCTCCGCATCAAATACAATCAGCTTGAGATCCTCATCTTCGATCAAAAGTTGCCCGATCGGTTCTTCAAAGAAAGAACTGTACGTGATATCGCGAACAGCGAGATATAGTTTGTATTCAGGATTTGTGCGACGTAGAACCGATCGGTAAATTGCAAATTGTCCAATTGCATCGCGAAAAGCTTGCATTTCGGAGTCTCCAGTAAAGCTCTTCACTTCAACTGCAATTCTCTCTTCGGCTCGTTCTGCAACAATTAACCGCTTTGCTCCTAAATCCACATACATATCTTTCCGTCCCCACCGTAAATGGAGCGGATCATGGGTAATGATCCAGCCATCCTTGGTGAGTGCCTGTTTTACAACATGATGATAGAGGTCAAGAGCTGGCATAAGCTCCTACTTCAAGAATTCAACGAGTTGGGCTAACTTATCCCATGCTGCACCAGACTTAAGGATTTCTCTTGCTTGATCAATTCCCTGCTCATACGACTCTACCGCCTGTCCCACACGCAGCGCTAATGCCGCATTCAAAGTCACAGCATCTTGTTGAGCTTGCGTTCCTTTCCCTTGCAGCACCGATCGTAAGATCTCCGTATTCACAGAGATATCCCCTCCTCGCAGGGCATCGGTTGCGGCTTTCTGCAATCCAAGCGCTTGGGGATCGATCGTCGTCAGTTCCACCGCTTGATTGTTCAATACTGCAATGTCAGTCAGATCGCTCAAGCCTGCTTCATCGAGTCGCTCTCTGCCGTGCAGCACGATCGCAGATTCCTTGCCCAACAGCTTTAATGCTTCTGCGATCGGCTCTAACAGCACAGAACTATACACTCCGATCACTTGTCCTGTCGGCTGTAACGGATTCACCAACGGGCCTAGCAAATTAAACACCGTCCGCACTTTCAGCGTTCTTCGCATCGGAGCCACGACCTTCAGCGCCGGATGCCAACCCGGAGCAAATAAAAACGTGATGCCCACTTCTGATACTGCCGCCTGGATTCGCTCCGGGTCTGCACCCAAATTCACGCCCAACGCTTCGAGAACATCTGCTGATCCCACTAAACTTGATGCCGATCGATTGCCATGCTTTGCCACTCGTAGTCCGGCTGCTGAAGCCACAAACGCCACGGCAGTTGAGATATTGAATGTAGAAGCACCATCGCCACCCGTTCCGCACGTATCGATCAGAGAAAAATTGGGGCGCTCGATCAACTGGGCTTGCGACTGCAATACTTTCGCCATTCCCGCGAGTTCTGGCGCTGAAATACCTTTTGCTTGCAACGCCACTAAAATTGCACCCGATAAAACTGGGGGAATCTCATCATTGAGCCATCCCTGCATCAACGTTGAAGCTTGATTGAGCGAGAGCGAGTCGCGATCGAGAAGCTGCTGAAGTAATTCAGACCATTGTGCGGTTTCTAGAGCCGGGGTAGTCATAGGTCAGGAGGGAGAACGATTCAAATCCTGTAGAAAATGATCTCACGCAATGGTTTTCTTGAAGCTTCTTCCTTAAAATTTGCAAATTAGGGTGTGATTTAGATCGCAAAGTAGCGCGATCCAAGTCACATTTGATACTCTATAGGCACGGAGAAAAATTCGTCATCCGTGGTGCATCCTTTAAGAAATGTGAGGGGTTTCTTTTGTGCAGATCATTCCCCAATCTAGTCATCTGTTCACCTTGATTGTGCAGCCAAGCGATCGCGAAACGCGTGCGGTGCTGTATCGATTGGGCTTTGAGAAAATCGCAGTCTTGCCGCAACTGCTCTATCGTTCTGTGAGCCAGTTTGAACTGTCGAATCTGTTCGCGGCAATCTGTCAGCACGTCTCGAACCAGGCAAAGGCATTATCTCGATATCTCGTGACGCGATCGGTGCTGGATCTGGAGCATTTATTGAGTGAGTTCCACAGTGCCCAATCGCTCAAACACATGATGCTGCTGGGCAAACACACCTGGTTTTTCCAGGTCTTGTCGAGTCGGCAACTGTTTTTTAACTATCAGCCGATTTTTGATCTGCATTCGGGTCAGGTGGTGGCGCATGAATGTTTAGCCCACGCTCGCAATGAAGAGGGGCAGCTCTTTAACGGACAGCAACTGATTGATGCAGCGTTGATGATGAATTTGACCCGAGAGTTTGATACGCTCGCCCGATCGATGTGCTTTAACACCTTGGCGCAGTGGAATCAGCCGGATCGCCCTACTTTTTTCATTAATGTCTTACCCAACGCGATCGCGCATCATCCCGAATCGCTAGAGCAGAACTTTCAGCAAGTGCTGGATCTCGGCTTGCACCCAGAACAAATCGTGTTTGAACTCACCGAAGTCGAAGCGCTGACTCAGCATCCTAACTTACCGAGAGTGATTGAACAAATTCGGGCAGGCGGGTTTGGGTTAGCGCTGGATGACTTGGGCAGTAATGTGGGAATCGATCACTATTGCACCGAGTTACGCCCGGATGTGGTCAAGCTCGATCGACGATTGATTCACCGGTGTAGTCGCTACGAAATGAAGCAAGTGATGGTTAAGAGCTTGGTTCAGGTGGCGAAAGAATTTGGCATCACGGTGTTAGCCGAGGGACTCGAAGCTGTAGAAGACATCGAATTTTGTCGATCGATTGGCGTAGATCTGGGGCAGGGATTCGGATTAGGAATGCCGAGTCGAATGCCGATCGTCGCAGGTTCGCTTCAATCTGACGCAGGAGTGATCGATCAAGCGTCCGTCAATTAGTTCCAAATGCGGGGAGAGCCGCGATAACGCATCTTCCGGCGCACGACTAAACTTCGCATCACCTGCGGAATATCGCCGCGATGCCCCATCACAATCACCGCATCGCCTTCGCTTAAAACGATCATTTGTCCCGGATGGGTGATTGTCGTCCCGTCTGCTCGTCGCAGCGCTACGATGATCATCGTGCCGCGTCCCCGCGTTTCAATATCGCCGATCGTCGCCCCAATCATGCCGGACTTTTGGGTAATCGCCAGTTCATCCATCTGAATATCCATCTGTCCAAGCAGTTCATTCAGCGTATTGCGATCGTCGCCTTGGCTGAAAAAATCCAGCGTTGCCGGATGCGTGATCATGTGTGCCATCCGCAAAGCGCTAATCGAAGCAGGTAACACTACTTGATTGGCTCCTGCAAGTCGGAGTTTTTTCTCGGTCGAAGGCAGTTCCCCACGAGACAGAATCAAGAGTTTTGGATTCAGTTCGCGAGCCGTCAGCGTAATGAACACATTCGCTGCATCATCGGGTAGCACCGTCGCCAATGCCCGCGCCGTATTGATTCCCGCTTTATGCAAAACCGTGTCATCGGTCGCATTTCCCAAATACACTAAATAGCCCTGAGATTCTGCTTGCTCGATGCGATCGTCGTTATGATCAATCACCACAAACTTGACTTGAGCATCGGTCAGCTTTTTCGCCAAAATCTGCCCCATCCGACCGAAACCACAAATAATCACATGGTCTTCCAGTGCCTTGATTGTTTGAGACATATGGTTTCTTTGTAAAATCTGCTTGATTTCGCCTTCAGTCACCATCTGGATAAATCCGCCCACGGCATAAACTGCAGACGACGTACCGCTGATGATCACCAGCATCGTAAAAACTTTGAGTTCCGGGGTATTGACGGGACGCACCTCTCCGAACCCCACCCCAAACACCGTAATCACTACCATGTAAAACGCATCGAGTACCGACCAGCCCGCGACAACATAGCCTGCGGCAGCAATCAAGACGGTAATCACAAAAAAGACGACTCCGGTGATGATTCGTCTGAGGGAACCTTGCATAGTCAAGCTTGAGCGTGTTCGCGCTATCGGTGGCGAAGTGCTTCTATCATCGCAGATTCATCCTCCTTTAGAGTGTTTATTCCGCAACGGTAGATCTACGAATGTTAAATCGGGTGAATCGATCGCAGCCTCGATCGCCAATTCCCCAATAATTGATCTAGACCTTAGAAAAGAACGGTTCACAACCTCCATGCCGAAAACTGTTGCGGAAGCGATGACCCCCAATCCGATCACGGTTCATCCTGAAACCCCGATCAACGACGTGATCAAAATCCTAGCCGAGCGGCATATTAGCGGTCTGCCTGTACTCGATGCCAACGGTCAACTGGTCGGCATCATTTCTGAAACCGATTTGATGTGGCGCGAAACCGATGTCACACCCCCCGCTTATATCATGCTGCTCGATAGTGTGATTTATCTAGAAAATCCAGGGCGGTATGAAAAAGAATTGCATAAAGCGATCGGGCAAACCGTCGGAGAGGTGATGAGTTCGGCTCCAGTCACCACGACTTCAGACACACTCCTGTCCAAAGCGGCCAAGGCAATGCACGACCACAAAATTCATCGATTGCCTGTGCTTGATTCATTCGGTAAGGTCGTCGGCATCTTAACTCGTGGCGATATTATCCGCAGCATGGCAGCAGAGCAAGCTTGATTTATTAGAGATTTGACCCTATGAATACACCAGATTCGATTCGCGACCTATTACAATCTCAAGATTTTGGCGATCGCCTGCGTGGCGTCAATCAACTCAGAACGATTGATCCGGCGATCGCGTTTGAACTCATACAAATTCCTGTGGCAGACTCCAATGTGCGGGTGCGATATGCTGCGGTTAGTCAGCTTGCGTCGCTGGGGAGCCAAAATCGCGAGGCTGCACTGAGCTTATTAAAAGTGGCGCTGGCAGATGTGGAAGCGGATGTGCAAGCGGCAGCAGCGGACTCGATCGGGGCGCTGAAGCTGACGGAAGCTTATGAACAACTCGAAGCCCTCTACCACAGAACGTCAGAATGGTTGGTGAGTTTCAGTGTGATTGCAGCGCTGGGCGAACTGGGTGAGCCGCGATCGTTTGATCTGCTGAAAGCAGCGCTCGGCTCTAACAGTGAGGTATTGGTCAAAACGGCAGCGATCGGCTCACTGGGAGAATTAGGGGATGCGCGAGCCGTTGAATTGCTTACGCCTTATGCAACTGACTCCGACTGGCAGATTCGCTATCGGGTGGTGCAAGCCCTAGCTCGGTTGAATACACCTGAAGCAAGAGCGACGATCGAAACTCTGACCCACGATGAAGCCGAGCAAGTTGCAAGTCACGCAAAACAAGTTTTGGCTGCGTCGTAGCTTTAAAGAATAAAGGTGGCAGATCGCCGATTTATTGCATCCGTGATCGTAGCGACGCGATTACTCGCGTCGCTATGACAAGTTCTACACTTATCGCGCCTTTAAGACGATCGCCTTCTCACGAAAACTCAATAGATAAGCTAATCGTTGTGTTCATCGTTGCGCCAGGTTCCACCGAAAGTAATCGATCGCCTGTATTTAAAGCATTGCGGGGAGCGCTCCAAGGTTCTAGACAATAAAAATCCTTGCCTTTCAGCGTCCAAAACACCAGCAAAGGAAATTCATCCGCCGCAGTCAGAGTAATTCGTGTGTGACGGCTTAGATCCGTGACATTTGAGACTTGGCGGCTGATTTGCAGAAACGCCCAGTCGATCTCATCCTGAGCGAAATCAAACGTATTGAAGAACGAATGGTGCGCTTGAGTTCTTTGATCTAGAGCGTCGTTCGCAGGAATATCGAATCGAAGCTGATGTTTTTCTGGAGCCAAGAAATAGGGATGAAACCCGATCGAAAACGGCATCGGTTCATCTGAGAGATTGCTAATTTGCTGCTCGATCAGTAACGTTTGACCCTGTAATCGGTAAGTAAGTACTAACCGGAAGTCAAACGGATAGTGTTCACGAGTTTGAGGAGTACTGGAAAGCCCGATCGTAAAGCTGAGTTCCGCTTCTGTGTTTTGCTCCATCACTTCCCAGGGCAAATCACGGGCAAATCCGTGCTGCTTCAAGGTGTAGGACTGTCCTTTGTAGGTATAAGCATTGTTGGGTAAATTCCCACAGATAGGGAACAAAATCGGAATTCCACCCCGGACTGAAAGCGTGGGATCAGCAAACCGAGCGGTATCCATATACAGGAGTTCGCGTCCCTGAACTTGCCAACTGGTGATAATGCCCCCGCGATCGGGAACGATTTCGAGCTTAGAGTTAGAAGCTCGATCAGATAAGACATAGGTATCGAATTGCTGGCGACGACGTTCAATGGAAAACACAGGCAGATGAATAAATGGTGTTAAGGATAGAGAGCAGCATCGACGATCGTGTCATTAGGCATTGAGGTTGCATAACGACGACGATCGGGTTCAATGCTTTGACTCGGTGCTGGAGGGTTGAGTCCATCTGAGTCTGTTTGGCGATCGTTTGGATCGTCGGTCGCCTGCGGACTGGGTGAAATAGAGGGCTGAACCTCTGGAGCCGGAGATTCGCGGCTGGGTTGATTGATGAACGAATTTTGATTCCAAGGTTGGTCAGAAGAAGTCGGACTTGATTCTGGAGCAGGCGTTAAAGTCGGACTTGCAGAATCGGGACTCAATTGGGAATCTGAAGGCGTTGACTCTGGGTTTGGTGCAGCCTGATCAGGATCAGAATCAGGTTGAACAGTGCTAGAGGGACTCGGAGATGGGGTATTCGGCTGAGTTATGCTGTTCGATCGCGCATCAATAATCGTAGGCGACTTTAGCGGTTGCTGGAACACATCGGAAACCGATTCGATTTGGTTGAGAATTTCTTGTCCACGATCGCCCGTTGCCACATGCGGCTGAAATCCTTTAACCTCAACGGGCAAAAGTTCGACCTTCATTTGCCGATCTTTGAGCGCAACCCGCAGCATTGCACTGTCATAATTCCCTTCTGCTTTTTTGCCAAAAATGAAGTTTCCGAGCGAATAGGCGATCGGGCGACCTTTGTAAATTTCTGCGCCTTGCAAAACGCTGGAATGATGACCCACCACTAAATCTGCGCCTTGATCGATGGAAAAATGGGCGAGTTCGATCTGAGATTCGCTGGGATATTTGGCAATCTCATCGCCCCAGTGGAGGTTCACAACCACCCAATCGACTTGATCGCGAATGGCTTTAATATCGGCTGCAATGCGATCGTTTTGCTTCAGGTTCGTTCCGGGGGTTGATTCGCTAGCGGCTTGCTCCGGTGCGCCAAAATAACCCAGGTACGCCACTCGTTGCCCATCGACATCAAGAATTTCAGGGCGACGGGCTTCTTTCGTGTCTCGTCCTGCCCCAAAATGACGAATTCCCGCTTGGTCAAGCGTTTTGATCGTGTCTTCGAGTCCGGTGCCCTGGTAATCCATCATGCGATCGTTTGCTAGATTCACAAGACCGATGCCGCCGTTTTTCAGCACGTCTACTTGAGCCGGATCAGCTTTGAACCCTTCGTTCTTGGTTGAATCGGATGCCGTAGTAAACGGCGCTTCGAGGTTGACGATCGAGACATCCGCTTGCCGTGTTTCTGGCAGCGCGGCAAATGCCCAGTTTTTGTCGTCCTTCACCAACTCTGCGTAAGTATGCGTGAGCGACACATCACCCGTAAATAGAAGCGTGGCGGTTCCATCGGTGGAAGTTCCGGCAGTCTCGACCTGCACAGGTTCTAGCGCAGTGGTCACGGTTTGGGGTCTGACTGTAGAGTTGGCTGCTGTCGCCGTGGTTTGGGTGGGCGGTGCGTCTTTGTACCCTAACCAGCAGCCGAAGATAAACGCGGCAGCAGTCGTCCCGGTGAGTAAGAGCGATCGCAGGGCGCGAAACTGCACTCTTTGACGAGTGGTTTGCCGGAGTTTTGACTTGATCTGAGCAACGTCTGTGGTGGGAGCTTGCGCCTGGGGTTGTGCGAGTTTGGCGCGACGAGCGGGAGAAACAACTCGCACCGTTTTACGCCAGAGAATTTGAGGTTTACCCGTAAAGCGGGCAGCAATTTGAACGCCATCGATCGCGGCAGAGTTCAATTGCCAAATGTGATGGCAAATGAAGCGCACCAGATTTTGCTGAAATTCTGGCGATTGGGCATCGACTTCCGGAGAAGGATAAAATTCGACAAAGATTCTGACGCATCCCGGCGATGAAGCGGATTCTGTCTGAGCGAACAGATTATGAGGCAGCAAAAACACATTCAGCCAATACGTGAGTGCATCCAAATCGCCCGATCGTGCCAACTCCTGCACCGAGGGCTGATTTGACTGAGTTGCCTGACCCATACTGTTTAGACTCCACACGCACAAGGACACAAATTAGTAATACTGCAATTCTGGGAAGTTGAACGAATTTTATGGCATAAAGCCAACTTTTGTCACATTGGAGAAATATTTTTCCCACAATCTAACGATGAATTGATCAATCCGCACTGTATTCGAGATTGGAATCGCAGCAAAGACACAGATCAGCCTTGTGCGTAACGGGTAACATAAGCTTACTGACTGAATTGACAAAGCTCCATGTCTGTTGATCCCAATTTGCCTGCTTCCAATACCACCAATGGTTCTGCGGTTTCAATCACGCCAACTCGCGCAGAAGTTTCGAGAGAGCGGACTGCCTCTCATCTAGCGTCTTCACAATCTGGCTCATCGCCCCCAAATCCGAGTCGAGCGATCATTTTGATTGTGGCATTGCTCATTGTGTCGATCGGGCTATTTCTCAACCAGTTCTGGCTAATTTTGGCAGGCTCGATCGTCACGCTCTTGTTCTCAGCGCAGATGCTTTACCCAACCGTAAAGCCCGTCCTGATCGAAATTCTCACCGAGCAAGATCAAGGGATTACTTTGGGGGTAATTGGGGCAGTTGTGGGGTTGATTGGGATTGCAAAAATTTTCGGAGCCGATCAAGCGATCGCACAGTTATATCGCGCTTTAGATTGGGATGCAGTTGGGGCATTAGGTGAAGTGTTCGGCGCGTTGGGACAGATTTTGATCGCGATCTTGGCAGTTTATATTGCATGGCGACAGTACATCATCTCGATCGAACTCACCGTGCAGCAAAATACAATTACGCAACAGCAAACGATCGATACGTATTTCCAGGGAATCTCGGATCTAGTGCTGGATGAAGAAGGGCTGCTGGAAGATTGGCCCCAAGAACGAGCGATCGCAGAAGGGCGAACAGCTGCAATTTTAAGCAGTGTCGATGGTGCCGGAAAAGCCAAGATCATTCGGTTCCTTTCGCGGGCAAAATTGCTGTCTCCCCTCAAGCGAGATGCACGCTTGGGCAGAGCAATCCTTAACGGAACGGGTGGATATGCAGAAGATCGAGTCAACGGGATTCGGGTGATCGATTTAGGAATTATGCTGGCAGCAGCAGATCTTTCAGGAACGGATTTACGCTGGGCAGATTTGAGTGAAGCGAACCTCATTCGTGCAAATCTAGCCAACTGCGACTTAGTGAAAACGAATTTTGCCCGCACGGTATTATGTAGTGCGAGTTTACGCGGCGCTGATTTAAGCGGGACTCGTTTCTTCTATGGCAAAGCAGAAACCGCCTCGCCTCGCAGTCGCACAGAGCCGCCAAACTTCAAAACCGGAGCTTATACAGGTGCCGTGATCGAAAACGCAGACTTCACTGATGCAGAAGATATGTCTGAGGAGCAACGATACTACTGCTGCGCTTGGGGTGGCTCAACAACACGCAGCACTATTCCCGGTGGGTGTGAAGGAATTCCGAATAAGCTAGGGCGTTGAAGATTTAAAAAGAAAACAAGAGCACAGTCGGTCTTTCGACGTTCCGCACTCTTGATGCTATCCTTTGGGACACTCGATCGAAAGTGGAGAATGTATCGACGCTCCAACCTTCGCAATGTTGGTTTAAGTCAGGCTGGCAATGAACGATCGAAGAGCAAGACACGACTCTTCGGAATCGATCGCGTTCTAGACTTTGACTTTCTTCACTTTCAGGCTCTTGAGGTACTCGATCGGATTAGCAGGATCGAATGAAACCCCATCAAAGAACTTCTCGACCCCGCGCGAGGCATCCTTCGGAATGTCAGCATCTGCAATTCCGGCTTCTTTCGCCGCTTCTTTCCAGAGGTCTTCGCGGTTGGTTTTATCTACCAGCGCTTTGACATCGGTTTCAGCGGGAAGCATTTCCCAGCGAATGTTCTCGGTGAGGAACCAGGTGTCGTGACTCTTGTAGGGGTAAGACACGCTGCCTTTGCTGTCTTTCCAATAGAGCGGCCCCATGCTGATATCGTTGATTTCAGGCTGACCGTCGCCCATGTTGTACTTACCGGCGAGCGGCGAGTCGAGGATGTTCGCCGGCAGGTTGAAGTATTGCCGTCCACCCACAAGCTGAGCCAGTTCTTTGCGGTTTTCCTGCTTGTCGCACCATTGTTGCGCTTCCATCAAGCCTTTCAGAATCGCTTTGGCCGCTTTCGGGTGCTTGTCTGTCCAGTCTGCTCGCATTCCAAAGTATTCTTCGGGGTGGTCTTTCCAGATTTGAGCGGTGAGCGCTCCCATAAAGCCGATGTTGTCAGACAAGATCCGGTAGGGCCAGGGGTCGCCGGTGCTAAATCCGTCCATTGTGCCGGTTTTCATATTGGCAACGGTTTGCGCGGGCGGAACCACGATCAGTCTCACATCGGTATCGGGGTTCACACCGCCTGCAGCTAGCCAGTAGCGAATCCACAGCTCTTGGTTTGCGCCAGGAAAAGTGTAGGCTGCGGTGAACGGAGTGCCTTTCGATTGCAGTTCCTTCAAATAGGTAGCGCCGCCTTTGGACAGATCGAGGTGAAGATTTTTGCCGAGGTGCTTATTGGCGATCGCAATGCCATTTCCTTGAGTTGAGGTCTGCAACATCACGTACATTGGCACCTTGCGGTTATCCGTGATTCTGCCTTCTGAAATTAAGTAAGGCATCGGCATTTGGAACTGTGCGCCGTCAATCCCGCCACCTGCCGAGCCGATGACAATGTTATCTCGCAATGCACCCCAGGAAGATTGCTTCAAGGCTTGCACATCGGTCATGCCGTACTTCTTAAAGAAGCCTTTTTCAACGGCAACGACGAATGGCGCAGCTTCAAAGATAGGCAAATAGCCAAGCCGAGCGGTTGTGACTTCTGGGGCATCTCCACCACCAGAGTTCACGGCTGGAACGGCTCCGGGGGAGGAAGGGGCAGCCGCATTATCCCGGCTGGGAGGATTGCCAACGCAGCCTTTCAGCACAAACGCGCCGATACCGGATGCAGTTGCAGTATATAAGAAGCGGCGACGGGAAAACTGACTCATAACTCGAATCTCCTAACAAACAAAATCGCTATTTTTTGGCATGAGAAGCTGTCAGGAGTTATCCCAAAGTGACAGCCTTTTGAGAAGTAAAAGCTGAGCAGAAATTGAACCAAAACGAAACACAAATATTGCAACCGGAAGGACGCAAAGCCGCACAATCCCTGAGGTCTTCTAACATTTGTTTAAACAGATAGAAGCCGCGATCGCGCTGACATTTGTGTTTGCGTTCAAGTATTCAATTAGTAAATAAACTTTGTGAACTCAGAACTTTCTTCTCTGATGGAAATTAGTTTATAGCCTTTTATAGCCATCTTGATCAAGTTAGGAATAAAACCATGAGAGTAATATCCAATCCATTCGATAAGTTTTTATTTTGATTTAATAATCCGAATTATTGATTAAGCAATTATTCTTATTTGAACCTATTAATGCTAAAAATTGATTGGAACCTATGAACGTTCAGAAATGGCTAGAAGAAAGATATTAAGGAAGTTTCAGCCGCCAAATGATTGTTTTGATCTATCGAAATTGCGCTTTTGGTTAGATTATGTTTGCTCTATTACACAGGGCTAAATTACAAAATATCTGCCTACAAATTTGCGTTTTGCTCGAAGCGAGATCAGTTTCAGTGCAATTTTATTGATTCTTTAGATAGAGCAGAATCAATTCGCTCTTATTCATTTATCTTCATAATTGTTTTATAGCCCGTGCTCGATCGTGAAAGTCAGATCTAAAATCATTGAGTAGAACTAATTAGAAGGATTGATTGTAATGCGATTCTTTTTATCAATCGGAGCGATTTTTGCTGCAATTTCGGTTGCAGGAGGGGCATTTGCAAGTCATGCGTTAAAGGGAAAACTAGACGATCGCGCTTTGACTATTTTTGAAACGGGGGCACGATATCAGATGTACCACGCGATCGCATTAGTTCTAGTTGCATTATTTATTAGCAGAACTGAATTTGCAGATCCGCTTTTAACTGCTTCAGGAATCGCGTTTATTGTAGGAATTGTGCTTTTCTCTGGCAGTTTGTACGCGCTGTCGCTCTCTGGCGTGAAGTGGTTGGGAGCGGTGGCTCCATTAGGCGGAACAGCGTTTATCGTCGGTTGGGTATGTTTGGCGATCTCAGCTTGGAGACTGAAACTATAAGCAAAAGATTTATGTCACCATTTAGACAGTTCGCCCACGAAATTTATATATGTGTCGATTGCTAGGTTATTTGGGACAGCCTGTTTTACTCGATCGCTTAGTTTCTCAATCGGATCATTCTCTGGTCGTGCAGAGCTATCAACCGAAGGAAATGACGGCGGGTTTAATGAATGCTGACGGCTTTGGGGTCGGTTGGTATCGGGAAACTGAAGCGTTTATGTATCGCAACACCTTACCGATTTGGAATGATATGAACTTGCAAAGTTTAAGTCGGTATGTCGAATCAGGCTGTGTGTTGGCAAATGTTCGGAGCGCAACGGCTGGACTTGCGACGGATTTGAGTAACTGTCAGCCATTCCAGTACGATTCGATCTTGGGACTTCACAACGGATTTATTCAGAATTTTCGCAAAACGCTGTATCGTCCCCTGCGCGATCGTCTTAGCGACGTTGCTTATGAATTAATCCAAGGACTGACGGATTCAGAGCATCTTTTTGCAACCGTGATTAATGAGCTAGAAACGAGCGCGAATTTAACCGAGGCGTTGCATCGTACTTTGAAGGTGCTGACTGAACTGGGTGAAAAACATCAAGTTCCTTTCTCGGCAAACCTAATCCTGAGTGATGGCAATCAGTTGATTGCATCTCGTTATGCTCAGGGAGTTCCGACTCCCACGCTTTATTATCTGGTGAACGACCCGAATTTTCCGCAGTCGGTTCTCGTTGCATCTGAGCCTCTATTCGAGGGAAATTGGAAAGCATTAAGCGATCGCTGTTTGTTAACTATAGATGATGATTTCGAGCCAAACATTACTTCTATCTGAGTTGCAACACTCGATGCAGCAGTGTCGATCGAGAACGTTAGCGCTCATTGAATCGATTGATTACAACACTTTTTGCACTCAGGCACATCCGGACTTCAGCCCGATCGGGTGGCATCTGGGACATATTGCTTATACTGAGGCGCTGTGGATTTTGCAGCGATGTGCAGGTTATCCGCCGTTGCTGCCTGAATATCATCGATTGTTTGCTCAGGATGGATTGCCGAAAAGCGATCGTGTTCGATTACCTGAAATTAATACGGTCGTTGAATATTTAGCGACGGTGAGGGCAAAAGTGTTTGATTATTTGGCGATCGCGCCTGTGGATCAGCAGGAACGATTGTGGAAATGGTTATTGCAACATGAGTGTCAACACGCGGAAACGATGGCGATCGTGCTTGCGCTGATCGGACGGGCTGCGGTGGGAGATGCAGGAAGCCCCCTAAATCTCCCACCCGTGGGGGATTTTGAATCAGAGCGCATGATTTCAATTCCAGGGGGTTCTTTTATTCAGGGGAATGAGGCGATCAAGGCACAAGATAATGAGCGACCCCAGCACGAAGTCTATTTAGAGGCATATTGGATCGATCGACATCCAGTGACTTGTGCGGAATATCGATCGTTTATTGAAGCGGGCGGCTATCAGGATCGGGAGTGGTGGACAGCAGAAGGATGGGAATGGGTTCAGAAAAGCGGAATCGATCGTCCGTTGTATGGGAGTGCAGACAATATTCCAGTTTGCGGTGTGAGTTGGTATGAAGCGGACGCTTACGCAAAATTTGTGGGAAAACGACTGCCAACCGAAGCCGAATGGGAAAAAGCGGCTGCATTTCAGAATATGCTAGGTGAGGTTTGGCAGTGGACATCGACCTGGTTTGATGGATATTCGGGCTTTGAGAGCTATCCGTATCCGGGATATTCTCAAACCTATTTCGATCGAGCGCATCGCGTACTCAAAGGCGGAAGTTGGGCAACTTTCCCGTGGGCAATGCGAAACAGCTTCCGAAACTGGTATTATCCGCAGGTTCGAGAGATTTTTTCAGGGTTTCGCTGTGTTTGTTCGGCTGGTGTAAGGAGTTAGTTGTGCCGCAGAATTTTAGTGCGTTGGATCGCGTTCACCTCGTTTATCTCGTCGATCGCTCCCTTCCTTCTGAAGATGAGCTACATCCGGGAAGTGATGTTATACGCGGATTGAGTCAAGCACCAAAAACCTTACCGCCGCGCTATTTTTATGACGATCGCGGCTCTCAACTATTTGAGCAAATTACCGAACTGCCAGAATATTATCTAACTCGAACTGAAACAGAAATTCTCAAAGCTTGTGCGCCCGAAATTGTTCAAATCACCGGAGCCTGCGAACTGATTGAACTCGGTAGCGGCAATTCAACCAAAACGCGAATTTTGCTGGATGCCTACCGAGCGGCGGATCATCCTTTGGTGTATTGTCCGATCGACATTAGCGCTGGAATTCTTGAAAGTAGCGCTCAAAGCTTGCTGTCGGACTACCCAACCCTTGAAGTTTATGGGCTAGTCGGAACCTATGAACAGGCACTGGAAAAACTTCCGCAAACTCATCTTCAAAGTCGAATGATCGGGTTTATCGGCAGCACATTAGGAAATTTGAATCCGCAGGAATGCGATATTTTTCTTGATCAAATTGCAAATGCGCTGAAGCCGAAAGAATATTTTCTACTCGGAATTGATTTACATAAATCCACTGCCCGATTAGAAGCAGCGTATAACGATCGCCAAGGCGTAACCGCAGAATTTAACTTGAATATGCTGCGTCATTTAAATCAGCGATTTCAGGGCGATTTTGATTTAACGCAGTTTCAGCACGTCGCGATTTATAACGAAGCTGAGCGACAAGTTGAGATGCACTTACGGAGTTTGCGATCGCAAACCGTTCGCCTGAACACATTAGATTTAACGGTCGAATTTTCAGCCGGGGAGACGATTTTAAGCGAGATTTCGCGCAAATTTGATCTCGATGAAATGAAACAGCTTTTAAGCGCAAAAAAATTAGACTGGGTTCACGTCTGGACAGATTCCGAGCAAGCCTTTGCCGTTCTGCTGTGTCAACGAATTCTGGGTTAGAACGTCGAGATCGATCGCGCACTAGGGCATTCTAGGCTTCAGTAAAAGCGACTCAAAACGGGGCAGCTTCAATCTTTAAATAGATTAGAAATTGCCCTTTTCCGGAAAAATCTATATAAACTGATATGGACAAGTCAGAAAATCTGAACTTGAATAAGTATGGAATCACCAATAAGATTCAGAAATCCTGGCTTGAGTCACAATAAACTAGAGACTACAAACTAGAGACTATAAACTAGAGACCGTTGGGAGACCGCAATCCGTGTTACAGCCAGCATGAGAAGGTGAAGGGGAGATGAGTGAAACGACATCATTTTTAGGAGGCGCAGCACTTGCAGGACTGGCGGCTGTTGTTTTGCTGAAAGGAGGAGTCGGCAACAGTTCGCCTACGATCCCGTCTCAACCCTTGCCGAACTATAACTATTCTGTGCCGCCTGCTGTTCCTACTGCACCTCCTTCTCCGATCGCCACAACGAGCGCTGATTTTGATAAACAAAAAGCAGAGATTGAGCAGTTGAGAGCGATCGTCGAGCAACAGCGGATTCAAACCGAGCAGTTCAAAACGCAACTGCAAAGCCAGCAAGCTCTGATTGAAACGCTGAATACTCAAAACAAAGTTGCCGTACCCGCGCCACAAAGGACTGCAAATCCAACAAGCGAAAACAATTCTGTTCTCTCGAATCTTCTCTGGATGCTGGGCGGGGTGATTTTAACCTTTGGCGGTGGGATTGCCCTGGTTGGAATGTTTGTGTTATTCGCAAAGCAGCAGCGCCCTTCGCGAACGATCGAAGTGATTCACGATGAGTATCCGGGCTATTTGTCGAACCGTCGTCGAACGCAAGTGCTGCCTGCGCGGCGATCGATCCGACGAGTTGAAGCAGAGGAAATCGATTAGCGGTAGAGTGTGAGTTGGCTTTTTGCAACTCCACTCCTGATGATTAAGACACTCCGAATCAGTTGGTCTCCGATTCAGCGGCGTTTAACGCCTTATCTGTTTTTGTTGCCAGCGTTGATCGTGTTGGGGATTACGGTTTTCTATCCGGCACTGCAAGCGTTTTATTTCAGTTTTACGCGCTACGACTTGATCACAGAACCGCAGTGGATCGGGTGGGCAAATTTTAAGCGGTTGAGTACTGATCCGGTGTTTTGGCAGACGTTACGCAATACGATTTTGTATTTGGTCTGCGTGGTTCCGGTTCTGGCGATCGCACCTCTGGCTTTAGCGATTCTGGTCAATCAGAAGATTCGAGGAATTCGCTGGTTTCGAGTAGCGTACTATACGCCTGTGATCATTTCGATGGTGGTGGCGGGAATTGCTTGGAAGTGGTTGTACTCGGATAACGGATTGTTGAATCAGTTTTTACGAGCGATCGGTTTTGGAGGCGTGCCCTGGTTAACTGATCCAAATTGGGCGCTGTTTAGCGTGATGGCGGTGACGATTTGGAAAGGGTTGGGCTACTACATGGTGATTTATCTGGCAGGATTGCAGTCGATTCCGGCGGAATTATACGAAGCAGCAGCGATCGAGGGTTCAGACGGCATTCGCAAGCACTGGGATATTACTCTGCCGTTGATGCAGCCTTATTTGTTGTTAGTTGCGGTGATTTCTGCAATTTCTGCAACGAAAGTGTTTGAAGAAATATTCATCATGACGCAAGGCGGCCCGTTGAATAGTTCTAAAACCATCGTGTTTTACGTGTATGAGCAGGCGTTCACAAAACTAGAAATTAGCTATGCCTGTACAATCGGGCTTGTGATGTTTTTGATGATTTTAGTTTTGTCGATCGTGCGGTTAGCGGTGCAGCGTTCTACCGATGCGGAAAGCTTAAACGAAACAAAGCTATAGTCAAGCTTTAACTTTCCGAATCCTTTGAAACAGCATTTGTCTCAAGGATTTGGGTACCAGCGAAAGTGCTAATCCAGCATAAGCTTTTGGAACTGAAGCAGATTTGCCAAATTGCACTAATTCCCGTCCGCGCTTTGTTTCACCCATTTCGATCAATCTCAGTCCAAGTAACAATTGCGTTTCGGCTAAGCGCGATCGCCGGATCTGCTCTAATTCTGACGTAAACTGAAAATTCTCTAAATAACGCAGCTTGTCTTTGAGATAAGGAATGGCACGATCGATGCCTTGCTGCTCTGGATGTACTCGATATTCCATTAAGCGTTGTGGCAAGTAATAACCCTGCTTTCCGTCAATTGCTAATCGCACAAATAAATCATTATCTTCACAGTTTTGAATATTTGGGCGCATATAATCTACATCTTGTAATGCTTGCATTCTAAAAAGCGTTGCACCAACTTGAAAACTCTGCTTCACAAATACGATTTCTAGAAGCGATCGCGGAATTCCTTCGGTCAATTCAGTTCTGCCCCATTTTTGCGAATTTTTATCCGTTTGTTCAAGGTCGCGCTGATTGTCGGAATTAATAATCCAGTGATCCGTTCCAACAAAGTCGATCCCTGAATTTTGATCAAGAATTTCACTCGTTTTTTCTAAAAACTCTGGGATGAGGCGATCATCATCATCGAATTTAATAAAATACTTCCCACTCGCAACTTCATAGCCCGATCGCATATTGTTGCTTTTGCCCACGTTGCGAGGATGTCGCACATATCGGACTCGCGGATCAGTGTGGCGCTGCATGATTTCTGGAGTTCCATCTTGAGAGCCGTCATCGCAGACGATCAACTCCCAATCCGAAATCGTTTGCGCGAAAACACTCTCGATCGCATAAGGCAGAAAGTGAGCGCGATTATACGTAGGAATGCAAACGCTAATTTTGGGCATACCGATAGGAGGTTAGTTTCTCTCAATATCGACACGATCGCCCCATGAATATCCTCATGTTGTCCACAACTTTCCCGTATCCCCCAACCAAAGGCGGGACGCAGGTTCGTACATTTCATTTGCTGAAGTATCTCAATCAAGCACATCACGTTACGCTTCTGACCCAGCGAAGCGAGGATGTTAGCGATGCAGAAATTGAAGCACTACGGGAATTTACGGGGAAATTAGTTGTATTTGAGAAACCGATTTCTCGATCGAATAAAGCGCAACGATTTTCAGAGTTTTTGATCGAAGGAACACCACCGAGTGTGCGATCAAACTATTCACCCCAGATGCAAGCTTGGATTGATCAGCACATCGATCAGTTTGATGTGATTACTTGTGAACATAGCGTTAACGAAATCTATCTCCGTCCAACATTCCAACAGAAAAAAATCGTAAACGTACATAGCTCAGTGTATGGATCTTGCAAGAATCAATTACAGACTGGAACTTCTGAGAATCAACTGCGCGATCGCATTAATCTACCGCTTCTGAAACGCTACGAGAAACGCTATTGTCGAAAATTTACCAACATTGTGGTGACAACTGACGACGATCGTACCCAACTCCAACGCTTTAATCCAAATGCCGATTTCACCGTGATTCCGAATGGAGTCGATTTCACGGCTTTTCCTTACCGCACCACTGATCCGGGTGGTCATCATCTGGTTTTCATTGGTGCAATGGATAATTTAGCGAATATTGATGCTGCAAAGTTTTTAAGTCTGGAAATCTTACCGCAGCTTCAATTGATTTATCCTGATGTTACGTTGTCGATCGTTGGCGCACGTCCAACCGCAGAAATTCAACAATTAGGTGAGCGCAAATTGGGTGAGCGCAAAAATATCATCGTTACCGGACGAGTTGAATCGATCGCAGATTACCTACACCAAGCAACAGTCTGTGTAATTCCAATGCGAACCGGATACGGAATTAAAAACAAAACACTTGAGGCAATGGCAGCCGGAACACCGATTGTATCGAGCGATCGAGGACTTGAAGGAGTACAATTCAACCGACCCATTCGGGCACTGCAAGCAAATACAGTGAGCGAATATGTTGCAGCAATTTCACGATTGTTTGGTGATCCAGCGTTACGATCGCAACTGTCCCAAAATGCACGATCGTTAATCGAAACCGAATACACTTGGGAACGCGCAGGACGGCAATATTTACAAGTCTTAGAGAGAAATTAGCTCGAAAACTCAAAAACGCATATACCATTCAAAGAAAGGGCAGTGTTTCAAATCGCGTTATGAAAGTGCAATTGCCAAAAATCGGTGCAATTCCCTGGAAGTCAGTCGGATCGAGTGTGGTAATCGTGACCGCAGCAGGTTTGGTTGCTTCTAGCATTTGGCTAAGTTTGCAATTCATCAAAGACCCGCGATCGGTCGCCTGGATGAATCAATACCTGCCCACAAACGCCAAAATCCCGATTAGCGCTTGGGACGATCCAAAAACGCTCCGAGAAATCCAAGCAGACCTAAGAAAAGCTGGCTTATTTGCAGGAGAACCAATCCGCATTGAAACGGCAATCAAAGCCAAATCAAACCAAACCGATTTGCTCATCCCGATCTATCGTCCTGATAAAAATGGCGGAGACGATCGCTTAACCGAACTCCGGGCTTATCAATTGGTGTTCAATCCAACCCCAAACAAACCCGAAGCCCTGCAGTTCGTCAATCAAATCGCAGTGCGGGAGCTACAGGAAGATTTTGTCACCGAACCTCTCATTCGCGCCCATGTGATCGATTCCGGTGTCGATCGATCTGTCCCGTTCACCACAGTTCAACGATTTGAAGACCGCGCGCCACGTAACGGGGCATGGCTCACCCTGAGCGGCAAGCTCCAGCAGGGGGACAAATCGATCGCTTACGGTCAGGTGGTTTACTACAATCCCATCACGACTGCGATGAGCGTGATGCTGTCTTGGACAAGTTCAACGGGCGAGTTTCCAACCTGGCAAGCGGCTTCAAAAGGTCGTCCGGCTGAGTTTGTAGTCAATCAAACCGTCGGACTAGAGCCAGATTTTCAGGTGTATCAACTGCGATCGGTGCAGCGAAAAAACATTCCGTTTCAGCTTCAGCCGATTTCACTCAGCCAAAGCGGACTGCGGCAAGAGAATGGAGCCTTTGTCGATGCGTTGTTCCTTGCCCGCAGTGGGTTATGGTCACCAGCACTTGAGTATATGCAGTCTGTCAAGCAGCAAGTTGGCAAAAACTGGACGATGACGGCTCAAGCTCAAATGGATCTCGTCGAGCGTCATGCCAAAGTGACCAAAGCACAAGCTGATCAGCCTTGGGCAAGTCCAGGACAGCAAGTGTTAGCCAACCTAATTGATGGACGCTGGGAACGCGCTGCCCAGTTTGTGCAGAACCCTGCAACCGATCGTGCTGAAATCCTGGATACGCTCAAATTGGATTCAGATCGAGTTCAGAAGCGTATTGATGCAGTGCTAAACCTAAATCCTGCTCGATCGGACGTGCAGCTTTGGGCAGCACTCCGACTCGCCGCACAACATGGCAAACCAAACGCGATCGCGTGGCTCAAGAAACAACCCCAAGATTCGAGCCTGCGTCGTGCCCAAGCACTGAAGCTACTGAATGATTTAGACTCGATGACGTTCGGAGCCACTACGCCTGCACCAACAACGATTTCCCAAGGCAGGAATTAACGATACTACTTTTCAAAAATGACAGGCTTCAAGTTTTACAGCCTGTCGTTGTAACAGTCTGAGTCCCTTCCCCAGAAAAAGAAAATCTTAAATTCAGAGAAAATCGCTCGCGATTTAGTTGAGAATAAGACCTATTATCAAAAAGACCGCCCTTTTCGGTATTGCTAGTTTGCAACACGATTCATGATTCACTGGTGTAAGGATAGATAGGTCATGACAAAGCTTTTGATTCATTCCCTGGTTTTAGCAGCAGGATTGGGACTTGCTTCTAACGCCACCGCATCTGAAATTAGCGTAGATTCAGAAATTAAGGTAAATTCAGCAAATCCAGCTGTTGCAGAACTGAGCAACGAGGAGCCTTTAGCGCAGGTGACATCGGTTTCGCAGCTTTCCGATGTCCGCCCGACAGATTGGGCATTTCAGGCGCTACAGTCTCTAGTTGAGCGCTATGGCTGTATCGCGGGTTATCCCGATCGTACCTTCCGAGGCAATCGTGCCACCACTCGATATGAATTTGCAGCCGGATTGAATGCCTGCCTCAATCGCATTAATGAACTGATCGCCGCTTCCACCGCAGATTTAGTCAAAAAAGAAGACCTCGCCACGCTGCAAAAACTGCAAGAACAATTTGCCGCAGAACTCGCAACCCTGCGGGGTCGGGTCGATTCGCTGGAAGCTCGCACGACTACGCTGGAAAAACAACAATTTTCAACCACCACAAAGCTCAATGCCGAAGTCGTTTTAGGTATCACCGGAGCCGCCGCAGGACGCGATTTTATTCGACGTGAGTTTGATCCTGTGACCGGAACCAGTACCGAAGTGCTCGATCGCGTCTCCCGCAATACGATCGTCGGCAATCGTATCCGCTTGAACTTCGACACCAGCTTCACCGGACGCGACAACTTGAGAACCCGTCTGCAAGCGGCAAACCTTTCTGCGCTTCCTGCCAGCGTGAGTGGCGACCAACTGACCACCGAAGGGGCGTTGAGATTTGCAGGGGGTGATAATAATGAAGTGGTGATCGATGCTTTGAACTATACGTTTCCGATCGGAGAAAACACGACCGTTGTGGTCGAAGCGAATGCAGGTGCGATCGATGACTTTACCGATACATTGAATCCTTATCTTGATGGAGATGGTGGTTCAGGCGCATTGTCGCACTTCGGCACACGCAACTCGATTTACTATCTAGGCAACGGTACCGCCGGAACCGGCCTCGGACTGCGCCATAAGTTCGGCGATGCTCTAGAACTGAGTTTAGGCTATCTCTCAGGTGAGCCAAATTCTCCCGCAGCCGGAGACGGCTTATTTAACGGTTCTTACGGTGCGCTGGCTCAACTCACCTTCCGTCCGACTGAACGACTGGGAATCGGTTTGACTTACATTCACGCTTACAACGTCGATTTTGCAGGAAACGGCTCGGTAGGTAGCACTCGTGCAAATTTCCGCTCTCTCGGCGACACAGGCTTCTTAGCCAACAATGTGCCTACTTCGGCGAATGCTTACGGCATCTCGGCAACCTTCCAACTTGCGCCGCAGCTTGTACTTAATGGTGCAGTCGGCTACACGAATGCTCAATCGTTACAGCCTGGACAGCGGGGGACATTGGACATCTGGAACTGGTCAGTCGGTTTAGCGGTTCCTGACTTTCTCAAAAAAGGCAGCGTTGCCGGGGTGATTGTGGGGATGGAACCGAAAGTTACCGGAGCGCGGGGAACATTCGGATCTGCGGTGGGACGCGATCGCAGCACCTCACTCCATGTTGAAGGCTTCTATCAATATCAACTCAATGACAACATTGCGATTACACCCGGAATTATTTGGCTAACGGCTCCGAATCATGACGATCGCAACGATGACATTGTGATTGGAACAATCCGAACCACTTTCACGTTCTAAGGTGCAAAAAAACGATCGGAGGATTGATAAGCTCCGATCGTTTTTGATCAGTTCAATGGTTCGCTATTCTCCAGTAACGGATAGTTCGTCTACCCAAACTCTCGGAGCAACCCCTGAGCCTGTAAATTCCGTCTCTTTCTCGACATAGATAATCGACTTCAGCACTTCCCGAATGTCACCTGCAACGGTAGCAGATTCAATGCTGGTACGCTTTCCATTCTGAATCAGCCAACCATCAAACGGCAGCGAGAACGAACCTTGCAGCGCTTGAACTCCCGCATGAAGCGCACTCAGATCATCAATCAGAATTAGATTGTCTGCATTCTCTAAGCTATATTCCTGCGCTGCGGGTTCACCCGCATAGACATGAAAGAAATGCGGACTGACTGTAACCTTTGCGCCCATGTTTGCGTGTCCAGTGGGCTGTGCATTCATCCGTTTTGCTGTGCCTGCACTATGTAGGAAGTTCGACAACACGCCATTTTTGATCAATGGAATGGCACGAGTCGGAGTTCCCTCGCCATCAAATGCTTCTGCACCAATGTTTTCAGGATGTAGGGCATTGTCATTTAAGCACAGGAGCGGAGAGGCGATCGTTGTGCCCAAAGATTCAACAGTAGAGAGACTTTGGTTATCTAAGATGCTCTGAGCATTAAACAAGTTAGAAAACGCACCAATCAAGCTCAAGAAGGCTTCTGGTGAAAACACGATGCGATATTTGCCTGTTTTTACTTTGTCATAGTTCAAATGACTGATTGTTTTCTCTGCTGCTTCTTTCAAACAGCCTTCAACATCCAGCTTTTCGATTCCAGGGCTGACGCGAAAAGCTCCTGCACTACGAGGTTTTCTGCCTTCTTCTTCGGTTTTGGTGTAGAGATACATTGACGCATAAGAATGCGCTTCATGCCGTAATGCACCTTGACTGTTGAGATAGAAGCGATCGATATCCCGCTGCGCCAAACCATTGTAGGGAACACCGACGATCGCAGGATGCGCCGATAGTAGTTCTTTCTCTGCGTGAATCAATGTTTCTAACAATTGCGACACCGGAGCTTGCGGCAGATGCTCACTGTTCACATCCGCTGTTTTCGCCGTTGCTTCAGGACTAAAATCCGGTGCATTGTCTTTCACGCCAAAGTAACTTGCTTCTTTAGCCGTCTTCAAAGCAAGCTCTAAGCCGATCGAATCAACATCGGTTGTCGAAGTTACACCTACACTGTGTTCTTCGTTCCACACGCGCACCGTTACGCCCGATCGTTGTGAAGCCTTCATTTGCTGCGGCTCACCTTGATCGACCTGCACGCTGGTTTCATCGATCGATGAACCATAGATATCAAACTTCTCAATTCCGAGTTTCTTTGCAGCTTCTTGTGCTGCGGCTGCAATGTCTTGAACCTTTGCCATTTGTTTAGCGCCTATTGTGCAGAAATAAATCTCTTTAATTACTTCGGGTTTGCTCCCTAAATCCCCAATCAGAAACTTTGAACAAAATGCTTTAACCTCCTGAGAAGCACCACTAATACCAGATTGATTTGTGGATGCGACAGATTCTCGCCCCCTAAATCCCCCAGAATGGGGGACTTTGAGTATGATCTGTCGCATTCTATGTTTAATTCGGTATAAGCTTTAACGCCAAGAATGCTCCTACAGTCGATCGATTCCTTTATCTCAAAGTCCCCACTGGTGGGGGATTTAGGGGGCAACAACCCACCCAAAACGAAGCAATTTGCCCTTATCGACCACCCACGGTGATCGAATCGACCTTCAGGTGCGGCTGTCCAACGGTCACATAAACGCTACCGCTCACCGAACCACAGAACCCTGCCGCCAAGCCTAGATCCTTAGAACACATGGAAATCTTATTCATGATGTCCACTGCTTCTCCGATCAGCGTTGCACCTTTGAGCGGTTTGGTCACTTTGCCGTTTTCGATCAAATACGCTTCATCAACTGCAAAGTTGAACTGGCCGGTAGGCCCAACACTACCGCCACCCATTTTCTTGCAGTAGATGCCTTTCTCGATCGACGCAAACAAGTCATCGATCTCATACTCTCCCGGTGCAATGTAGGTGTTCCGCATCCGACTGGCTGCTGCGAAAGTGTATCCTTGACGGCGACCGCTGCCAGTTCTTGGATGCCCAGTTCTCACCGAACCTGCACGATCGGAAATAAAGTTCTTCAAAATGCCATTCTCAATCAGCAACGTGCGCTGAGCGGGCATTCCTTCATCATCCATGTCGATCGTTCCAAACGCATCCGATGTAATGCCTTCATCCCAAGCAGTGAGATTTTCGTGTGCGATCTTCTCGCCTTTCTTCTCAGCAAACGGAGTCGTCTTGCGTTCGATCTGCGTCGTTTCGAGCAAGTGTCCACACGCTTCATGGAAAATCACGCCGCCGAATTCGTTTGCCATGATGATCGGATAGTTGCCCGACTCAACATAATCCGCATACAGCATCTTCGCGGCAGAATCTGCTACTTCTTCCGCATCGTTCGCGTAATTCCAATTTCTGAGAAAATCTGGCTCACTGGTGCTACCGACACGCTTATTGATCGACGATCGATTCGTTCCCTCGGCGCACAGCAAGCTATATCCAACCGACTGCGTTAAACGAATGTCCCGCGCAAACGTGCCATCGCTCGCAGCAACTAACACTTCTTGCCAATCGCGGAAATACACAGCGCGGCGCGATTGAACGTGATTTGCTTTCTGCAAGAGCGATCCGTTTGCCGCAAGCAGCACATCGCCCATTTCCCGCATCGAACTCGACTGACCGAGCCACGCTTCTTTGCCCTTCTTCGTCGCGTAATCGCGCAGCAGTTCGAGATGAATTTCTGGGATAAACGAATTGGGAGACGGCAAGTGCAACCCCATGATCGACAAGCCCTTCTCTAATGCTGCTTTCAGACCGTTAAACGACAAGTCATTCGTCGAAACGTAACAGTCTGCTTTGCCACGAAACACCCGCACCCCTGCACCCGTTGCCAATCGAGGCGAAATGCTGGTAATCGCGTCGTCTTCTGCCATACAGCTAATGTAGTTGACGCGCTCTAAGAAAAATTCGATAAAGTCTGCCCCGGCTGCCCGTCCAAGTCCAAGCAAAATCGACAACGGTGCTTCCCACGTTTCATCGAAGCGATCGGGAGCATAGGTATAGTTCAAGCTGGGTAGCTCTTTGGAGATCAAAAGAGTCGGTGATTGCATTAAGCAAGCCTCGTGCGTATTCGGGGTGGTTTTCGTTTATTGTAGCGAAGCCGTTCCGTTTCCGGGATCTCTGCGCTTTGGGGGGAGACCGTACTCTGTAGGGGCGATCGCGAACAGAAGGGTCACGTATGGAGTGTCGAGTTCACAGGATCTTTAGAAAGATTTCACTGATTTTGTCTGACAAGCCAGTAAATCTGCTGAAGGACTAACTGGTTCTCTAAAAATCATGGAGGCATTCCATGCGTGATCTTCTCGCTCTGACCAGCCTAGCCTGTTGGCTTATCCTCATGATTTGGGTCTATCGCAATTCGCCCGAATGGTTTTTTGTCCCCTTTTTCTTCGTGGCAACCCTTCTGTACCTCCGTCTATTGGAACCCGGAAAAAGCTCGTAGAGTTGGCGTTTGCTTGATAGCCTGAGAGTGCTGTGATTGGAATTGAGGTTGTGAATTCTCCACGCACGAAGTTAGACACCAGGCTAGAACAAATCCACCGCACGATCGTCACGGCTGCACAAATGAGATCGATCGAGCAGCGCCTATTTGATGCGGGAATGCCCGTTACCGCACTGATGGAAAAGGTTGCTGGAAGGCTGAGCGATCGCATTGTCAGCCTGTATCCTTCTGCTTGCAAAGTTGGAGTTCTCGTCGGGTCAGGGCATAACGGCGGAGATGCCTTAGTGGTGGCGCGAGAACTGCACTTTCGAGGGTATGACGTGCGATTGTGCTGTCCCTTCTCTCGCTGCAAAGAGCTAACCACCAGTCACCTACAGTACGCAAAAAGTTTAGGCATTCCTTGTGACGCAGAAATCGACAGTTTGCGATCGTCTGACTTTTTAATTGATGGCTTATTTGGCTTTGGGCTAACCCGATCGCTCGAAGCCCCGATTTCTACAATGGTTGATTCTGTCAATGAATGGAATTTACCGATCGTCAGCATTGATCTGCCATCAGGACTGCACACCGATACAGGTCGCCCCCTTAGAGCCGCAATCCGAGCCACTCACACGCTCTGTCTCGGCTTATGGAAACTCGGCTTACTGCAAGATCATGCCTTGGAGTTTGTCGGTCAAGCTGAATTAATTGATTTTGATATTCCCCTAACTGACATCGCTGCGGTGTTAGGCGATCCGCCCCAAATTCAACGAGTTACCTCAGCCTGGGCAATGTCCGCCTTACCGCTTCATCGTCCTGCCTCAACTCATAAATATAAGATGGGGCATTTGCTACTAATCTGCGGCTCTCGTCGATATGCAGGTGGAGCGCTACTAACTGGACTCGGCGCACGATCGAGCGGCGTGGGAATGCTGTCGATCGCCGTTCCCGAATCGCTCAAACCGACCCTTTCCGCTCAACTGCCCGAAGCCTTAATCATTGGTTGTCCTGAAACTAAATCCGGCGCGGTCGCCGAGCTTTCACAAATCGATTTGAGCGCATTTGATGCAATCGCTTGCGGCCCCGGATTAACGCTCGATGCCGCTGCGATCGTCGGTCAGGTTTTAGCGTCCGATCGCGCAGTCGTGCTCGATGCCGATGGATTAAATGCTTTAGCGCAATTTGGAACCGTTCCGACTCTTCAAAAGCGCCAAGCTGCAACGATTCTTACACCGCATCTCGGCGAGTTTAACCGCTTATTTCCGGATCTTGCGGTTGAATGTCGAGTGACTGCGGTTCAGCAAGCGGCAAAATCAACAGGTGCAATCGTACTGCTTAAGGGAGCAAGAATTGCGATCGCATCTCCCGAAGCGCAAACAAGAATTAACCCAAAGAGTACCCCAGCGCTTGCCCGTGGCGGTAGCGGCGATGTCTTGACCGGACTACTCGGCGGACTCCTGGCACAAAATCTTGCAGATCAGCCTCCAATTCCGCTGCTCGGTCTGACTCAGACTGCTGCCTGGTGGCATGCTGAAGCAGGCATTCTCGCGGCTCAAAACCGCACAGAGCTTGGAGTTGATGCCCATACGTTGACTCAATTTCTGATTCCAGCCCTAGTAAGTCAACAACAAAAAACATTTTTTTAATTCGAGATTCGCTCTTGCTCACAATCCTGTGCTACTATATATAACTGTGAATGGCAAGGGTCGATGCCCGAGTGGTTAATGGGGGCGGACTGTAAATCCGCTGGCTACGCCTACGCTGGTTCAAATCCAGCTCGGCCCATATTCACAAGTGCGATGGTTTTCATCGCCTTCCGCCCGTGTGGCTCAGTGGTAGAGCACACCCTTGGTAAGGGTGAGGTCACGAGTTCAATCCTCGTCACGGGCTTTCGCAGAAACCTCTCATTGAGAGGTTTCTGTCGTTTTTGCATTAACTTCTGATAGTGTCCTACTCTCAGCAAAAGACAATTTTGGGGACTTATGATTTTGGGAACTTCTTGAGAAGTTTAGACCCAACGTTGGTAGAGAACTGGTAGACGACAATTAGACGAATAAAAGCGCAGCGCAATCCTGAATAAGAGCGCGACCACTGGTGGACAGGAATGGGACAACTGCTGCGTTCTTGAACTATTTTTATCTCACTTTGTCACGGTTGCTCATCGCACTTGTTGATGGCAATCGTTATCCTGAGACAGTGGCTATCTTGCTTCTTGCCCATGAGCAAATCGCGTTTTTACCAATCTTCTAGCCTCAGACGCACGTGGAGGTTGGTCAATCTGATTCTACTAACGATCGGCTTTGTAATCCCAGTCGTTCAGGATCAAGAGTTCGGCATGATCAACTACTTGCACATTCTATTTGTGCTGGTGCTATTCCTACCCGGTGTGATTTTTCAAGCGATCGCGATCCCCGGAAAGCTACCAGGACTTCTCCTTTACGCGGGAGGCTTGGTTAGTCTCGTTAGTCTTTTGGTCTATCTGCTTTTGGGGATCATGACATTCGGCTTGCAGAGTTCATCCGTGCTGAAAGAAAGCCGAAGAAGAAACCTGCAATCCTTGCTGCTCATCACCCTGAGTGGAATTGGAGTCTTTGCCATATTGTTTCTTTGGCAGGAACATCTGGCTCATGGGGCCGCGATCATGGTTGTGGGTCTCATTTCCTGCTGGATACTAGAGTGGCTCGAACTCCAATCAGCAAAACTAAGACAAAAGCGCTAGGAGTCCGATCGCGCCTGCAAGAATTCTGACTCCAATTTGAGGGCACAGAATGCACCAGTCACAGGTTTTGGAGCTTGAAGATTGGGGATCACTGGGGGAGACGCGATCGCCGATGCGATCGGATGCACCAACAGCGTGATCAAACAAGAACAACTTGCTAACAAAAATAACTCTAATCGCTTGGTCTTCATTCTTCTGACTATTCGCACAATGGGCAATCTGCTCTGCCACGATAACAAAATTTCGCCAGAATGATGCGCTTGTGTTGCAAATCTGGTAACGAGCGAGACCGTTCAAATTAAGGCGTGAGTCGTTCTTCTACCTAAGCTTGACTTAGAGAAAGACTGGTACTAAACTACTAATGGCGATCGGTGAGCATTCCGAACCTGCTTACATAGCCTTAGTTCTGTCCCTTCACGATTCCACTCAACCTGGTCAAACACTTGATACAGAATGTACAAACCTCGTCCAGATTCGCCTTCATGCTGAGGAAGGTGTTCTTCTGCCTCTTCTACACAGCAGCATTCAGGCGCTTCAAATCCAGATCCCTGATCTGAAATAATCCACCAGTATTCGTCAGCAACCATTGAAAACTGAATCAGGACTTTTTTGCAGGGATCAAGGCAGTTTCCATGCTTTGCGGCGTTGACAAGAGCTTCCTGCAATCCCAACCTCACCTCGGCTTTCCAGCGGGCGGGAACTTTTGACAGCAGAAGATCAAGAATCGGAAGAAGATACAGCGTTGAAGGAAAGCTGACCGTATTCCAATTGCGTCCAACCGGACGAGGAGACATCGCAATCACTCGGAGAACTCCGTTGCTTTCAAATGGATCAACACATAGATCATTTAGCAATTGCACGTGGAAAAACTGGGTTGCTTCTAGAGAAATCAGCTTGGTACTGATTGAAGAACCTTAGAGTTTTTATCCTGCTTTACCGTCAATCCTGTACCTAAAAGAGTTAAGCAACCTTGTTATAAATTCGCAAATTTATTGAGGCTTTGCAGAAGCGAAACGCGCTCTGTATGCCTATGTCTTCATCCTATACCAAAATACGAGGGCTGAGACACGAATTTTTACTCATCTTTCTGTCATCGTCGCCGATAAACTCTTTCTTCTAATCGTCGAAAATCCTGGTCAATTTCCGCCCAAAGCCGCCGATTGTGGGGATCAGTGCGGAGAGCCTTTTTCAGGTAAAGCCGCGCTTTTTCATAGTTGCGCTCCTGAATGAGATGTTGTGCCCAGCGGTGATAAGTAATCGCTTGCCATTGGCGTACATCGGGGTGATCTGGGAAGCGCTGGGCAAGTCCTTCCACTAGCGCGATCGCCCGTGGGAATTTCTTCAGCTTGAAGAAATCCTGCAATTGCTCGTAGGAGGTTTGTAGCAATTGGCGATCGATCAGGGAAAGTTCGGGTGCGGTTTGGGGATGAGTTACTTTAATGGTCACTTTAGGGGGTTCTGCCGATTGGGGTTCTGCCGATGGTGCTTCAGTAGGGTCGGGCGGCTTCTCAGCGATGATCCCCAATAAAAACTGGTACGCCTCGGTGATGCGAATGAAGCGTTCTTTGGCGCGATCGTCCTCCGGATTCATGTCCGGGTGTAATTGCCGCGCTAGTTTACGGTAGGCAGCTTTGATGTCTTCGTGAGTTGCTCCCGTCCTTAGCCCTAACAGTCGGTAAGAATCAGCAATATTCATAGATACAAAAAAAAGGGCAGAACTTATTGCATTCTGCCACTTCTTTATCAAATTGGTGTAGCGTGTGTTTGACGATTAGACCGTTTCGATGACGCGATCGATCAGTCCGTATTCTTTCGCTTCTGCGGCGGACATAAAGTAATCGCGATCGGTGTCTTTTTCGATCTTCTCAAGCGGTTGTCCGGTGCGGTCTGACAGCATTCCATTCAACTGGTGCCGCATCCGAATAATTTCTCTAGCTTCGATCTCGATGTCGGTCGCTTGTTGTCGTCCGGTTCCACCCAAGGGTTGGTGAATCATGATTCGAGAGTGCGGCAGTGCAACGCGCTTTCCTTTGCTGCCAGCGGCGAGAAGAAAGGCTCCCATTGAAGCAGCAAGCCCGACACAGATTGTGATCACTTCGGATTTAATGTGCTGCATCGTGTCGTAGATCGCCATTCCTGCGGTGACTGATCCCCCAGGAGAATTGATATACAACTGGATCGGTTTGGTCGGATCTTCGGAATCGAGATAGAGCATGATTGCCACGATCTGATTCGCGATATTGTCATCGACATCTTGGCTTAAGAAGATAATCCGCTCTAAGCTTAAGCGCTGATAAATATCGATCCATTGCTCGTATGAGCTACCCGGTAAACGATACGGGACTTTTGGAGTTCCAATTGGCATAAGACAATCTCTTGATTAAACGAGGGCGGGCAATTGTTTGGGTAACTCTTTAGTGCTGGTGAGAACCCGATCGATCAGTCCATAGTCTTTTGCTTCCTGAGCGGTGAGATAGAAGCGTCGATCGAGATCTTTGCTGAGTTTTTCGACAGTGTGACCAGTGTTGAGCGACAGAATTTGCAGGAAGGTTGCACGATCGGCAAGTACCTTTTGGGCATCGACTTGAATATCGGTTGCTTGTCCTCGCGATCGTCCATACTGCGGAGATAAAACAATCTCTGCATTCGGTAAGCTCAGGCGCGATCCCTTTGTACCGGATGACAGCAGCAACACTGCACTACTCGCTGCCATGCCCATACAAATCGTATGCACCGGCGCTTTGATGTACTGCATTGTGTCGTAGATCGCCATGCTTGCCGCTAACGAGGACACACCGCCACCGATCCGCTCACCATACGAATTGATGTACAGATAAATCGGCTTGGTTGCGTCTTCTGAATGGAGATACAACAGTAGCGCAACAATGCTATTCGCAGTATTGTCATCAATCTCGCCATCGAGAAAGATAATCCGCTCGAATGCCATGCGGGTGTAGATATCGACCCACTGCACATATTGGCTACCGGGAAGACGGTAAGGAACTTGCATAAGGCTCAGTGAGGGGGTGAATTAAGTCAAAGCGGCAACAGGTTTGGGCAGTTGCTTGGTACTTTCGAGAACTCGATCGATCAGTCCATATTCTTTCGCTTCTTGCGGTGTCATATAGAAGGTGCGATCGGTGTCTTTAACGATTTTCTCGATCGGTTGTCCAGTGTTCTTAGACAGGATGTCGAGGATTGCAGCTCGGTTTTCTAGAACTTCTTTCGCCCGGATCTGGATATCGGTTGCTTGTCCGCGTGTTCCCGATTTCGGTTGGTTGAGAACGATCGTCGCGTGCGGCAGACTTGCGCGGAATCCCTTGGTTCCCGCCGAGAGAATCATTGCGGCTGTACCAACCGCCTGCCCGATACAAATCGTATGCACCGGAGGCTTGATGTAGCTAAGGGTGTCGCAGACTGCAAACGCTTCGGTTTCAAACCCGATCGTTTCACCTTCCCAGGAAGTTCCGGTTGAGTTGATGTAGAAATAAATCGGCTTTTCCGGATCGTCGAATTGCAGATACAGCAGTTGCGCGATGATCAATCGGGTGTAATCTTGGTTGGGGTTTCTACGATATTCATCGATCGAGTGCAGGGGGCCGCCAAGATAAACAATGCGCTCTTTCAGCATCAGAGATGCTAAATCGGGTGGGGGCGTGCGGTAAGAGGCATCGCCATAATAATTTGAGGACTGAACAGCCTTAATCGGTGATTCCATAGCAGTTGCCTGAAACAATTTGCCTATAAGTGGCGGTTTATTCATGGTAGCGCGTGGAACGAGGAATAATACAGCCCAAGCCGAGCGGGACGAGTTGGGGAATCCGTAATTTTTGTGCGGCTAAATTTTGTAGAGGGACTGCCGCAATAAATCTTTAAGGTATGGGGGCGAAGGGACTTGAACCCTTACGACCTTGCGGTCAACGGATTTTAAGTCCGTAGCGTCTACCATTCCGCCACGCCCCCAAGACAATATTCTGAATTAGGATTGCAATTCAGAAGCTTTCCAAGGATATCACTAGATCTGCAGGATTGGTATAGAAATTTGTGAAACGATCGCAAATTAAATTTCACTGTTTGATTTTCAGAGCGCGATCGCACGAAAGCGCTAGGATAGAAAAGTTGATATCCGGTTGAAACGCATGGATGTAGCACTTCTATACCTCGCTTTGGGCGGCGCTTACCTGGTGGTTGTGCCCTTAATCATCTTTTTCTATCTGAAGTCGCGCTGGTATGTGGCAAGTTCAGTTGAGCGGGGCTTTATGTATTTCATGGTGTTTCTCTATTTTCCGGGAATGCTCTTGCTTGCGCCGTTCTTGAATTTCAGACCGAAAGCGCGACAGATAGAAGCTTAGAACGATGCGACGAATTGACGCGATCGGGATTACGTTTGGTGTGTTTTTAGCGGGCGGACTTGCGTTTCTGGCACTTCAGGGCGCAGGTCTGGACAGCGTTAGCGCAGGAATTTGGAGTCAGTTGCTGTTAGTCGGCGGCTTGATTGGATGGTTGGCGAGTTACCTGTTTCGGGTGCTGTCAAAGAACATGACGTACAACCAGCAGCTTAAGGATTACGAAGAAGCCGTCCTCCGCAAGCGCTTAGAAGAATTAACTCCTGAAGAATTAGAGAAAATTCAGGCAGAGATTGAAGCGGAACGGAAAAAGCAAGGTTCTTAGAATTTCGTGCCCAAATTTGCAGTAATCTACTGAAGTTGTGCGTTTTAGAGAATCGAGATGGCTTCAGTGTCGGAATGTTTTGAGCGGCTACGGAATCAGGGTCGGTGTGCGTTGATTCCTTTTTTAACTGCCGGAGATCCGGATTTAGAGACGACCGCTCAGGCGTTGCAGATTCTCGATCGCAATGGAGCCGATTTAATCGAGTTGGGCGTTCCTTATTCTGATCCGTTGGCGGATGGCCCGGTGATTCAAGCGGCAGCCACACGATCGCTCGCTAATGGAACCCGACTCGATGATGTTCTGCAATTAGTAAAGCAGGTTGCTCCGAGCTTGCGATCGCCGATCATTCTCTTCACTTACTACAATCCAATTCTGAATCGCGGCATTGAATCCTTTTTGAAGGAGATTTCTGAAGCGGGTGCGAAAGGTTTAGTAGTTCCAGATTTGCCACTAGAAGAGGCTGAAACACTGCTCCGTCCCGCAAAAGAATACGGGATTGAATTAATTCTGTTGGTTGCACCGACGAGTCCACCGGAGAGAATCGCAGCGATCGCGCAACAGTCGCAAGGGTTTATCTATTTAGTGAGTACAACGGGTGTCACCGGAATGCGATCGCAAATGGAATCGCGGGTGAAAGATTTAATCGCAGAGTTGCGACAGGTGACGGATAAAGCGATCGGTGTTGGATTTGGGATTTCACAACCGGAACAGGCGCGGCAAGTGATGAACTGGGGCGCAGATGCGGCGATCGTCGGAAGTGCGTTTGTGAAGCGATTGTCTGAGGGATCGCCTGCGGAGGGATTGAAAGCGATCGAGGAGTTTTGTCAGACGTTGAGAAGTGCGATCATTACAGATTAGTTTGCAAATAGTTTTCATTCTTTGTAGGCTGCTGCACTCTCAATCACAAAACTCTTGTATATACGTTTTGTAGATAGCATCAGAATTCAGCGCTTTAGCAGACTGAGACATGATGCTGTGATCCGAATCAGAGATCCAGATGATAGCGAACGATTTTTCACCTCCGAGCAGACCATCATGTCGTAATTCAATCATTGCTGTCAGAATTGTGGTAAGCAGTTTATTAGCGTGTGCGACTTCCCAGTCATCCAGTAGATATTCATTAGAATTATCTTTACGGTGGAGTTTCTTGAATTGAGCGTTGCGCGAATCGATGATTGCGCTGCTTCTTGGAAATTCGCTATGTGCATAGTTAGCCCATTCATCGACAGAGTATCGGTAATAACTGCTAGCAATATGTTCTGGAGCAATATCCGATTCACAATTGAAAGCAGCAACAAGATCACAGATTGCCTCAAGTTCACCAGGTAATAGTGCATATCCATAGAATTGCGTACTATGTGCATGAAGTTTTGCAATGTGAGTACGAATTTCTGATTTAATCGCATCAAGAAGCTCAAAATCATCACGATCAAGCCATGTTTGCAATTCGGTATTCGTCATTTGAGGTAGCGTGAAAAATTTCGATTAAGAGATCGTAATCCATTGAAACCTACAAATTGCACTCTCACTCTATCAAGTCCATCCGTTAGCTTCAAAATTTTAGAGGGTGTGAAGAATGTCAATTAAGCAATCGCTAATCCGCTCCGCTGCTCCCGGTTCTCCCATGCGTCGCCGTCCGTTTTCTGCAATCATCTGAATGCGATCGGGATTTTCTAGGAGCGATTGCACTGCACGACTCATCTGAGCGGGATGCGGAACTAACGTTACTGAAGCCCCTAACAATCGAGTTTGAGCCTCTGCAAAAGCAGGAGTAAATTGAGGTCCTGCACCAGGGATGATAAACGCAGGTTTACCCAGTCCGATAAATTGTTCGGTGGCGGTTCCTGCCATTGCGATCGCAATCTCACTTCGCTGAATACATTCTGCAAATCGTCCAGGCATTAACTTGAGTGTTGTTTGATTTTCACCGTATCCGTTCACATAAGTATTAGAATCTGTGGAGCGCCAGCGATAGCGAACTAATAAAGTATGTAATTGATCGAGATCGATTCCAGGTGCGATCGCGCTCAAGAACTGCATGGGTTGCTTTAGATCGCTCAGATTATCGATCGCTTGCAGCATCAATTCCCAATTCGCAAAACATTCGGGTGGGCGAGAACCAGGAATCAGCGCAACAGTCAAACCATCGAAGGTTTCTGAGCCTGACCATTCCAAGCCGTCCATCATCGGATTACCCAGATCAAAAGCAGGCACATCAAAGCGTTTGAGAATCTGAGCGGTGAAACGATCGCGAGGAAACACAGCTTTACACTGAGGACGCTTCATCAGCCAGCGATCCCACGGTTGGAAAATACATCCGGTTGATCGCTCTAATCGATCGTCCCACCAGGATTGTCTTGGCAACCAGCCTTTCTCATCGCGCAGGTAATACTCTGACTTTGCAGTGGCAACAAAGGCAAACGGCGCACCACTGATCCAAGCAAACAACATTGGAACAATATCGCCGACTGCCAGAATTAAGCCATCGTCTTTTGCCCAATTCTTAATCGCTTTGATTTGCTCTAGTGTGAGCTTTAGTAATCCACCTTGTATGTCTCGAACCAGTTGCTTATTATCCATGTAGATGAATCCGCCCGATGGCATCGCTTTCACCGAGCCGATTACAGGAATATTTGCATTTCTGTATGCGTGACCTTCTCCAACGATCGGTAAAGCTTCGATCTTGCAATCTGATTTTCGCTGCAACGCTTGAAGAATCCGAATTGCGATCGTATCTTCACCGTGACCGTTACTAAGACAAAGCAAACGCATAGTTGTTCGAGGATAAAGAAGCGCGGAATTGGTCTAAATCGGACAGGGCACGATCGCGATATTGTCCATACCGCTCTTGTTTGTTGCGAATCTTCTGCGGCAGTTCCGGTAAGATGCCAAAGTTCGGCGGCATCGGTTGGAAATGCTTTGGAGAGGCAGAACTGATGAAATCGAACAACGCGCCCATCATCGTTGTGACCGGAAGAGACAGGGTTGGTAATCCCAACGCCACACGAGCAGCATTGGTTCCCGCTAACCAACCGCCTGCACAAGCCGCCGTGTAACCTTCAGTTCCGCTGAGTTGTCCGGCGGCAAGAAGGGTCGATCGCGATTTAAATTGCAAGGTTGGTAGAAGCAGTTCGGGTGAGTTGATAAACGTATTGCGGTGCATCACACCCATTCGCACAAATTCAGCATTCTCTAAACCGGGAATGAGCCGAAAGACGCGCTTTTGTTCACCCCAGCGTAAGTTGGTTTGAAATCCGACCATGTTCCACAATTGCCCGGATTTATCTTCCTGGCGCAACTGGACAACTGCATAAGGGCGATGCTCTTTGTTGTCGCGGAAGTTGCCTTTTCGGGCATCAAACAGTCCCACAGGTTTAAGCGGGCCGTAACGCATCGTATCTTCGCCCCGTCGCGCCATTTCCTCGATCGGTAAGCACGCTTCAAAAAATTTCGCCGTTTCGCGCTCAAAATCTTTTAATTCCGCCTGTTCTGCATTGCACAGCTCTTGCCAGAAGTGGAGATACTGCGCTTTGTCCATTGGGCAATTGAGGTAGGCGGCTTCGCCACGATCGTACCGAGAAGCCAAAAATGCGGTTTCAAAATCGATCGACTCTCCCACGACGATCGGGCTTGCTGCATCGAAGAAACTCATATACTCCATTCCGGTCAGGCGCTGCAAATCCTGGGAGAGCGCTTCACTGGTTAAAGGCCCTGTCGTCAGCACCACAACGCCCGATCGCGGAATTTCGACCACTTCTTCACGCCGTAACTCAATTAGAGGATGATTCGACAGGGTTTCGGTTAATTCTTGGCTGAACACCCCCCGATCAACCGCCAATGCCCCACCCGCCGGAACTTGATGCTGATCTGCGGTTTGAATCACGATCGACCCCAAGCGCCGCAATTCTTCGTGCAGCAGTCCGGAGGAGCGATCGGTTGCTTGCGCTCCAAATGAGTTACTGCACACCAATTCCGCCAGATGCTCGGAGTGATGAGCAGGGCTTTGACGAATCGGGCGCATTTCATGTAGCACGACGGGGACACCCGCTTGAGCAATCTGCCAAGCCGCTTCGGTGCCTGCTAATCCGCCGCCAATGACATGAATTGGAGAAAGTTCGGTCATAGTCAACACTTTCGATCGAGTCCTTATCTAGGATAAACGGTTCTATGATCAATCTAGGAAAGTCAGTGCTGGTTTGAACTTATGCGATCGTCTCCTTCTCGCTCTCCGCTCCGTCGTAATCTGCTGTTTGAGCGATCGATGGCATTTTTAGCAGTGGCAAATTTAGGACTGGTGGCGTTTGATTGGTCGTATATCCCGTGGCGAGATTTCTGGCTTCGTAATTTTCCCGGTGTGACACGGGGGTACGATCGGGTCAAAGGAATTGAGCCACATCGCGACACCGAAGCGTATTTAGATACTGTTAACGCGTTACAGCAGGAACTTCAGCAAACTGGATTAGAAAATCCGGCAGTGCAAGCAAGATTACAGGAATTGCGATCGCGCAGTTCCGAGATGGTTGATACCAATCCCTTTGCAGTCGCAAATAAAAGCGGAACGCTAGAGAAAATCAAAAATCGAATGCGAGAGCATATCTTTCAGGAGCGTCGGCGTGAATCTTCAAAACAGGCATTCGCAACCTTTTGGAGCACAGAAAACTTAACCCAGCGCGGAATCAATAACGAACTGCAATTTTTCAATCGTGAGATCCGTCCGTTGATTGCTTCAAACTATTACCGCAGCATTGGTGAAAACGGTGAATTTGTCGATTGGTTCTGGGCGATCGATGCTCCATTTATCGCCATCTTTGCGCTAGAGTTTATCGCTCGGACTTTCTATCTTAGTCGGCGTTATCGAAGTTTAAGCTGGCTCGATGCGGCACTTTGGCGATGGTATGACATCTTTCTGCTATTGCCCTTTTTCCGGTGGCTGCGAGTGATTCCGATCACAGTTCGACTGGATCACGCAAAACTGATCGATCTCAGCCACATTCGCGCTCAAGCGAGTCAAGGCTTTGTCGCAAATATCTCAGAGGATATGGCAGAAGCGGTGGTAACTCAGGTGATCGATCGGTTTCAATCGACGATCGAGCGGGGCGAGTTTTCCCGTTGGATTGCTCAGTCGATGAATCGCCCTTACATTGATCTCAATCAGCGCGACGAAATTCAGGAATTAACAACACATTTTGTTCAGACGACTGTTTACAAAGTTCTACCCAAGATAAAGCCTGAACTAGATGCAGTGTTGCGGCATACGATCGATCAAGTTTTGAGTCAGTCGCCTGCTTATCAAGGCTTGAAAACGATGCCGCTGGTTGGAGATTTGCCGCGCCAAATCAATGAGCGATTAGTTTCTGAAGTGACAAGCGGTATGTATGAGGCGATCGTCACGGCACTTGAAGATAAAAAGGGTGCAGAATTAATCAGCAAACTGGTGAAAAGCTTTGGTCAGAATTTGACGACCGAATTGCAGCAACAGCGATCGCTACAAGAGCTTCAATCATTGGTCATTGATCTGTTAGAGGAAGTGAAAGTTAATTATGTGCGACAACTGAGTGAGGATGATGTAGAAAGTATCTTAGAAGAAACCAGTCGAATTCGCAGACTCAAAAGTTAGATCACTGAAATTTAGAGTAAGGGAATCTGTATGACAATTTCGACTTGGAAATGGACAGTTGATCGCTATCACCAAGCAGTAGAAGCAGGTGTGTTTGATGATGTGCAGGTTGAACTATTGAAGGGAGAGCTGGTAGAAATGTCCCCTGAAGGAATTTCTCATACTGGATTAAGCAGCGATGCAGGCGATTATTTACGCGATCGTCTAGGCAGTCGCGCCAAAGTTCGAGAGGGACACCCGATTACCCTGCCAAACAACTCAGAACCCGAACCCGACTTAGCGATCGTTGAACCGCTCGGAGAGGTCTACATCACTGGGCATCACCCCTACCCGGAGAACATCTTCTGGATCATCGAGTATTCCAATACAAGTTTGCAAAAGGACTTAGAGATCAAGCCCAAAGTCTATGCAGAAGCAGGAATTCGCGAGTATTGGGTGATTAACCTAAAAACTAGGGAGTTGAACATCTTTCGGGATGCGGTAAATGGGGAGTATCAGCATCAAGTTGTGTTGACCGATGACAGGGTTACTCCTCTAGCTTTTCCAGAGGTCGAGGTTGAAGTAGCGAGACTATTGAGGTGATAGAAACTCAGAAAACCAGTGAAGATTTAAGTCCCAATTCAGAACGATTATTCCTATTTTTATGCGATCGCGCCCCCCTTCTGTCACCCCAGAACTTCAGCAAAAACTGATTCAGATTCACGATCGTTTATGCCAAGAATACGGCTGTCCAATTCCGTATTTTCATAATCTCGATCCGCTGAGCGAATTAGTTTCAGCGTTGTTATCTCATCGGACTAAAAATGCGGATTCTGCGCGGGCATTCAAACAATTAAAAGCAAAGTTCTCCACTTGGGAGGCAGTCCGCGACGCGCCAGAAAAAGAAATTGAAACCGCGATCGCACCTTGCACTTGGGCAGATCAAAAAGCACTGCGGCTCAAACAAATTTTGCAGCAAATCACTGTCCAGCGCGGCGAATTGTCGATCGAGTTTCTCGCCGATCTCAGCGTCGAAGAAGCTCGAAACTGGCTGGAATCTTTTCCGGGCATCGGGCGTAAAACCAGCGCGGCAGTTCTCGCCTTCAGCAATCTCCGGCGACGCGCCTTACCTGTGGATAGTCATCATCACCGCGTAGCAATTCGACTCGGTTTAATTCCCGAAACGGTCGCGGTTGCCCCAGCTCACGACTTGCTAGAAGCACAATTGCCCGCAGGTTGGACAGCCCAACAGGTGTACGATAACCACGAAGTTCTCATGCTACATGGACAGCGCTGTTGTTTTTACCGCAGTCCCCAGTGCGATCGCTGTGTAGTTCTTTCGCTCTGTCCCTACGGTCAATCCCGTTTAGGGTAATGCTCCCGGCTTATTGCCTTTCCGCAAAGACACGAACACATCATGGCGAGAGGTGCGATCGCTTGTAATCGCAGTAGTGACCCCGATCGATTGCATTGCCTCCAATGCAGCTCGATTTGCGGCGGGAATCTGAAGCAGTGGGAAGTTCTGAAGCTTCAGCACCCGATCCATATCGACGAAGAAATGACCATTGCGGGGATTCAGTTCAGATTGTGTGCTTTTGCGGAATAGCTCATTTTCTGCCAGTGTGGTCGCTGGCTTTGGTAAAAAGGAGCCTGCCACAGGCGCACCGAGCGAGAGAAAAGCGATATTTCCATCGAGCCAACCGCGAGTCACGTTGACGTTCGCAGCAGGCAACGACCAATTCACCACAGACTGTCCTTCAATTTTCGACTCTTCCACTCTGAAAGCGTATTTGTTTGCCATTACGCCATCAAGTTTTTTCAGTGTTTCTTCTGCGGCGCGTCGATCGCTTGCCTGCACCATCAGCACCAAACTTGCCGGAAAGTTACCAGGCGCACCTTGGGGTGCAGGCAGTAAGCCTAACGAATACTCCCCTTGCATCCAGTCGAGCAAGTCTTTCTCTAAATCAAGTCCGACGGTCGATCGCATGCCTTGCTTCAGTGCTTCTGGATTCACAAGCTGAATCGGATTTGCAGAAACGCCCTGCGAGTAGTCTTGCCAGAACTGCTTCAAATCACCACCAGATGCCATCATTAGCGTGTCTCCGGGTAATCGCGTTGGTATCGATTTTGCGTTATTACTGGTATCAAACTTGCGTTGGCTATCTGGTTTTAACCAGGAGATACTTTTGAATTGAATTCCATCATTTGCAAGGGTTGCAGTTGCCGCTAATCCCTGATTTTGTTGCAGTTGTGCGAGTGTTTGCGGTGGTACTGCTCGACCTGAGGTGGTAGCAGATATATTTGCGGCAGCAGGAATGTTCACGTATAATCGCGCCATTGCATCATCCGATTTAATCTGCGTGAGCGCATCTCCATATCCGGGCGTTTGTGTTAGTGATGCGCCACCTTTCACCGTATCGATCGCTCGATCGATCGCAGTTGGATTGTTGGCAACGAGAATTTGAGTGGTATCTAGAACAGCGATCGAAGCACTTTGTCCCGCTGTATCTTGGGATTCGCGAATCTTTACGCCTTTGTAATCTCGCTCTTTCCAGGTTCCGCCCTTGGTTGCTGGAGATTGCTCCAACACTTCCTTAGCTTTCAGCGCATCGGCGATCGGTAACACCATCACGGTAGGTTGCTGCGTCGGCGGCGTTGCGCTTTGTCCGGGCGGGGGAACACTCACCCCCGCTTGAGGCGGCAGAAATGCCATTGTCACTTCTTTACCAATCCAGGGTTGAATATCGCGCTCATACTCTAAACCCCGACTTCTAAGGAAGCGATCGCGAAACTGCGCCAAACTTTGATCGAATCCGGCTTGCGATCGCGGTGTCCCAAATTCTCGAAGCTGCTGCCACTTGCCCGGATCAGTCGAAACTGACACCACCATCAAAGCATCTTGCGGAATGGCATTTGCTCCGACTGGCATGACGCTAAGCTGCTGTTGACGGGTCAAAGAGAAGTAAGCGATCGTACCCCCGGCAACGAGAGCAGTCGCCGCACCGAGAGTCACAGGTAAGGGAAGTTTTTGCTTTGGAGGGCGGGGTTTAGTGGGGGCGTTCATGAGAAGCAACAGGGTGAGTGGAGTGCCGTAGACACTTTAGCAAAGTCTTTGAAATCTGTGACGAATTTGCGATCGACTTTCCCGCAGCGCTGAGAATTAGCGGGGCAGACTTAAACAACAGAACGATAGAGCGCGATCGGTCGATACAGTGTATCTCTCTGTTGATAAGGTCGATCGAGAGACGCGATCGCGCTTTGCAAAGTTTCTACTTCCATGCAGGTTCCGCCGATCGCGCCCGCCATTGTGGTGATGTGTTCTTCCATCAAGGTTCCGCCAATGTCATTACAGCCCCAGTTCAAGGCTTCCACCGCTCCAGAGAGTCCTAATTTCACCCAACTCGGTTGATGATTCGGAATCCAATTGCCCAGGTAAATTCGAGCTACAGCCGTTAACAATAACGCATCAGATAACACAGGCTGATCGCGCCCAACGCGACGACGCAGAGGTTTCGGAGCTTCCTGCCCGACAAATGGGAGCAAAATGAATTCTGTGATTCCGGTGTAACCCGATCGTTGCGCCGATTGTTGGAGCGATCGGAGCTTTTCGAGATGCTGAATCTGCTGTTCTGGTGTTTCAATATGTCCAGATAGCATTGTGCTGGTTGTTGGAACACCCTGTTCGTGTGTTGTCCGAACAATCTCAATCCAGGTTTCAGCATCAATCTTCTCAGGACATAGAACCTTGCGAACCTGGTCATCCAACACTTCCGCAGCCGTTCCGGGCATCGAATCCACCCCTGCATCTCTCAATGCTGCAATTACTTCCGCAAAGGTTAAATGATCCTCTCGCGCAATAAACTGGACTTCCTGCGGTGAAAACGCATGAAGATGTAGCTGCGGAAACTCGGATTTAATTGTATTGACTAGGTTTTGATAGTACCGTAGTGAACTATCGTTAATCTTTGCAGTCAGATTTAATCCACCCTGCATACAAATCTCAGTCGCACCGCGTCTTACCGCATCTGTCGCTTTCTCTAAAATCTGCGACCAATCTAACCAGTAAGCCCCTTCATCACCCTCATCTCTGCGAAACGCACAAAAACTACAGTGTTGCTCACAGATATTGGTGTAGTTGATGTTGCGATTGATCACATAAGTAACAGTGTCGCCCGATTGTTGATGCCGTAATCGATCGCTCACCTGCCGAATCTGCTCAATCTCTTCGGACTTTGCTTGCAGTAGCCTCACCCCTTCTGCGGGAGATAAATCAATTCCTGAGAGTGCTTTCTCTAAAATTGCGTCAATCATTCTTGCCGTCCTTCATCCAGTGCGCCTAGCAAGCGTAAAACGCGATCGGCATCGTCCAAATTTCCCACAATTCGACGTACCGGACGCGGATACACTTTTATTAGTGTAGGCGTTGCCGAAATCTGATCGGATTCTGCTTGCTCTGGATGCTTGAAAATATCAATCACTTTTAGCGTATATGGGCTATCAAGCGATTGTTCTAGAAGCGCGTGTAAGTTCTGTAAAATTCTTGCTGTTGCAGCACTGTAGCCCGATACGAACAATCGCAACACATAGCCTTGTGGATAGGGAGAGACAGGCGCAGCAGATTGAGGCGGCGGAACTGGCTCATAGCGCATGACTAAATCGTGATTCTCCCAAAGCTGCGGAAATTGAGAACGATAGTTTTCTAGAATCATTGGATCGCAAATTTCTTGCGACGGCGCAATCTGCCAAACTAAATCACCCGCTTCAAACACCCGATTTAACAACGATCGATAGCGAAACACAGGCGGATAGGTTTCTGCGAACACCCGAACCTGCTGCGCTCTCGCATCAAACCAGCGATCGAGCGTTGCTGTATAGCAAGGCACGAGGAAATGCGGCGGTTCAGGAAGTTCTAGCGCATCTTGAATTGCAGAACACAAATTTAAGTGCCATCGCCCCTTTTTGTCAGGATCAATGCAGTAGATTAGATCCCCTCCTGGCGTAAAGAGAGCGATGCCTTTGAAAAATGCGGGAATCGATCGGTAAAACTGAGAAGTCAAGGTTAATCACTCGATCGAAGAGATTGCCCTCAGTCTATCGCTGATCGGAGCAAATCACCATCGGATTAACTGTGCCTGAGTGTTAAAAAATTGTCGCCCAATTCCATGAACAACCAGTAGCGTTACCAACACCGTCGCAAATGCCACCATAAACAGCACAACAATTTGAACTGCTGTTGCCTGAATCGGATCTGCACCCCCCAAAAGCTGACCGCTTAACAGTTCTGGCAGGGTTGCCAATCCCACGATCGACATTGTATTAATCACAGGCAACACTCCCGCCCGAATTGCCTCTTTGCGATAGTGCGCGATCGCCTGTTGCGGAGTCGCCCCTAGACTCAAATGCGTTTCAATTTCTAACGTATGAGAATTTAACGCCGTAAAAAACCGCTCCCCTGAAATCGTTGCGGCATTCATCGCCTGAGAAAGAACGATCGCTCCCAACGGAATCAAAAACCTCGGTTCATACCAGGTTTGTGGCTGCACCACGATCGCTTGAACATACGCAACAGTGACAATCGTAGTCATCAAAAACGACCCAATAATCCAAGGTAGAATCGGTAACTTTTGGCTAATCCGATTTCGAGTGACGATCGCGCTGACAATCAGCAATACCACCAACACAAACACAATTAAAACTGGACTCTGAGGCGGCGCAAAGACAACCGCTAAAACATAGCCGACCACTGCTAATTGAATTACTGCACGTCCCGCCGCCAGAATTAAGCTGCCTTCTAACCCCAACCGTTGCCACGAAGAAAGCGCAAACGCCGCCAAAATTAATCCGATCGCCCAAACTGCCTGAATCGCCAAATTCATTGATTGAATTTCCCTTGCCTGATATCTTTAGATTCAAGATTTGATGAAACCAATCTCAAACCTTCCCGGTCTAAGAATAAGACCAATCATTACAGGTGCGTGGTACAACCGAGTGAATACAATTCCCCCGTTTGATCTGTCCGAGCAATTCAAATCCATTGGTGCAGAGATTAATCAGGCTGTTTTAGAAGTGCTGGCATCCGGTCGATACATTGGCGGAGCCGCGATCGAGAAGTTTGAAACTCAGTTTGCCCAATACATTGGTTCTGAAATTGCGATCGCCTGTAACTCTGGCACGGATGCACTATTTCTCGCCTTTCGAGCGCTTGGCATTGGCGCAGGCGATGAAGTGATTACCTCTCCCTTTACCTTTATCGCCACCGCAGAAACGATTAGCGCAGTCGGTGCCACTCCAGTGTTTATCGACATTGATCCGAATACCTTTAACCTCGACCTCGATCAAATCGAATCCGCTATCACCGCAAAAACGAAAGCGATCGTTCCGGTGCATCTGTTCGGTCAGCCGGTTGATATGACGGGATTAATGGCGATCGCCAACGCTCACAACTTGTTTGTAATCGAAGACTGTGCCCAAGCAACCGGGGCGGAATGGGCAGGAAAACGAGTCGGTAGCATTGGTCAAATCGGCTGTTTTAGCTTTTATCCAACCAAAAATCTCGGTGCCTGCGGTGATGGTGGCGCAATCACGACTAATGATCCAAAGCTTGCAGCGAAATTGAAAATGCTGCGCGACCACGGACGCTATAGCGGCTACTATCACGAAGAATTAGGCGTAAATAGTCGCCTCGATGCGGTTCAAGCGGTAATCTTGCAAATCAAACTTCGCTATCTCGATCGCTGGAACCAACAGCGTCAAGCCATCGCCGATCGCTATCATTCTCTGCTTGGCCCCATTCCTGGAATTACTGCGCCTCAGTCGCTTGAGGGGGGCTTAAGCGTTTGGAATCAATACACGATCCGGGTTGAGCACGAGCACTCCGTGCAGCAAAGCTACCGCGACAAGCTCAAGAACGATCTGCAAGCCAAGGGCGTGAACACGATGATTTATTACCCGCTTCCCTTGCACTTGCAGCCTGTTTACAAGTCGCTGGGCTATCAACCAGGACAACTCCCGGAAAGCGATCGTGCCGCTAATCAAGTCCTGTCGCTGCCTATGTTCCCCGAACTCTCGCACGAACAGCAGAACCAAGTTGTTTACAGTTTGAAAGATTGTTTGGGTTAAAAAGCTTCAGTTCTAGACTGCTTTTATCTGCTGAAAGCCTGATAAAATCACGCTTTCGGTAGATAAAAGCGGCTGGATTTTCATGCTGAAAAGTTGTAGTTTTATATACTAGAATGAGATGAAACATAACGAATAGTAATCATCACAGAGCGGTGAGACGGCGGGATAGTCCCGACACTTCCAGTTACTGAATGACCAGTGACTAAATTAGAAGTGGAAAAACGACGAGGGCATCGCTGCGGATGATTGCGACCATCGATCGACAAAGAGGCAGATAATATCGTGGCTCGTACTCCGCTTTTTCAACTTAAACGTTACGACTCAAACGCGATCGCAAACTATTACCGCTTGCGTCCTTGGCTATTCATCTGGAGAGCGCTTCGAGTGACCGCCCTGTTCATCGGGTTTGTTCTAGGCTTGAAGTTTGACGACTGGCGCAGAGTCGTAGAACGTAACAGATTCAAACGCGCCGCCCAACTCCGTCAAATTCTGACGACACTAGGCCCCACCTTCATCAAAGTTGGGCAAGCGCTTTCGACCCGTCCTGATCTAATTCGCCGCGACTTCTTGGACGAACTGACCAAGCTGCAAGATCAGTTGCCCCCATTCTCGACTGACATCGCGTTTCGCATTATTGAAACCGAGCTTGATGCTGATGTCGATGAAATTTTTGCGGAAATTACGCCAAGCCCGATCGCTGCTGCATCACTCGGTCAGGTTTATCGCGCCAAACTCAAGACAGGTGAAGAAGTCGCAGTCAAAGTTCAACGCCCGAACCTTCTCCCAACCCTGACACTCGACCTCTACCTGATGCGCTGGGCTGCGAGTTGGATGGCTCCCTGGCTACCGTTGAACTTAGGACACGATCTCACTCTAATTGTGGATGAGTTCGGCTCCAAGCTGTTTGAAGAAATCGACTATCTCAACGAAGGACGCAACGCCGAGAAATTCGCTACAAATTTTCGCAACGATCCTTCTGTGAAAGTGCCCTCAATCTACTGGCGCTATACGTCTGAGCACGTTCTCGTGTTGGAGTGGATTACAGGTTACAAGCTAACGGATGTCGATAGCATTCGTGCCGTTGGGGGCGATCCAAACGCGATCATTCGCATCGGTGTCACCTCTGGGTTACGTCAGCTTTTAGAGTTCGGCTTCTTCCACGCTGATCCGCACCCTGGAAACCTGTTCGCTCTGCCAGCCCCATCCGGCGGGCAAATGGCGTATATCGACTTCGGCATGATGGATCAGCTTGAAGAAGAAGCAAAAGAAACGCTAGTCGATGCCGTTGTTCACTTAATCAACAAAGATTACGTTGATCTCGCACAAGACTTCGTTAAGCTGGGTTTTCTCGCACCCGGCACCGATATTTACCCGATCGTTCCTGCGATCGAATCGGTTCTGGGCGACATAATGGGTGAAAGCGTCGAAAACTTCAACTTCAAAACGATTACTGATCGCTTCAGTGAGTTGATGTATGAATATCCCTTCCGAGTGCCCGCAAAATTTGCGCTGATCATTCGATCGCTCGTTACTCAGGAAGGCTTAGCTCTCACCCTCAATCCCAACTTTAAAATTGTTGAGATTGCTTATCCTTACGTCGCACGCCGATTACTGACGGGTGAATCACCCCGGTTGCGTCGTCGCTTGATCGAAGTGCTGTTCAAAGACGGCAAATTCCAGTGGCACCGGTTGGAAAATATGATTGCGATCGCTCGATCGGACTCTAATTTTGACATTCTTCCGACGGCTCAACTGGGCTTACAGTACCTCTTTTCCAATGAAGGACAGTTCTTGCGTCGTCAGTTGCTGCTTGCGCTGACCGAGGACGATCGTCTCCACACCGAAGAAGTCCAACGCTTATGGCAACTGGTCAAAGATGACATCAAGCCCGCTCGGCTGCTGACTGCCGCGTTCGGGGCACTGGCAGAATTATCGCCTGCTGCCGCTCTGATCCCGACCGTCTCTTCTTTGACGGGGGTCAAGTTAGAACGGTAGGATATGGGGACGAAGGACTCCCTTCCTGATGCCCTTACATTCCTATTAATCCACTGTGCAATACTTTTTTCCCCAACCTCCCTACCTTCTGCTCGTTGCTGGACTACTGGCGAGTATTGCCTCCGGACTGGCATTTGAAGCAGTTTTGAAACAATCGGTCAAAGAATGGTCAGAAAATAGATCGACTCGCAGCTTGGCAAAAATGCGTGGGCTGGCGTTGTTTACTCCATTTCTAGGCATGGCGGGCGGTGCCTTTTTCTTTCTTGCTGCAGGGGTCGAAATCTTTGGGATTCCTACCAAGTTTGCCTACGGAGTGTCGTTGCCCCTGACGATCGGGACTGCGTGGCTCGTTTGGTGGCAGTTGGGCAAGATCCTGACGCAGCTAGAGCAGGGCGGTTCAGCGGCTCTCGACCTCGATTCTTGGGGCTAAATTTTAAAACCCTGCTTTATATCGAAAATAAAGCAGGGTTCTATTGATCCAAAATTACAACGCTTTCAATCCCAGTGTCAGTCAAAATCTGCGTCCGAGTTCCGTGTGGTGAGATTGTGTAAATGGCGCTGCTATTGGTGTAAAAGATTGTTCCACTTGCGGCTAATCGTAGGCTAAAACGCCCTCAGCTAAACCTTCCGGTGTTCCATCGCCCTTCTATAGGGAACGCTTCAAAAGGCTTCGTTTTTTCGCCCTTCCTCTGGCGCGCCTTCATTGGAGACTCACGTTTTGTTAGGCTCACAGATTCTTGTTAGGTTCACAGATTCCTCTATCTCAGATCGGCTGCCGCCTGTGCGATCGCGCCTAACTGCAACCCTGCTGGGTAAGCTCCCTCTTCTTTAATCTGCTTAATCGCCGCCTCAGAAATTCTTAAATTCATCTTGGTCGCGATCGCCTTGACGATATCTCCGCGATCAATCACACCCGAAACTGCTTCAGCCGGAGACAAGACCGTCACTCGCGGCAAGCTCTGATTCTCCAGCAGTTGGATGACTTCTACGATCGAGGTCGATTCCTGCACTGTGGGAACTTCAGTCAGCGGATGCACAATATCCAGCAGCGTTTTCGTTTCCCACTCGCTCCGCTCAATTCTCTGAAGATCCTCAGTATTGACAACACCGCGATAGCGTCCATTCGACGCGGCATAGTAAATCGGAGCACGAGTTTCACTAATCAAATAGTCGTCCGCAAACTTCCGCAGCGTCATTCCGGCATCAATCACCCGGAAATCTCGCGTCATGGCATCTTCGGCTTTCACCTTCAGCATCGCTTCTTGCAGTTCAGTGATGCGATCGTAAGCACCCGCATTCTGCACCACAAACCATCCAATCAGCGCCCCCCACAGTCCGCCACCATAAGGTAGACCTAGATTTCGCGTTACCCCAAACGCATCTGCCAAGCCCCAGACGATCGCAACCGTCCCTAGAAATCGTCCCACTTTCGCAGCCGTGCGGATTCCTTTAATCTGACTGCCTGTGAGCTTCCAGACGATCGCCTTTAGCACCTGCCCCCCGTCCAACGGCAAGCCGGGGATCATATTAAATAACGTCAGCACAAGATTAATCGCCGCCAAATCGCGAAACAGAACACCCAAAGGCATCTCTGCATTCGGTACCAGTAGCGTTACCAGTGTTAACAGCAGAAACAAGCTGAAGCTGACTGCTGGACCTGCGATCGCCACTTGGAACGCTTTTCCAGGCGTTTTTGGTTCTTGAGCGATCGCTGCAATCCCACCAAAGAAGAACAGCGTAATCGACTGAACCCGAATTCCTTGCAGTTTTGCAACTAAGCTATGTCCCAATTCATGCAGTAGCACCGACGCAAACAACAATAGCGCCATTGCAAAGCCCGTTCCCCAGGCAACAGGGCTACCCCAATCAGGATAGCGATACTGCCACCGCAGCGCATTACTGAGGGTGACGAACACAAGGATAACAAACCAGGACGGGTCGATAAGCAAGGGAATGCCAAAGAGTGACCCAACTCGCCAACCAGATTGCATGAATGGTTTTCCTAAAGTGTGTGTCTATTTCAAGCATACGAGATGAAATCGATGTAGCGGGGGTGAGATAACCCAACCTTAAGGAAGATTCAGATTGCATCTAGGGCTTGATCGGCTGCGGTTGAATCGAGATCGGGAAGCAATTGCTCTGAGTGCATCAGTGAAACTTCCGACTTAGAGTCGATCGACGCTTGAGCCTGGATCAAAGCGTGAAATCCGCCACACAGTAATAAGCGATCGCCCGCCTGAAGATCCAGGGTTTCTTCTGGAAATCGAATCAGCTTTCCATCCCGTCGAATAGTTTGTACAGAAATATTATATTGGCGCTGTAAATTCAATTCGATCAGGGTTTTGCCCACCAGCGGACTTTCTGCGGGAATTTGTAGCCACTGACAAGATGAATTCGTAGATGGGACTGCGGCTTCTCCTTTTGCCAATTGATCAAAAGCTGCAACCTCATCGGGCGCACCGACAATGAGTAGACGATCGCCTTGTTCTAGTGTGGTTTGGCTATCTGGATAGTCGATTTCCGCCCCGCCTGCTCGTCGAATTGCCATTACCGTAATCCCAGTTAAACGGCGAACATCAGTTTCTTCGATCGACATTCCTAATAAGGGTGAAGCCTCGGATAACGCATACCAGCGGCTATTCATTTCATTTGCTGCGGCTTTCAGAGCGCGTGAAATCTCTTCAGAACGCTGATCGGGGCGCAACTCTAAATAGTGTGAATTTCGGATTAACTGTACTTCGCGCTGAATGGCTGGGGTTGGTAAACCCATGCCTGCCATTAAATGGGCAGACAGTTCTAAACTGGTTTCAAATTCAGGCTGCACCACCTCACGCGCCCCTAGCTGGTACAGCAATTCAATATCTTTATCTCTGTTGGCTCTTACCACCAAATCAAGATCAGGAGCAATCTCTAAGGCTCGCTTCACGCATAATCGCGTACTCATCGCATCTGGAAGCGCGATCGCCATGCCCTGCGCTTGGGCAACTCCTGCTTTTTCTAAGACATACGAACTCGCTGCATTACCGTAGATGTAAGGAATTCCCGCTTCTCGAACCTTTTGGATCTGCGCTTCAGATTGATCAATCACCAGAACGGGATAATGTCGATCGCGCAGCAACCGCACGATATTGCGTCCGATTCGACCATAACCGCAAACAATTACATGATCGTGAATTGGTAAATCCTCAGAAATTGCCAGCGGCTCATCTGATTGTTCCAGGTATTTTGCCAACCAGGGGATCGATTCTCCCCAAGCGAACAGTTTTGGCACGAGTCGCAGCACGAACGGAGTTAACACGAGCGTCACCGCCGTTGTCCCCAGAATTAGCAGGTAAACTTGGCGTGAAACGATGCCGAGCGTCTGTCCCTCACTTGCAAGCACAAACGAAAATTCTCCGATCTGAGCCAGTCCTAATCCAGCAATCAAAGCGGTTTTTAGGGGATACCGAAAGATGCGAACGAGCGGCGTAATGATCAAAAACTTGCCAACAAACACGAGCGCGACCAAGCCGAGAATGAGTTCCAAGTTGTTCCAAAGAAACACGGGATCGATCAGCATCCCGATCGAGGCAAAAAACAGCGATGCAAAAATGTCTCGCAATGGCTCTACATAAGTGAGCGTTTGATCCGCATATTCCGCTTCTGAGATCATCAAGCCTGCAACAAAGGCTCCCATCTCGATCGACAATCCCAAGTGCTCAGTAAGAAGTGCGATCCCTAGACACAGCGCTACTACCCCCAGCAGAAATAATTCGCGGCTCTCTGTTTTTGCCAGTAGCCGCAACAGCGGCGGAATCACCCAAATCCCAGCCGCGATCGCACCGAGCGCAAACAGTCCCGTCTGAATCAGCGCCCAGCCGATCGCCAATCCCACTTGTTCCGCAGGCTGATCCAATGCTGGCAACACCGCCAACATCAACCCCAGCGCCAAATCCTGAACGACCAGAATTCCTAACATCACTTGTCCGTGTGGCGTTCCGGTCTCGTTGCGCTCCATCAAGCACTTCAGCACCACAGCCGTCGAAGAAAGAGACAGGATTGCACCTAAAAATACGCCCTGCGTCGGTGACGTGACCCATCCCATTGCCAGCGCCACTAAAGTCGTCACCAGGATCGTTAGCGCAATTTGCAGCCCACCTCCGCCGAGACTAATGACTTTGACTTTTTTAATTTCAGAGAAAGAAAATTCAACCCCTAGCGCAAATAACAGAAACGCTACTCCAAACTGCGCCAGCGTTTCCACCTGCACCAATTCTTTAATTAACCCAAGTCCCGTCGGACCCACAATCACACCCGCTACCAAATACCCCAGTAGCACAGGTTGCTTTAACAGCGCAGCCATCAGTCCACCCGCTGCTGCTGCTGCCAAAACTGAAACAAGATCAACAATGAGCCGAAAGTCTTCTTGCACAGGTTTCTATAAATATTAGAAAAGTATCACAGTCTATTAACATCACTTTACAAGGAATCGGGAACTTCTGGAGAGAACCGCGTCTGCGAATCTGCTTGGAGCGCTCTGATTTGCAAGGGATACGGTAATCTATAGAGAAGCGATCTGTAGACCGACAATTTGAATCTAATCCGACTCCACCCTCGTGGTGTTTTAGTCGCTGAAAGCTACGATCGACTCTCTATTTGTTCGCACCCGTTCTGAGAGTGCTAATTCATGACGATGCAGGCACCCACCCATTCAACCCTCGACGCTAACGTGCCACTCCAGATTTTACTGTTCGTCGATCAGCGTCCCGCGTCACGCGAACAGATTCGTCAGATCCGCGGCTTTCTCAACGATCGGAGTGCTGAATGTCCGTTTGAGCTTGAGATTATCGATGTGGGTGAGCAACCCTATCTTGCTGAGCATTTCCGTCTCATTGCCACCCCAACGCTGATTAAACTCCACCCCGAACCGCGCCAAACTCTGACAGGTAGTGATCTGATCGCTCAACTGAGAAATTGGTGGTCGCGCTGGCAAAGATCTGTCGAAGACATTACCAATTCTCCCCAAACTGCAACAGCGCCCGATTCTGTAGGAGTCGCTTCGATCGGGCACTCGGCCGAACTGATGAAGCTGAGCGATGAAGTTTTCCGGTTGCAGCGCGAAAACGAGAATCTTCAAGCACAGCTCCACTTTAAAGATCAGATTATTTCGATGCTGGCGCATGATCTTCGCAATCCCCTGACTGCCGCATCAATCGCGATCGAGACTCTGGAAATTGCTCATAAACAAGCAGATGGGCAACCGTCCCGACTCACACCCGCAATGACAGCCAACTTGCTTAAACACGGACGGACTCAAATTCGGACGATCGACCGGATGATTACGGATATCCTACAGGCTGCAAGGGGAACGAGTGCGGAGCTGCATATTCAGCCAGAGAAGCTAGACCTCGGCGCACTGTGTCAGGATGTGCTCCTTAGCCTCGCTGATCGGATTCAATCAAAACAGCAGCACATTGAGACCGATATTCCTTCTGACCTACCGATCGTCTATGCCGATGCTGAACGAGTGCGACAGGTGATCGTGAATATTTTGGACAACGCAATCAAGTACACTCCTACAGCCGGAACGATTCAGATCTCAATTTTGCACCGGACGGCGCAGAAAGTTCAGGTCAGTATTTGCGACAACGGGCCGGGAGTTCCGCTAGAAAACCGCGATCGCATTTTTGAGGATCATTACCGCTTGCAGCGAGATGTTGCCCAGGAAGGTTACGGTATCGGCTTATCGCTGTGTCAGCGGATTGTGCGGGCGCACTACGGTCAAATTTGGGTTGATTCGGTTGCAAATCAGGGCAGTTGTTTTCATTTTACGCTTCCTGTTTTTCGGATTTAACTTTGCCTGTTTGCAGAAATTTCTAGATTTCAGTAGTTGCACTGAAGGCAGAATTTGTGTGACTGTCACATCAATTTATTCTGCTTCAAAATTTGATGTTGCTCCAGCTTTTAGCGGTCAAATCGAAATTTATAATTTTTCTTGGGATGAGCTTTATGAATAGAAAATATTGCTCTCAATACACCAAATCTTTAAATTTGGGTTTTCATTAGAACAAGGCACGGAGATAATTCAAGCTTTCTGATAAAACTAACTTAGAAATCTCGGTATCTAAAGGTATCTAAAACTGTAAAAAACAGTACATAACCATTCGACCTTTACTGAAATCCCTGTTTCTTAGTAATAGTGAGAAACCTAAAAAATTGACATTTGCATGACAATTCAGAAAGCTTATTTTGTAATTCTTTTCTAATGATGATCTCTAAAGCTTTGCTTAGAGATTAACTAGCCAGTTACTTTCTCCGTATTTCCCCTCAAGAAGTGCCTTGGATCACAAAAAGTACTAGGAACATTCCGCTTGATAATTGACAAGTTAGAACTCAAAGAACACTTCATCAATTCATTACACAAGAAACTGCACTAAAAATAGGAATTCCAATCCAGCAATACCTTTTTTTGTTTTTGAGCCTGTTGCTTTAAAGTATTTGTGAAAACTGGTGTTATTACGGTACTACTTTCAAAGTTACTCGCCTATAAATGGGCATAAGTGCTGTATGCAGCTAAATTTCTTCAGCCTGATTTCATCGCAATGCCGTGAGATTTGTGTAGCTGTTTCAGCGATATCGCTGATTTGAGTTCCTTCTCAGGCATGCTAAGTTCGAGCAGCAGAGGATTGTTTTCTTTGATCTTGCTCGATCGCGCTCTGGAGCAACTTATTCCAGGAGTTACTGAAGGTGCATTGAATCGTTTGCAATACTTTGGTGGAATTTTGCCATTGTCAAGCCCGGTCTGAACTATCAACCACTATTCACATCATGGGACTGCTTGGGTAGATGAATTACGATCCTTTAGAATGCAACGTCACCCCCTCGGAAGTGGGTGTCTACGAATGCGAAGTTCACCTGAAATTTAGGCTGATCGAAGAGAAGTCTGTTTTGAGTAATCCAGAACAACTGCTTGAGTTTCTGCTAGATGCTTACGCTTGTGGTGCCGATGAGTATTTAGAACCCGTTGCGGCAGAGGTGAAAGCGAAAGAGATTTCTGAGGTTACGGCTTCTCCGCAAATGCGTCGCCGTTTAATCCGTCTTCGCAACTCAAAGGACTAGAACTACCTGAAGCGTTGAGTGTCAAACAATAAGACCGAGAAAAAGAGCTAATTTAATGGCTCTTTTTTTGCATGAGGGATCGATTGATCGCACAATAGTAAGGAGTGATCCTTAAGAGTGCCCATGAACTCAGCATTATCCGACGCTAAAAACTTAATTTCTGATTTGATCAGTCGGTATCGGCACCGTGTCGATTACTTAGCGATTCGGCTCGAAGCGGCAGAAGGAACAGATATCCTGCTGCGGGGTCACAAAATCGAAACGCTGAGCGAGGGCATTTCGATCGGCGGACAAGTCCGGGCTTGCTATAAGGGCGGCTGGGGATTTTCAAGCTTCAATCAGCTATCAAGTTTGAAAGAGCGAGTCGAAGATGCGATCGCAGCCGCACGATTGGTCGGAACCGATGAAACGGTTTTAGCCCCGGTTGCGCCGATTCAAGACGAGCGATCGCTATTGCTCACAGGAACTAATCCGCGCCAGATTCCGCTCTCCGAGAAGAAGGCGCTTTGTCAACATTACGGAGAAATTCTTCGCAGCGTTGATCCCCGCGTTGCCACGATTTCCGTCCGGTATGGAGACAGCGCTCAACGCATGATTTTGGCAACTTCAGAGGGTAGTTTGATTGAGCAGTCTTGGGTCGATCTGGAGATGCGATTTGCGGCAACGGCACGTAATGGTGAAACGGTTCAAACTGGGCGGGAAACGGTCGGGTCGCGCAAAGCTTACGAAGATTTATTAAACCTCGATCCCCAGGTACAAGAGGCAGCACAACGGGCAGTGAACTCTCTTGCGCTTCCGCCCGTCAAGGGTAACGCTTATACAGTTGTGATTGATCCGATTTTGTCGGGATTGTTTGTGCATGAAGCGTTTGGGCATTTGTCTGAAGCAGACATGGCGTATGAGAACCCTGATATTTTAGAAGTGATGAGTATTGGGCGACGATTTGGATCGCCTGAGTTGCAGATTTATGATGGAGCCGCGATCGAAGGGCACCGAGGCAGCTATTTTTACGACGATGAAGGCGTTCCGGCAACGACAACCCAACTGATCAAAGATGGGATTCTGGTGGGGCGCTTACATTCCCGCGAAACCGCAGGCAAGTTAGAGGAAGCACCCACCGGAAATGCTCGCTGCTTGAACTATCACTATCCACCGATCGTGCGAATGACAAATACTTGGATCGAGCGCGGCAAAACCCCTGTGAAGGATTTGTTTCAGGATATCAAAGAAGGAGTCTATGCCCGCAATTGGATTGGTGGTATGACGAACGGAGAAATGTTCACCTTTACAGCGGGTGAAGCCTGGATGATTCGTCAGGGTGAAATCGCGGAACCTGTGCGGGATGTGACGCTCTCCGGAAATGCGTTTAAGACATTAGCAGACATTGAAGCGATCGGCGATGACTTTTTCTGGGATGAGTCGGGGGGGTGTGGCAAAGGCGGACAGAGCGGATTAGCGGTGGGATGCGGAGGCCCCAGTTTAAGAATCCGTGATGTCGTGGTGGGTGGAGAAGCGATCGATGATTGATGCAGCTTAATAGTTTGCTCTCAGCACTCCGTTCATGAAGCTGAACACACTATCCAACCAGCCAATCGTGTTGATAATATCTTCAACCAATCGGGGCGGTTGGGAAATTAGGGTATCGAGCGCAATCAGCCGATCGAAATCAATCTGAACATCCCTCGATCGCTTTTGTCCCTGAGCGTCATAGAACTCAACACCCGCAAGCTGCATGATTTTGATTAATTCTTCTGCAATGATGCCATATCCGATCGTTGTTGCATGAATTCCATCAAGCGAGAACAATCCCCCCTGCAATCGTCCCTGTGCATTCGATCGGAAAAATCGCGAATCCGGTACAGGCTTCAACGCTTGCAATGCAGGCGGCAATTCATAGGGCACCCACCACTCCGGCTGCACTCGTGGTTGGTCAAAAAAGCGACGTGCCGCTAAACGATCGAGCAGTTCCACCATTTCAAACAGATACCAATCTCTGCCCTGCTTGCGACCTTCTCGCACCACATTCACGATCGCATCATTGTATTGATCAATTGCACTATCGATTGATCTGGCTTCATTCGCAGTTAAGTGAGGATGTTTTGCTGAATTAAACGACTTATCTTTGATCCAGAACTGTGTGTAGTAAGGAAAGTATCTTGATTCGGATGCCACTTTTTCGCCCACACCCCGCGCAAACGGCGCGATCGTTACATGCGGAACAGTACACCAAATCACATGACGAGCGCGAATCTGCTTCACCTGCTCCACCATCAGATCAAGCTCGGCTTGAAAGTGAATGGGTCGCCAAACCGTGTAGCGATCGTTGACATTCATGTCATCGTAGCCAACATCCGACCATTCCACCTTGAATGTTAGAATGCTTCCTAACGCATTGTTTGAGCCAATAAAAATAATCAGCGTTTCGATTTCTTCACTTGATAATGCTTGTGCAGCTTGAAGCGGCGATAATGCTTGTCCTTCCTGATTTCGTGCAGTATTGAGAACGCGAATTGCGGCCCGCTCATTGTGATGAGCAACCGTCTGTTTAATGAAGTTATCTTTAGGCAGGTTATCGCGTAAAACTTCAAGACAGATATCTGCATTGCGAGACATCGTATTTCGTAAATCCCAACCGTACACTGCTAAATTGTGGTTGATTTCACCTTGGGCTGAGAACTGAGATCCTGCACCCTGCTCCCAAAAGTCTTCAGTACGATCGAGAAAACTCCGCACATTCAACAGCCCAAATGGAACTTCCCACCATTTCAGGTGTCCACCATACTTCATCTCTAAGCTACGAGCGATCGATTCCAGATTAAGCGGCAGCCCAGAACCTGGACTATCGTAAGTGGGATAGCGGAAGTCTTTCCAGCCCAATTCGTGAGCAATCATCGCGGCATAGGAAAGATGAGTCTGAAAGATTGCTCCACTTTGAAAGCCATGAGTTAGCGAATCGCCGATCGTCACTAATCGATGCTTTGGTGTACTTTGTCGATCAGCTTGAACTGGAATTCCCAAAGTTGGATCAGACTCTGGTTGACGCGGCTCGGCTCGAATCACCACATCTGGTGGCGTTTTTGGATCAAGCATGGCTGAAATGACAGTTTTTTCCACGATCCTTGCCTCCAAGCGCATCAAGGTATCAATACATTCAAGTAAACAAACAATGTTCTACTTTGGCTAATTTCTCAATCTATGTTTACTGAAACTTCTTAAACGTCTCCCTCCTCAGGGGGATACTCTATCTAAATAGAGGGAACTTAGGATAGATCCATCTACTTCAAGTTCTACCCTAAAATCGCCTTACCAATTAAAAACTTGCAGCAACATCACGCTCGGTGGTGACTGATAGTTCATTATAATAATTGAGGCTTGGCAATAGGCATGATTCGAGTCATATTGATTGAAGACCACGACCTAACCCGCGTTGGCATTCGAGCCGCTCTACAGCAGCGTGAGGGCTTTGAAGTAATTGGAGATGCGCGTGATGCTAAGTCGGGATTAAGACTACTCAGAAGCTCTCATCCTGATGTTGCGATCGTTGATATCGGTCTACCGGACTCGACTGGAATTGATCTCACGCAGCAATTTAAGCAGGCGCAAGCTCAAGGGGAATGTCCCAACACGAAAATCCTGATTATGACCATGCAGGACAGCGAGGATACGGTACTAGCTGCATTTGCGGCTGGAGCTGATTCTTACTGCATGAAAGATGCCAGCATTGATAAGCTTGCTCAGGCAATTCAAACAACTGCTAGCGGTAATGCTTGGATTGATCCGGCGATCGCTCGTGTTGTTCTTTACCAAACACAAAAATCATACGGTTCAGGGCAACAGTCTGCTGAAGCACCTACCATTTCAATCAACCGTCTGTCGGATGAAGACTTTATTCCTGCTTATCCTCTGACTGAGCGCGAATTAGAAGTGTTAAAGCTAATTGTAGAGGGTTGCAGCAATGCTCAAATCGCAGAAAAGCTATATATCACTGTTGGAACAGTAAAGACTCACGTTCGCAACATTCTAAATAAGCTTTGTGCAGACGATCGTACACAAGTGGCAGTCCGCGCTTTGAGAACTGGCTTGGTTCAATAGTTCAGCTTAATATTTTTAAAGGGTGTATCCTGAATGAATTCGTAACTTGAGTTCATTTAGGATGCACTCTTATTCGTTTAAAGCGTCTGTCGCGCTGTGACAATCAAGCAGTCAGGGCTTCAATGCTGGATAACAATTGCGACAAATCGATCGGCTTTTGAATATATCCATTTGCGCCCGCATCTAAGCCAGGTTGAACCTGCACCTTGTCGTGAGCCGAGATCAGCAAAATTGGAGTTGTGCGATCATTCGATCGAATCTCTTGCGTCACTTCTAACCCATTCATTCCGGGCATCATGACATCGAGCAAGACCAGATCCGGGTTGCAAAGCTGAAATCGATTTAATGCAGCACTACCACAGTTTGCAACTTCAACTTCAAACCCTTCTGCTTCCAAAAACACTTGTAGCAATAGCAAATTATCTGCGGTATCATCCACTGCTAAGATTCGTCGCCCCTTTCGCTCTAACACTGCTTTATCCCTGTACTTCTTTAAATTAATAATTGCTCCAAGACAAGCTTAGATATTTTGATGATTGCTTTTCTTTTCTCAAATACAGTCATACCGGGGAATGATCTTCGCTCAATCTTTCGTCTGGATTGTGGTCTATCTCTTCAGAGCCTTATCGATCGTGCAAGCATTCTCTAGTGTAGTGATGGTTCTAAATACTGTAGGAGAAGTTTTATGACAGCAAGTATCGAACAGCCCAAGAGCAGAAATGGTGCACTTTGGTCAGGTATTTTATTGATTGCATTAGGACTTGGTGCTGTTGTTGCGCCTGTGTTCTCGACGCTCGTGAGCGAAACCTGGATTGCGTTAATTATTCTGTCAGCAGGGTTCACCAAGCTCGTCTATGCAGTGCAAACTCGCAATCAAGGCGGCTTTCTCTGGAAAATCCTTTTAAGTTCGCTGTATATTGCAACTGGAATTATGCTGTTTGCGTCTCCTCTAACCGGAGTATTAACGCTGACCTTGCTCCTCGGTAGCTTCTTGTTAACAGAAGGTGCATTTGAGCTGATTTTGGCGTTCCGCATGCGCGAGCAGAAAAATTGGTTCTGGCTGTTGGGCAATGCAATTATCACTGCTGGATTGGGCGCATTGATTTGGTCTCAGTATCCGTCTAACGCGCCTTGGTTGCTTGGAACGTTAGTGGGTGCCAGCATTTTTGCAAGTGGTCTTTCGCGGGTAATGTTCTCGCTGAATCCACAGGCGCAGTCTGAAACTCCTGCGACCTCTGCCTGATAGCAGATCTCTAAATAACTCGCTACAGACCTTGGTAAAGAGGCGATGCATCGTCTCTTTACGAGGCTACTGATTTTTGACTCAATCTAATCCACGGGTAGGATCATGCCCTCGCGTGCTAGCAGACTGTTTGGAAACACCGATCGCACCTGAGCTTCTACCGAGTCGAGAAAATCATCATCATGATTGGGGTCGTGGTGGAACATCACCGCTTGTTTCACGCCTGCTGCTTTTACAACTTTCAGGGCTTCTTGCCAAGTAGAGTGCCCCCAGCCAATTTTGGGCGATTTTTCGTCGTAGTATTCTTCGTCGGTGTAGCAGGCATCGTAGATTAAAACGTCGGCATTCCGGGCAAGATGCACTAGATCGGGATCGATGCGATCGGGGTAATGCTCAGTATCCGTTGCATAGACGACTGTTTTACCTTGAAAAGTAACGCGGTAGCCGATCGCAGTATTGGGATGATTCAAACGACCGGTTTCAATCTGAATATCATCGAGTTCGATCACATCTCCCACTGTGACATCCGTAAATTTTAGATCCGACTTCATCACCTGCATCGGTACTGGAAAATTGGGATGATGCATCTGGTCACTGAGGCGTTGCTGCATCGTTGCACCGTTGGGAGCGATCGCGCCGTAGATGTGAAAACAGTTGCCGGGAATAAACGCTGGAATGAAGAATGGAAAGCCTTGAATGTGATCCCAGTGGGAGTGCGAGAAGAAGAGGTGCGCTTCCACTGGCAGTTGCTGCATCATTGATTTTCCAAGAACGCGCAGCCCAGTTCCGCCATCAAAAACGAGGCGTTTCCCGCCCACGCGCATCTCGATGCAAGAGGTATTGCCACCATAGCGCACGGTTTCGTTTCCCGGTACAGCAATGCTGCCTCGAACGCCCCAAAAATGAATGTGAAAATCAGAAGACTGGGTCATCGCTGAATTCAAAGTTGCTTCAAGTGCTTGTCAAAGCAATCCAGATGAAGAAGGCTTCAGCTTGGTATTGTTTACAAGCAGGATTTAGTGTGATGCCGTTCCGAGAAACGGTGGGAGAGGTGCCCTGGGTTTAGGCTACCCATTCGATTCTTAGGGATAGCAGACTGAGATGGATTATAAGTGCGGATGCAAAAAAAGGCTCAGGAATTTTCCTCAGCCTCTACAGTCGATCGATGCGATAGAGTTTAGTTTGCGGCTTTGATGCACTGCTCAACGAGGGGCAGCACTTTATCTACGTCTTGCCAGCCCAGGATCTCTGTCACTTTCTTCTCTAGATTTTTGTACGTTCTAAAGAATTCTGCCACTTCGTCTAAACGGTGCTGGGGAAGGTCTTTGAGCGATTTGATATTCGTATAGCGGGGATCTTTGTCGGGAACGCAGAGGATTTTTTCATCGCGATCGCCGCCGTCGATCATTTCGAGCATTCCAATCGGGCGGGCTGCGATCACACAGCCGGGGAAGGTGGGCTGATCCATGATTACCATGCCATCAAGCGGATCGCCATCGTCGGCGAGCGTGTTGGGCACGAAGCCGTAATCGAACGGGTACATCACTGAGGCATAGAGGACGCGATCGAGAGCGAAGGCGTTGAGGTCTTTGTCGAATTCGTATTTGTTCTTACTGCCTGCGGGGATTTCGATCAGAACGTTGATCAAGCCCGGTTTCGGTTGGGCGGGAATGCGAGATAAATCCACAGCGGTTCTCCAAGCTAAACAATTTCACCATTCTGAATTGTAGGGGAGAGCGGTTATGCCAAAAAGAGTTTGTAGGCGGGATTTTGGTTTTCGTCCCAGTAGCGGTAGCTGATCGAGTCAAGAAATGCCTGCCAATCGGTCATTTCATCGGGTGGAACTTGCACGCCTAACACAATGCGCCCATAATCAGCTCCGTGATTGCGATAGTGGAATAGGCTGATGTTCCAATCAGGGCGCATTGAGGTGAGAAACTTGATCAGCGCTCCGGGACGTTCGGGAAACTCAAATCGATAAAGGACTTCGTGTTCAGCTAAGGGCGATCGTCCGCCGACCATGTGCCGCAGATGTAATTTGGCGAATTCGTCATCGGTGAGATCGATCGTCTTAAATCCATTCGCTTCAAAGGTTGAAACCATTTGTGCGGCATCCGATCGACCAGAGACTTGCATTCCCACAAAGATATGAGCGATGTTCTCATCAGCGATGCGGTAGTTGAATTCAGTAATGTTCCGTCGTCCGAGTAGATCGCAGAATTTGCGTAAACTGCCGCGCTCTTCGGGAATCGTGACCGCAAAGATGGCTTCTCGGCGTTCTCCGAGTTCTGCGCGTTCTGCTACGAATCTGAGGCGATCGAAGTTCATATTCGCACCGCAGGCAATCCCGATCAGCGTTTGATCGGTGATTTGCTCGCGTTCGACATAGGCTTTGATCGCGGCAACTGACAAAGCTCCCGCAGGTTCAAGGATCGATCGCGTGTCTTCAAACACATCTTTAATCGCCGCACAGGTGTCATCGGTATCGACCAAAATCATTTCGTCTACATACTGCTGGCACAATCGAAACGTTTCGACTCCGACTTCTCGCACAGCAACACCATCGGCAAACAAACCGACATTCGGTAATTTGATCCGATATCCGGCTTTGAGCGATCGCGTCATCGCATCGGCATCGACTGGCTCAACTCCGATAATTTTCGTCTGAGGGCGGAGTCGTTTGATGTAGGCTGCTACACCGGAGATCAAACCGCCACCACCGATCGCGACAAATACAGCATGAATCGGTTGCTGATATTGCCGTAGAATTTCCATACCGATCGTGCCTTGTCCCGCGATTACGTCTGGATCATCAAACGGATGGACAAACGTTAATCCCTTTTCTGCTTCTAGCTGGCGGGCATGGGCATAAGCATCATCGTAGGTGTCACCGTGCAGCACAACTTCGCCACCCCGCGATCGGACTGCATCGATTTTGACTTGCGGGGTTGTCACAGGCATGACGATAATCGCGGTGCTTCCCAGTCGCTTTGCACCAAGGGCGACTCCTTGAGCATGATTTCCAGCCGAAGCCGCAATCACCCCTTGAGCGAGAATTTCCGGGGGTAGCTGCGCCATTTTGTTGTAAGCGCCGCGCAATTTGAACGAGAAAACCGATTGCATATCCTCGCGTTTGAGTAGCACTCGGTTATTGAGTCGAGCCGAGAGGTTGGGCGCAAATTCGAGGGGGGTTTCCTGAGCCACATCGTACACACGGGCATTGAGAATCCGCTCTAGGTAGTCACCAGACATAGGAGTTAACGCTGAGGAAGATCGCTGAATCCTCATTGTACGGGGTGAGGGGCATCGGCAAGCCTCAGTCGGGAATTTGATCGGGATCGATTCTCATTGAGCGCAGATATTCTGCCAGTCGATCGGCGCGTTGGCGTTCTTGCTCGACACGTTGGCGTTCTTGATCTGCAAGCCGTTTGAGTTCAACTGGGCTGAGAAAGCGATCGCCGTCCGGTCGATAAATCACAAAATCTTGAAATGTCAATTCAAACCGAATGCCTAAGCGTGGACTAATCCAGCCATTGATTTGTTGAATTTCGCTGAGAGCCGAGCCTCGACGAATCCAGCCTGTTAAGTCGTTACGATAGGGATTATAGAGATAATATTCTTCGACTCCGTAGGTTTGATAAAACTCAAACTTGCTCGACATCTCCTCACCTGTATTGCTGGGTGAAAGAATATCAAATACAACTTGTACTGGAATATCTTCCTCTTCCCACTGTCTGTATGCTCCTCGTCTTCCCTTTGGTCGCCCGAATGCAATTAGCACATAAGGAATACGAAGTCATAGCAGTGGCTCGACAACGGGGATATTCTAAATTGTAGTCGATCGTTGTTTTTGAGTTTTATGAGCAATCAGCGCATCTATCTACCATTTACAGGGAGCGATCGAACATTAAGTCTAGGATTGCAGCCGCTTAAGGTAGAAGATTGGATCGAGATGGATGATCAGCTTGCGCCTTACTTGCAGCGTAAGACAGAACTGTTAGAAACGAACTATACAGAAGTGTTTGCAAGTTTGCCAGGAACACAGTTGGCGCAGCAGGAAGTTTTGGAACTATTGATTGATCATCTATTACGCTACTTTCCAGAACAGTACGATCGCGCTTCAGAAACAATCACGGTCAAAGCAACCAATCAAACCTGGAACATTGCTGATTTTAGTCAACCTTTGGATCTTGCAGGGCGATTAGTTCAGGAGGATTTTTGTTTGATGCAGCCGAGCGATCGAGGTTACAGTCTTGCCGCAGCATCGTTGTGTTTTCCGTTGCGGTGGAGATTGTTAGAGAAGCTTGGAAAACCAATGATGCAGATTCATCATCCTGTACCGAACTATCCAGAGCAATTGGGGAATCCGGTTGATCGACTGTTCGATCGATTAAAGGTCGATTGTCCAGTGTTCCGAGTGAATTGGAGCATTGTTGAGACTCCAGAGTTGTATCTAGGTCATCAAAGTCATTCTAATATTGCACCTGTAGAACTATCACCAAGCAATCTTTGGATTCGAGTCGAGCGTCAAACATTGCGGCGATTAGAACAGTCACAGTGGATATTGTTCACAATTCGGACTTACCGTTATCCACTCACTATCTTGAAAGAGCAGCGTGATTCGGCGATCGGGTTGAGGTCGATCGTGCAGCAGCTTTCACCAGAGATGCAGCTTTATAAGAACTTACTGCCGATTCGAGAAACATTACTAACTTTTCTAGAAGCGGTGCAGAACTAGCTGGGCGCGATCTTGTGGCGATCGAAAAAAATTGTCCTGTTTGGAATCCAAATGGGAAACCCATCCGTACTCTTAGAAACTCTCCTCGATCTGCTGTGCTTTATACCAAATTAATTTGTTAATGCTACAGATCCTTCGCCCCCTAAATCCCCCATTCTGGGGGACTTTGAAAATCCAATCCTTCTTGAAGTCCCCCACTCGTGGGGGATTTAGGGGGCTTCCAAGATTTGTAGCGATTAAAGATCAATTTGGTATTACGCAGGAGTCGGATGAGTGATTTTTGACCTCGCCATTTTTGACCTCGTTTTAGAGCAATACAACCATGAACAAGCCCAAACAACTTCTTCGTCATCTTCTTTTCAGTACGATCGCCTGTGTGATTGCAGTCAGTATTTCGATCTTTTCCCAACCTGTTCAGAGTCAAGGGACTGCTGTATTCACGACCGCGCAGAGTTTTGAAGTTGCGTCAGAAGCATTACACCAAGCCGAGAGCGCTTTGATTGCTCAGGGCATGATGGAAAGCACCCCCCTAACCCGCTACGTTGCAGTTCTGACGAAAGATGAGGTGATGCCGATGGCTTCATCCAGCAGTGCTTTTGGTGCGGCAGGCGCAGTGCTTGTGGGCGATCGCCTAATTGTCCGGGGTGACTTTAGCAATCTATCGAGTCCGCTCCGCGATTACGCAACCGATCCGCTCAATCCGCCTAACCCCAACATCACGTCGGGTGTGCATATTCACCGGGGCGAACCGAATGCGAATGGCCCGTTCCAATATGCACTCCAGGTTAGTCCCAGCGAAAGTGGCTTGCAAGGTCGGCTTATGGGGGAATACACGCTGACTCCTGAACAGCTACAGGCTTTGGCGAATGGCAAAATGTACGTGGACATTCACACAAAGCAAAATCGCGGTGGCGAACTACGCGGCATCTTCAAGCCGTACTAAATTGGTTAGTCATTGATTAGTCCGCACTAATCAGCCTGTGGAGTAGAAACGCCACGCACTCGCAGCGCTTCTACGATTTGATACCAAGTCAATTCGTGAATGCTACAGATCCTTCGCCCCCTAAATCCCCCATTCTGGGGGACTTTGACCTCGGAGTTTTGGCTCGAAGTCCCCCATTCATGGGGGATTTAGGGGGCAGAAGATTTCTGCGGTAACAGATCAATCAACTTGTGTGTACACGGTAGGGGAGAAGGGATGAGGGCGGTTCATCCTTACGTTCAGCAACGCCAGAAAGTCTTCTGTCGAGTAATTGAGATTCGATAACTTTTTTGTCCGGTAAACGCTTTTGCTAGGTATTGGTGTCAAAGTAAAGGTTGGAAAACGAATGCGCTTCTTGAGCCTGATTAGCATGATGCCTGAGCAGTTTGACGACGCAGAAAAATCTCCTCCGAGTCAGACAGATGCAGAGCTATATCAAGCATTACGAGCAGGGCAGAAAGAAGCACTCGGTACTCTTTACGATCGTCACGCTGCGCTGGTCTATGGCTTGGCTCTTAAAGCGTTGGGCAATCCACAGGAAGCTGAAGATTTAACTCAAGATATTTTTCTCAATCTCGCGAAATCCACGACCTATGATCCGCGCCGGGGTTCTCTCAGAACATTCTTAGCAGTTTTAACGCGATCGCGCTCGATTGATCGGGTGCGATCGCGCAGCACCTCTCGTTCTTTTCTCGATCGGTTTCGCTCTAGCAGCACCGAAATGGCTTCTGAATCTCCATTGGAGCAGGTGTTTCAAACGGAACAATCTCAAGAGGTGCGGGCTGCTCTTGCCCAACTTCCAGAAAGCGATCGGCAGATCTTACGTCTTGCTTATTACGATGGTCTTAGTCAGTCAGAAATTGCCGCACGATTAAGCCTGCCGCTTGGCACTGTGAAAACAAAAACTCGGCGGAGTCTCCTCAAGCTGCGTCAAACCCTTACCGATTACCTTAGATAATCCCATTTATGAGTTGGTCGATGGCTTCAGAACACTTACAACTATTGATTGCAGGGTATGTCTTGGGCGATCTCGACTCCAATGAGGCAGCGGAATTCGAGCAGCTTTTGATTGATCATCCTGCGATCGCTGAAGAAGTCAACCGGATGCAGAAAGCGCTAGACCTGTCTTCGGGTTCTCCTGAAGTCAATCCCCCGGCGCATCTTCGTTCAGCCATCTTAGCGGCTCAGGAGCGACCTTTAGCGGCTCCAGAAGCAGCGAATAGACCCGTTCGTCGATCGCTGCGGTGGAGCCAAGTGCTGAATGTTGCGGCGGCGGTTCTGATTGTGGCATTGGGCATCAGTAACTATCAATTGCGGCAAGCACTACAAACATCGCAGACCGAAACTGAGCGATTGGCAACGCTGGTTTACTCGCTGCAAGCCACAAAAGCGGGAAACGCGGCTTCTGCAACGGTTGCGATCGATCCCAATCGTCTAGAAGCGGTGCTGACGGTGCGGAATTTGCCGCCGCTACCACCGGGGCAGGTTTATGCTTTGTGGACGGTGGTGAAGCAGGATGCTCCGGTGACGACGGATTCTAAGAGTGCAATCCTCACGGATGTGTTTACGGTTGATGCTGAGGGCAAAATGTCTCAGTCGATCGCGGTTCCAACAGTCTTTCGGTCTGCTAATTTAGTTTCTACTGTGGCGGTGACGATCGAGGATGCGACTGCACCGCAGAAACATGAAGGTAAGCCTGTGATGATGGCGAAAGTGCAGAATTAGCTTGGGAAACTACCGGACGAAAGAATGCAATTGATGGTGCGATCGCCAGAAACAATCGCGCTTCGACAGGCAGCGATCGTGCTTTCTTCCTCAATTCTTGCTGCCTCGGAAGGAATCGATCGTGCTTTGAGCAAAATTGATCGTGCTTCCTTCCCCAATTCTTGCTGCCTCGGAAGGAATCGATCGTGCTTCGGGAGGAATCGATCGTGCCCCCTGCCTCAATTGTTACTGCTTCGAGAGGAAATGATTGTGCTTTCTTCCTCGATCGTTGCTGCTTCAAGATGAATCAGAGGAGCTTTTCATATAAAAAGAGCATCATTGTGATGCTCCTTTAACGTCAGTTCGACGAGTTTTTTCACTTCGGTTTGAGCAGCTTCGCCCCCTAAATCCCCCACGAGTGGGGGACTTGGAAGAAAAGAAGTTTTCCAGGTTCAGGAAGTCCTCTGACTTTCAAAGTCCCCCATTCTGGGGGATTTAGGGGGCTACCCGCAGAGCCAAACGTAGCCAAGAACTTGTGTCAAACTCACGTTCCTTTAGTGACAACGAGACAGATCGTGGCGCTTAGTTAACCGCGCTCTTTTCTTGGGAAGGCTTCGGTTTGCGCGATCGACGAAAATGTTCTCGCATTTCAGCGACGATCGGCTCCATTCCGTTTGCATTCACACCACTTTTCTTGGCGTAGTCGTAGACCGTTAATGCAGCCGTATACGCTTCACTGCCAACGACCATACAAGTGTCGTTGACCATATCTTGAAGTTGAGTTAGGCTCATCAAAATTTGGTTGAGGTCTTGAAACAGTTCCAAGTCTTTTCGCATTTCTTCTACATCAAACGATCGCGGTAAGAAGTCGGGATTGCGACTAGCAACATCTAAGGCAGTGTTGACAAACGATCGAGATTTGGGGCTGAGCTTTGGCAGCGAGGAGCGTTCTTCAGCGACTAAATCGATCAGAAAGGGGAGATGTTTCTGGATTGTTGCAATGGCTTGGACGATCGCGTCTCGATCGGCTTGGGAAAGAGTGGCACTAATGTTCATGGAAGAACCTCAAAGGGAAAAGATTCTTCTACTGTGATAAATATTACAAGCAGTACGCAAAGGGGTATGACCCCTCAGTGGAGCTTAGCCGCGCTGGTTTACCACAATCGTTGGATGGAATATCGATCGAAGATTGAATCTGCACTGACGATCGGGAGTTGAGTGACGATCGCTTGAGCAATTAACAGTCGATCGAACGGATCACGATGGTGATCGGGTAATCCTTCCAGTGCTCAAATGTGATCGAGATGGAGCGAAAGTAGTTGCAGGTTGTTGACGGACTGCTCCCAAAGACTGACTAGACTGAGGAACAAGTCATTGTCTGGGTTGCTTACCATCCTTAAGGTTTGTTGTGGAATCTTGCTTGGAGCTTCATTGAGCCAGATAAAAACATGGGTGTCGATCAGAAGTCTCATGTTTCACCCAACCAGAAAGCGTCAGGCAAAGGCTCATCAAAATCATCGCTCATCGAAATTTTGCCAGCATACTGCCCAAAAACTCGTTGCTGTTTTGGGGTTGTTTGTAGTTGTAAAGTGGCTTGTTGAGTTTGATAGAGAAACTCGATAAAGGCGAAGGCTTGCTGGCGTTGTTCAGGTGCTAGAACTCGCAGAGCGGTTAGGATATGCTCTGGGATTTCTGACGAACGGTCGGCAAAGTCTCTCGCTTGACTTGTCATACACCACAGCCTTAGAGGTTGACTCTATTTTAAGCGATCGTTTGTAGCTGACTGAAGTACCATTTGTTTTCGGTGTGGCGGGTGACGATGCCGAGGGTTTCGAGGGCTTCGAGGTCGGCTTGGATTTTGGCTTTGCTGCGGGTGGCGTTTTTGAATTGGGTGGCGATCGCATCAATGCTCCATTCTCCGCCTTGGACTCTCCAAAAAACATTTGATAGTTAGCGCGTTCCGTTCCTCCAGCATTCTGCCAGCGCTGAATAAACGTCTCGATCGCCTGAAGCTGTGAAGTCATAAAATCCGGGAGGTAACAAAAAGAATCATCGCTGATTCTAATTGCACTTGCTCAATGCGATCGCAGCTTAATTTTTCATCCCGGTTACGCAAGGCCACCTTAATCAGCTTGCCTTCGCCAAAGAACGAACCGTCAAGATTTCATTAGAGCTTAGCGCCGCGATCGTAGAAACCGGAACAGTAATCACAGCTAGCGACTCACCCACTGCGTTAAAAACCTCTAAAACACAGCCTTCCTCTCCACCGTTAGGATGCGGCACAAAATCAATCAAAGTTGCAATGTCTCCTGCTTTCAAGTTGTATTCCGGCAAATCGCAAGTCAAAGCAACTTCGCAATATAGTTCTAGAGCCATATCAAGATTCTCGGTAAGGTTTGAGCGTCACAAACTGAAACTTTCCATCTCCTTGACGGTTTACCCAAATTGTAACAACAGGTAGATTGACACCATTCGCGCCGACCAATTCTCCAATCACTTGATAGAACGTTTCATACTCATTGGTTTTATCTGCGATCGCTTCTCCTTCGTCAGCAAGCGATCGAATTGCTGTTTTCAAGGCTTCGGGGTTCTCTTGCGTAAATCCAGCTTGTGCCAAAAACTTTGATTTGTTATTCCTGAGCTTCTGCACTAAGAGATAGTCAACGATTTTTTCATCTGGAATAATTGCATCTGCCGGAATCTTCACTGTCGTTTTTCGCAAAGCCTAATTATTAATGCCCCAAATCAGTTAACGTTGAGCGATCGCAAAAATCCCCACGATCGGAATCGTCGCCAACACAAAGAAATTAAAGCTCAATTAGCTGGCTGCATTTGGCTTGACTGGCCTAACTCCACGCTCACAGCATCAAGCCGAGCATCTCCAGGGCGATAAGACAGCACTTCCACACCAATTGGCTCACCGCTCACGCCATCTTTGAACAAAATGATTCCGTCTCCAAGCTCCGTACCAATCTGATTCTTGCGAGGACTCTGCCAAAACACGCTTAACAGTTCGGCTTCAGGTTCGTAAAACACTTTTATTTGAGCCATACCGTTTCACCCTCCTTAATCGCATCCGTTTGATAAGCCGTGATCAGAAATCCATCTCCATTTAAGCGCCTTGCCACTGCAACCACCCATCTTTCTGTCCGATGACTCCGATAAAACAACAGCACTTCTGCATCTCGGCTACTCCGCCGAATTTCATCGGGCACTGCAAGTGCAGCTTGAACTAACTCCTCTAATTCTTTGATATCAGGATGTTTAGCAATCAAGCGTTGCCAATATTCCTCTGAGGTTCTAACTGTAAAACCAAGCGGTGTGAGAATTTCAAACTTCATTCTGTCAGCACTGTCTTAATTTTTAATCCCTGTGGTTGCAATGCCTCGAATCAATTGCCGCTGAGCGATCGCAAAAATCCCCACGATCGGAATCGTCGCCAACACGATCGCCGCCATCAACAACGTCCAACTATTCGTAAACTGCTCTTGAAAACTCGCGAGTGCCAACTGCACCGTCCGCAACTCTGGGCGCGTCGTAAACACAAGCGGCTTAAATAAATCGTTCCACTCCCCAATAAACGTAAATAGCGCCAACGTCACCAGCGCCGGACGCGACAACGGCAACATCACCTTCCACAGCACTTGTAACCGATCGGCTCCATCCAGCATCGCCGCTTCCTCAAGCTCGATCGGAATTCCTTGAAAAAACTGCCGCATCAAAAAGATCCCGAATCCATTCGCCGCAGTCGGCAAAATTAACGCCCCATACGTATTAATCAAATGCCCCCATTTCAGCACCAGAAAAATCGGAATCACCAAAATCTGAAACGGAATCACCAACGTCGTGAGAACAATTAATAAAATCGCCTGCTTGCCTTGAAACTTCAACCGAGCCAGCGCATAACCCGCAAGCGCTGACGTGAAAATCTGAAAGAGCATGACCGCGATCGCCACAACGATCGAATTCGCAAACGCCAGCAAAAACCCTCCCCGTTGCCAAGCTTCGCGATAATTCTCCAGCGACCAACCCGGAGCATCAAGGGAACTTCCTGGCGGCTTAAACGACGTAATCAATACCACTCCCAGCGGCAGCAGAACGACTCCTGCCCCGGCAATCAGTAGCGCTAAACCGAGTACACGCTTCCACTCGCTCCTCATACTTCCCACACGCCCCAAAGAATCGGTTATTTTAGCGCTTCAATGCCCATTAGCGCAGATATTTTATCGATTCTTAGCGTCATTCTCAACCTTAGACGGTAAAGTGAGAGGGGGGAAAGAATGGGGAGATACCGTGTTCAATCCCACCCGAACCTCCGCCACCCTGCGGAAATTATCGTCATGACCAGGAGAAATCTGATCTATGCCCCAACTTGAGGCGACCTTAGAGATTGACTTCCACAGTGAGCAATACAAAGATGCCTATAGCCGAATTAACGCGATCGTCATCGAGGGCGAACAAGAGGCACATGAAAACTATCAAAAACTAGCAGAACTTCTGCCCAATGATAAAGACCAGTTAATCGGACTTGCACGCATGGAGAACCGCCACAAAAAAGGCTTTGAAGCCTGCGGTCGTAACCTCAGCGTGGTTGCCGATATGGAGTTTGCCCGCGAATTTTTCTCCGCGCTGCACAACAACTTCCAAGTTGCCGCCGCCGAAGGTAAAATTGTCACCTGCCTGCTGATTCAATCGCTGATCATTGAGTGCTTTGCGATTTCGGCATACAACATCTACATTCCGGTTGCAGATGACTTCGCTCGCAAAATTACCGAAGGTGTCGTCAAAGACGAATACATGCACTTGAACTACGGCGAAGAATGGCTGAAAGCAAACTTTGAAGCCTCGAAAGCCGAGTTAGAAGAAGCAAACAAAGCAAATCTTCCCTTGGTTTGGAAAATGCTGAATCAAGTCGAGGCAGATGCCAGCGTTCTTGGAATGGAGCGCGAAGCATTGGTCGAAGACTTTATGATTCAATACGGCGAAGCGCTGACCAATATTGGCTTTACGACCCGCGATGTCATGCGGATGTCGGCGCACGGACTTGCAGCCGTCTAACGGCGCGACGACGAACGATCGCTTCAATCTTCCGACGGTGGACTCTTGATCTGCTTGCGTCCATCGTCGATTTGTGGCATTTTCTCTTACATCAGTTTAACGGTTTCGTTTTATCCATCTCACCGCCTGAAGTCGGACTACTTCACATACGATCGATGTTTGGTCTAATTGGTCATCTCACAAGCTTAGAACACGCTCAGTCTGTTGCACGAGAGCTAGGATATCCCGAATACGCGGATCAAGGCTTAGATTTCTGGTGCAGTGCCCCGCCGCAGATTGTCGATACAATTCGAGTCAAAAGTATTACGGGACAAGAAATCGAAGGACGTTACGTTGAGTCTTGCTTCCTCCCAGAAATGCTGGCAACCCGCCGCATCAAAGCTGCAACTCGAAAGATCATTAACGCGATGGCACACGCGCAAAAGCACGGCATCAATATCACAGCACTGGGTGGATTCTCTTCAATTATTTTTGAGAATTTCAATCTGTCGCAGATCCGGCAAGTGCGAAACGTCATGCTGGAATTTGAGCGGTTTACAACCGGGAACACACACACCGCCTACATCATTTGCCGCCAAGTCGAACAAGCCTCGAAGCAGTTAGGCATTGAGTTGTCAAAAGCGACGGTGGCGATCTGTGGCGCAACTGGAGATATTGGCAGCGCGGTTTGTCGCTGGTTAAATTCTCGCGCTGATGTAGCCGAACTGCTGTTAATTGCACGAAATCAAGAGCGGCTTCAGGATCTGCAAGCCGAACTCGGACGAGGCAAGATTCAGAGCCTAGAGGAAGCCTTACCGCAAGCGGACATCATCGTTTGGGTCGCGAGTATGCCGAAGGGTGTGGAGATTGATCCAACACAGTTGAAGCAGCCTTGTTTATTGATCGATGGTGGCTATCCGAAAAACTTGGGTACAAAGGTACAGCATCCAGGAATTACAGTTCTCAATGGTGGAATTGTGGAACATTCGCTAGATATTGACTGGCGAATTATGAGCATCGTGAATATGGATGTGCCTGCACGCCAGTTGTTTGCGTGTTTTGCCGAGTCAATGCTGTTAGAGTTTGAGAAGTTGCACACGAATTTCTCTTGGGGACGCAATCGGATCACGGTTGAGAAAATGGAGCAGATTGGAGAGGCTTCGGTGAAACATGGGTTCCGTCCGTTGTTGATTTAATCGATCGTACAATCGCCAATCTTTTAGAGACGTTCCGCCGGAGCGTCTCTGTTTTTTATGACCTACGCCTAAAATCAGGTGAGTTCGACGCAAATTCTTGACTACGTTTAGATCTGCGCGTTGCCCCCTAAATCCCCCACGGGTGGGGGACTTGGAGCAGCGAAATTCTCCAATCTTATGAGTTCTCCCGACCTTCAAAGTCCCCCAAAATGGGGGATTTAGGGGGCACGACCGAACCTAACCGCAGCAAGGAAATCCGTCGAACTGACGTTAAAATCCTAAATCCGCCTTAGCCGCCTCAGCCGCCCGAAACACCTCAACATCCGGTAATTCTTCCCAAGCGGTATCACCAATCTCTCTGTAAAACGTTTCATCATACGGACGAGTCCGCACAACCACAGGCATCGGAACTGCATGACCTAGAATTAACGCCTGTTGTTTTGAATCGAGTTTTGCCAGTACCGATCGCAGACTTTGCCCCCCAGACACTCCGGTAAAAATCGCATCAATATCTTTCTCATCATTCAACAAGGCAGTAATCCGCGTTCCAATCTGTGACATCACCTCGTTATCAATGCCAGACGGACGTTGATCCACCACTAACAGCGTGACAAAGTATTTCCGCATTTCACGGGCGATCGTACCAAAGATAGTCTGTCCGACCGTTGCTGGATCAAGAAATCGATGGGCTTCTTCGATCGTAATCACAAGCTGTTGGGGTCGATCGCTCACTTCTTTGGTTTGCAAAAACTTCTCTGCTTTTCGCACATAAGCTTGGTGAATTCGCCGCGCAATGATGTTAGTCGCCAACATATAGGACAGTAAATTCGATTGAGACCCAAACTCAATCACAACATGCTTTCCACTTTCAACACATTCAAGGATCTGACCGACATAGTTATGCGGACAACTGTTGCGAATGTATTTTAGTTCATCAAGGCGATTGAGCTTACGTTGCAGCGCCATGATTGAGGACTTACTGCCCATTTTCGTCTCACAAAACTCCTGAATTTCGCCATTGCTCATAGTGAGGAGACGATTAATCCAAGCCTTGCCAAATTCATTCCGGAGAATAATTGCGTTTTCTAGCGCGGCTTCTGAAAGATTTAGCTCTCCCCGCACTAGCATTAAATCTTCAACATCGATTTGGTCGTAGCTGACATAGAGTTCTTGAGCATCGCGCACTCCTCGCCGCTTTGTCGAGTCCGGATCGAGTGTGAAAATCTGCACCTGTCCTGGAAATAGTTGCCGCAAACCTTTTACTGTACTGAACTGCTTTCCTTCGCGAGTGGCTTCCCATCCATACTCGGAGTGCATATCAAAGATCAGATTTACTGCCGCTTGTTTTCGCACAATGCCCGCGAGCAACAATCGCGTAAGGAATGATTTTCCAGTCCCCGATTTCCCAAAGACACCATTACTGCGCTCGACAAATCGATCGAGATCCAAACAAATCGGCACCTCCATATCGATCGGCTGTCCAATGGCAAAATTCCGCCGATGGGGGTCATCCTCCCAGCCAAACACGGCACGGAAATCTCGCTCACTCGCGTCATACACCTGGCTGAAGTGGCTCGGAATCGTTTTTACGGGTAAAAGCTCGATCGCTTCACTTGAGCTTGCTTCAAACGATGCCAACTTGGAAGATTTTTTCTTTTTCTCAACAGGCTTTTCAGTCGGCGTAAACATCAGCATCGGAGACAGTTCGATCGTGCCGTATGTCCCGCTTCCGGCAAGCACTTCTTGTAAAAATAAATTAGTGGGCTCTGGGGGATTGGCGATAATGCGCTGGCTGGCAGTTCCGAGAGAAACATCGGTGAGCATACAGAAAAAGCGCGATCGCGTTCCCTGCACAACCAGGAACTTGCCGACCCGCATTTCCTCAACTGAGATATCAGGATGCAGTCGCACTTCTAACCCTTGGCTCAGAGATCCTTGAATGACTGATCCCAATGGCTTCTCTAGATCCATAACTCCGCCCCAAGCAATTGTTCTATCTTAGTTCAGCTTGGAGCAGGCGTACTAAGTTTGTCAAACAGCATAGGAAGATTAATGCGAGGCAAGGCGCTATTAAAGTCGCTATCTACAGTACAAATTTAGTATTCATTCCTGCTTTAAAGGAAGCTTGCTTTTTATTAAACGTTTACATAAATTATCAGCAAATTAGACATTTCAGAATAAAATACTGCGCTATTCTTCTCAACGAATACAATTAATTAGCCTTTGAAATAGTTGGATTTTTACTAACTACAAAGCGAAGACCTTTTGAAGAAACAACCCTTTAACTAGCAGTATTTTGAACTCATCAAATTGTTTTATCGATTCAATCGATCCATTTATGAATAAAAAGAAAGAGAAGCCAGAATTTGTATCATGTTCTACACGAACAGCCTGCATCAATTGCATAGAATGACAGCTACAAACAAGAGTTGGAGCGATTTCAACCATGAATAGACGGAGGTTCACTCGTCGAGGCTTTTTGCTTTCTCTGTCACTCAGTTCATTTGCTTTCGTCGCTGCATGTTCTAATACTCAAGCAAGCAATGTATCTGGTAATTCGGGTGGCAAAAAAGTAATTCGCATTGCGATCGGCACTCAAGATCAAGTAATTAACACGGCAACCGGAGGCTCTGTTATTCGCGAAGAGAAATTGCTTGAAAAGTATTTGCCCAAAACCGGAAAATACGAAAATGTAGAGTACAAAATTGAGTGGTCAAGCTACACTTCAGGGCCTCCGATTACCAACAAAATGCTTGCCAATCAGCTTGATATCGGCATGATGGGAGACTTTCCCCTCACAATTAACATGACAACTTTTCAGCAGAAAGGTGGCGGTGTTAACACGCTTTATATTGGCACCTTGGGTTACAGCGCGACCGGGGCTGGAAATGCAGTCATGGTTCCAAAAGATAGTCCTGTCAAAACATTGGCAGACTTGAAGGGCAAGCAAGTTTCTGTTCCGTTTGGTTCTGCGGCTCACGGAATGGTGCTGAAGGCGTTAAAGGGCGCTGGCATTGACCCTGAAAAGGATGTCAAGCTAATTAGCCAAGCGCCAGAGGTTGGCGGAACCAGCCTCCGAACCAATCAAATTGATGCTCATGCAAACTTTGTTCCCTTTGGCGAACTATTTCCCTTCCGCGGCTTTGCACGCAAGATTTTTGATGGTGCAGAACTTGGTGTTCCCACGTTTCATGGTGTGGTTGTGCGATCGGACTTCGCAAAACAATATCCAGAAGTTGTCGTGGCATATATGAAAGCAATGCTCGAAGCGAATAAGCTCTTCCGCGAACAACCCGAAGCAATCTCAGCCAAGGTCGAACAATGGGCGGGTGTGGAAAAAGAAGTCGTCTATATGTTCCTTGGCCCTTCAGGTTTACAGCGACTCAATCCCACAATTCGCAAGCCGAATTTGGATGCCTTAAACAACAGTGTGACCACATTGAAACAATTAGGAAGGCTAGATGCAAACATCAAAACGGAGGATGTGACTAAGTTTGTTGATGACAGCTATCTCAAGCAGGCGATGCAAGAAATGGGAATGAACTACGAGCAAGCTGCGACAGAAGCTGATAACTTTACGATCGCAGGTGAGGATGCTGAAACCAAGCAGCCGATTCAAGATGCAAAATTAGCGGCTCAACTGTGGCTCAAGGATGAAGATAAAGTCAGAAACTATGCCTCGATTCAAAATATGATGACGGCATTGAAAAAGATTCAAGCAGAAGGAAAGCAGGCGGTGAGTGCAATCTTTGTTCACGATCGCACCAACGGCTGGAAACTGTTTGCCGAAAATTCCTTCTTTGTTCGCAACAATGATGGTATTTCTGCATTCCTGACTGAGAAAGATGCTCAAGCCTTTGCCCAGACGAATGGCGCTCAGGTGGTTGGCTTTAAGGGGCTGCAAGAATTTTCCGCACAAGCATCCCAGCCTAGTTTAGCAGCGCGCTAAGTGCAAGGCGCTTTTGATACAGCTAGGAATGCGTTGAACATGAAACAATGCGTTCCTACTCGTTTTCTTTCACCGATTGGAGGCACTTCATGTCTAGCTCATCCTCTGAGCGATCGACAAAACTCAGCATCGTCGATCGCTTGAGTTTTCTATTGTCACAGCTATTTCAAAAATCAGAAGGAACTTCGCGGCTCAATCTATTGCGTGTCTTCCTGCGGGTACTTTCGCTTGTCTTGTTTTTTGGAATTTGGCAGTTTCTCTGTGCGATCAAGTTCCAATTCTTCATTAATTTTTCGTTTCTGCCTTCTCCACTGGAAGTTCTCGGTGCAACAGTTAAGTTCTTCTCAAGCAACCCAATGATGCACTTGCAGGCGAGTGTGATGCGGGTGCTGTTGGGATATGCGATCGCAGCAGTGTTAGGAATTAGCTTAGGAATTGTAATCGGCTGGTTTCAAAAGATCGAAGACTTAGTTTTTCTACCCTTAGAAATTCTGCGTCCGATTCCTGCGGTTGCTTGGATTCCGCTCGCGATTTTGATGTTTCCTGATGCAGAATCAGGAATGGTCTACATTACCTTTATTGGTGCATTCTTTCCAATCTTAATCAGCACGATCAAAGGGGTTGAAGGCACTGATTTACTGTTGTTGCGCGTTGGACAGTGCTTGGGAGCGCAACAATGGCAGGTCTTCAAGGACATTGTAGTTCCGGGAGCCATGCCAAATATTGCGAGTGGCTTAGTGATTGGTATGGGGAATTCCTGGTTTTGTCTTGTAACCGCAGAAATCTTAGCAGGGCGATTTGGGATTGGTTATCTCACTTGGGAATCTTATGTGACTTCTAACTATCCGCCGATCGTCATGGGAATGCTGCTGATCGGATTAATGGGATCACTGAGTTCTTTTGCAGTCGATCGTCTCACTCATGTCTTGATGCCTTGGCGCGTCACCAAGAAAGGAACCAGCAATTAATCAGTAGAGGATAGTGATTGTGACAATGTTAATCGAGCAAGGAACTCCACAACAAGCACTCAAAGGACTGGTAGAGGTTGAAGATTTATCAATTTGTTTTAAGCGAAAAGGGCAGTTAATCCCGGTGTTGGAGTCGATCGACTTTACGATCGCTCCCGGTGAATTTGTGTGTTTGCTCGGCCCATCCGGGTGCGGTAAGTCCACGATTCTGAATGCAATTGCGGGGTTTATCAAGCCGTCTTGTGGCTCTGTCTCAGTCGATCGCAGGGTTGTTGTTCGTCCTGGAGCCGATCGTGGCTTTGTGTTTCAGCAGTATTCTCTGTTGCCCTGGAAAACGACGTTTCAGAATGTCGAATTTGGGCTGAAGATTCAAGGCATTCCGACTGAAAAGCGCAAAGAGATTGTGAATTACTATCTCAACCGTGTTGGATTGTACAAGCATCGTCACTCTTATCCCTATCAACTATCCGGAGGAATGCAGCAACGGGCAAGTATCATTCGTGCCTTGGTAAACTCTCCTTCTGTGTTGTTGATGGACGAACCCTTTGCAGCGCTGGATGCTCAGACCCGACATATGATGCAGGAGCTTCTGCTCGATATCTGGAGTGAACAGAAAACAACTGTGATTTTTGTTACGCACGATATTGAAGAAGCAGTGTTCCTGAGCGATCGTATCTTTGTGATGGGAGTGAATCCAGGCAGGATTAAGCAAATCGTCAATGTTCCTTTAGACCGACCGAGACACAGTGATATCACGGTTACTTCAGGGTTTTTGCAACTGAACCGCGAGATTTTTGAACTGATTCGAGAGGAAACGATGAAAAGTATGGAGGTAGAGTGAGGTGCGATCGACAAAGGTAATTTGCTTCGATGCGGGTGGGTGCAGCCCCCTAAATCCCCCACGAGTGGGGGACTTTGAGGTGCGATCGCACCTCAGACAGCAAGAGAAGGTTTAGAGCGAAGCATACGATGATGTACTTCAGTAAAGTAGCAATACAAAGGACAGTTAGTTTTATTTCTTCAAAGTCCCCCACGAATGGGGGACTTAGGGGGCAAGAACAATCCACAACGCAGCGAGAAACTGGTAGAGCCTAAGCTCTAGCCTGCTGCAAGAACTCTGACTGAATCCATTGATTCAAGTTAATGGTTTGTAGCTCCTGGTTTCCCGGAATCAGACTAAGTTGATCAATGTGTAATCTCAGCCAATCAGGACGAATGCTCATCTCCGAGAAGAACCGTCCAGGTTGATTTGGTTGATAAGAACTGCTGAGAATTTGCACAATCACCTCTGAGTCAAGCTGTGTCCATTTTGCAACTAAAGACGGTGCAGTTGGAGTGGTATCGTACCAATACTGTGCAGCAGACAGCGCCCGCAGATAGGCGATCGCAACTTCCGGGTATTGTTCTGCAAGCTCACTCGTCACCACTACCCCATAAAAAGCGGGCAAAGCTTCAGGATTACAGCCGCCTAGATAGCGGAACTGTCCCCGACGACAAGCAATGTCATGAAAGGGTGCAAAGTGAGCATAGCCATCAGCGTAGTGTTCAGAGAACTCAAATGGATGCGCGGATTCGAGAGGAAGCAAGTTCACTTGATTTAAGAGGTTCATTGCATTCAGCGATCGCAACACCATTCCATGTGCAGAAGACCGCAGTGGAACCGCGATCGCTCGTCCACGCAAGTCATCCACACTCTGAAGCTGAGAACGGTTCGGAACCACAACCGCATTGCAAGATCCATCGGGATTGGTGGAAACAAAGCTAATCAAACGAGTGTTTTGTCCGGCTTCAGCACTTAGAAGCAATGGATAGTCACCCAGAACACCAATGTTTAATTGCTGCGCTCGTAGTCTATCGACGATCGGTGCTCCGGTCGAAAAGTCCTGCCACTGAATCTTGTATTGTGTTGAGCTATATCGCCCTTCTTTCGGTAAGAAATGTTCTAGCAGTCCGAGCCGTTGGATAATCAGCCCTGCGGTCACAGCCGGAACGGTACTGTTTTGAACTCCGATCGAGAGCGTCAGCACTTCGGGGCGGGAAGATGAATTGCTGCGCCGAGTGAAGCTCGGCGATCGTAGACGAACGACATTTGAGCCAGGTTGAGCCGCAGAATGTTTGGCTTGCAGCAGGTGGATCAATTTCTGGATCGGGTTGAGACTGCGCGATCGACGACCCGATGAAGTTGCTGTGTTTGCTTGAGCTAATCGCCGAGGTGTGACCAGATAGACAGTTCCAGACAGCGCAAATTCTTGAATCGGAATCGCGCTCACAGTTCCCAATTCACACTCTGGTTTAAAGTCGAAGTTCGTTGCGAATCCAAGATAGTTCCCCTGCATCATATACGTTCGCATTAGGCTCATCGTATCGACAGTTTCAAACTGAAGAAAATTATCGAGCGAGAAGCCTAACTCTGATAAGCGCGATTCTAAGACTAAGCGGCTGGGTGTACCTGAAGGCAGCAGCGCCCAAGGATACTTTCTCAAATCTGATAAGCTCAACCAGTGTTGTTTTGCCAGGGGGTGAGTGTGGGCGACAAACAACTGATAGGAAATCGTGTCGATCGCGGTGGCTGAAAGTTCCGAAAATTCTTCAAAATTCACATCAGAAATTCCGACATCCACTGTTTGACTCGTCATCGCTTGATAGAGCAATTCGGCGGACTCAAACACCAAACACTGAACCTGAATGCTCGGATATTGTTGTCGATATTCAAACACAACACTTGGCAACCAGCCTTCAGCAAGCGCCATCGTACAGCCAATTTTCAGGCTGCCATATTTTCCTTTTTTAATATTTTCAATTTTTTGGAGCAACTCATTTTCAATTTGAATCAGTTTTGCTCCTTCTTCCAATAAGAATTCTCCTACCTCTGTCAGTTGAATCTTACGACCTAAACGATAAAACAGCGAAGTTCCTAACTCGGTTTCTAGCGACTTGATCTTAGCGCTTACCGCAGGCTGGGTCAGGTTTAGAGCATCTGCTGCTTCCGTAAAACTCAGGTGACGAGCAACTTCTAGAAAAACTCGAATCTGATAAACTTCCATCGCCTTAAACTCTAATGGTGTATTCGCTTCGTGCCTTCACTGATCATATCAATCGATGGATTCAATTCATTTATTAGTTCATAAAATACTGCGATAAAGAAAATCAAAAATGTACTGCACAATAAAAACAGTCGAACTGAATTACATCTTCTTCTAGACGAATTTCTTCGATAGAAAAGATGTCTCTAATCAAATCGTTTTTTCTGATTTTTTCTGTAGTGCTTGAGACAGTTTTGAGCGCACAGCTAGATGCTGTCCATCAATAGGGAGGATTTTTGAGTGAATACTCAATGGATGAAGACGGATGTTCTGGTAATCGGGGGCGGGACCGCTGGAACAATGGCAGCCATCAAAGCAAAGCAGGCGAATCCCGATGGTGAAGTGCTCGTCCTGGAAAAAGCGAACATTCGTCGAAGTGGCGCGATCGCAATGGGCATGGATGGTGTCAACACTGCCGTCATTCCCGGTAACTCAACTCCAGAACAATATGTTCGAGAGATTACGATCGCCAATGATGGAATTCTCAATCAGAATGCGGTTTATCAAACAGGTAAACTTGGCTTTTCTGTGATTCAGGAACTCGAAAGCTGGGGCGTAAAATTTCAGAAAGATACTCAAGGCAATTACGACCTCAAGCAAGTGCATCGGGTGGGTAAATACGTTTTGCCGATGCCAGAAGGAAAAGACTTGAAGACGATTTTGGCGCGTCAAGTGAAGCGTCACAAAGCCCAAGTGACCAATCGGGTGATGGCGACTCGCGTGTTAGTTCGGGATGGACGTGCGATCGGTGCAGTCGGTTTTGATGTTCGCAATGGTGATTTCGTTGTCATTCAAGCGAAAGCTGTGATTCTCTGTACGGGAGCTTGCGGACGGTTAGGATTACCTGCTTCGGGCTATCTCTATGGAACTTATGAGAACCCCACTAATGCAGGTGATGGCTATTCGATGGCATACCATGCAGGCGCGGAACTAAGTAACATTGAATGCTTCCAAATCAATCCGTTGATGAAAGACTACAACGGGCCTGCTTGTGCGTATGTTGCCAGCCCATTTGGAGCTTACACAGCAAATGCACAAGGCCACCGCTTCATTAGCTGTGACTACTGGAGCGGTCAAATGATGCTGGAAGTTTGGAAAGAACTCAACTCTGGTAAAGGCCCGATTCAACTGAAGATGACTCATTTAGACGAAAATACGATCTCTGAAATTGAGTCGATTTTGTGGTCGAATGAGCGTCCCAGTCGCGGCAGATTCCATGAAGGTCGAGGTGAGAACTATCGCACGAATGGCGTCGAGATGAACATTTCTGAGATTGGACTCTGTAGTGGTCATAGTGCCTCTGGGGTCTGGGTAAATGAGCGGGCTGAAACTTCAGTGCCAGGACTTTATGCAGCAGGAGACATGGCGAGTGTGCCACACAACTACATGATTGGTGCATTTGTGTTTGGACGAATTGCTGGAGAACATGCAGTCGAATATGTTCAAAGCTTAGATCATGTTGATCCTGATCCAGAGTTCCTGGCAGCCGAAAAAGCAAGAATCTATGCACCGCTCGATCGATCCAACGGCATCCCGCATACTCAAGTCGAATACAAGCTGCGCCGCTTAGTGAATGACTATCTACAGCCCCCGAAATCTGCAAATCGCATGGAAATCGGGCTGAGCAACTTTGTACGCTATCACGACACCTTAGACCTCATGGGTGCGCGTGATCCACACGAACTGATGCGCTGTATGGAAGTTCACTTTATTCGCGATTGTGCAGAAATGGCAGCAAGAGCCTCACTCTTCCGCCGCGAAAGTCGCTGGGGACTGTATCACTATCGCGTAGACTATCCAGAAAAGAACAATGATGAATGGTTCTGTCATGTGCATCTGAAAAAGAATGAAGATGGAAACATGGTGTTATTTAAGCGTCCGATCGAACCTTACATTGTCGATGTGGATGTTGAAACCGAAGTGTATGATGTCGCCGTTCGTTAAGTTGTTCACGTTGAGAAAAGGTTGACCTATGGCTTTAGCAACTCAAAGAGTCGATGTCCCCGTCATTGTCGATGAATCCAAATGCCTTGAAAAATGCGTTGCCTGCATTGAAGTTTGTCCATTAGACGTTTTAGCAAAAGACCCCGAAACAGGCAAAGCTTACATGAAATACGATGAGTGTTGGTTCTGCTTACCTTGCGAAAAGGAATGTCCGACCAATGCAATCACTGTGCAAATTCCGTTCTTGTTGCGCTAGGGGGAAGTAATGGAAACCAACTCTGAACTTGCTCCTTGGTTGGAGATGCTACGATCGCCAGAGGTCGAAGATCGTCTTGTTGCGGTCAAAACATTGCAGCATCTTGGAGATGAAGAAGCTTTAGCACCGTTAATCGATGCACTAAAAGATGAAAGCTTCTTAGTGCAAAAACTAGCAGTGACCGCGCTCTGGGAACTTGCTAATCCAGCAGCAGTTCCGGCACTGATTGAATGTCTTGCTTCTCCTGATGAAGAAATTCGCGATGAAGCGCGATCGGCGTTAGGTGAATTGGTCGCTCCGGATCATCTACTCATGTTGCTCGATGCGCTACTCCAAGACGATGTGAATCTACAGCTTAATGCTTTATTCCTGCTGCGGAAGATTCATGATGCTCAATCCCTACCGTATGTGCTGCCCTTCTTTGAATCTTCTAACCCTGCTTTAAGAGAATCGGCAGTCACAACATTGCGATATCTCAACCAAGTCGAACGCTGTCAACCTGCATTAGCACTGATGTCTGATTCAGATGCAAGTGTTCGACGAGCAACTGCCTTAACTTTGGGGCATTTAAGCGATGTAGAAGTTGTTCCTCGTCTGTGTGAAGCACTGACCAATGATTCAGATTGGGAAGTGCGGCGAAATGCAGCCAAGTCTTTGGCAATTCATGCCGATCGCAGTGCAATTTCCTCTCTAGAAGCTGCCTTAAAAGATGAGCATTGGCAGGTGCGTAAGTTCAGCTTACAAGCCTTGCAAAAAACACCTGATGATCATTCTCTCCCATTGTTCATTCAGGCGCTCACCGATGAGTATTCCGACATTCGTCGAGATGCCGCGATCGCGCTTGGTATTCTGAAAAATCCAACCGCCCTTAATCCATTACAGCAATCGCTCGACGATCCCGATCGCGATGTCTGTATCTTTGCTCAACGCGCTATTCAGACCATCCAAGAAGCTTTGCAAGAACCCTCCAATGCCTAACCACCGATCGCCGTTTCAGACGGTTCACGAGTCTCCTGCATCTACGACCGATCCAATTGCTGAAGCTAGACAGCAAGCAGTGACTGAACTGCTTAAAACGGTCACTGAACCTATTCTGAACAACAATATTGTGAGTTTGGGAATGGTTCGTAATCTTAGAGTGGTCGATGGGTATGTGTATCTCCGTCTTTATGTTGGTCAGCATCAACATGGCTTGAAATCACAGATTGAGGATGTACTTTCACAACTGACTTGGTGCAAAAAGGCTTACATCCAGCTTTGTACGATTCCGGGAGTGAGAACCACGTTAGCAATCTCTAGTGGTAAAGGGGGAGTTGGAAAATCAACGACTTCTGTTAATCTTGCGATCGCGCTTAGTCTACAAGGGGCAAAAGTGGGTCTTCTCGATGCAGATATTTATGGCCCAAATGTGCCGCAAATGCTTGGATTAGGACAGTCCCAAGTAGAAATCATCGAAACGGCTGAAGGAACGCGATTTTTGCCTTTAGAAGCACACGGAATTAAGGTGATGTCAGTCGGATTGCTGGCAGAACCTGATCATCCGTTAGCGTGGAGAGGCCCTGTTCTGCACAAAATCATTACTCAGTTCATTCACGAGGTCGAATGGGGCGATTTAGACTATTTGCTGATTGATCTCCCTCCCGGCACTGGGGATGCTCAGATTACGATCGTCCAAGAAAGTCCGATTTGCGGTGTGTTGCTAGTGACGACACCACAGCAGGTTGCGATCTCCGATGTTCGTCGTAGTATTCATATGTTTCGTCGCGTCGGAATTCCAGTTCTCGGCATCATCGAAAATATGAGCTATTTACTGTGCGGGCACTGCGGCGAACCAACTCCGATTTTCGGCAGTGGTGGTGGACAGCAGTTAGCAGAAGAACTTCACACTCCATTATTGGGACAAGTTCCGATCGATGCTCGAATTTGTGCAGGCGGTGACGCTGGAAAACCTCTAACGCTGGCTGATCCGACTTCATTAACGGGACAAGTGTTTCTCAATGTTGCTTCAGCACTTGAAACAACGTTCTGTTCAATCAAACATAGACCATTAAAAGAAGTGGTTTTGTGCTGAGTTAATTTATAAGTGTTCGACAGCCCTGCTTTGTCGGATGCACAAAGCAGGTCAAATCCTTATTGGTTGCAAAACATTGAATCACCATTAGAGTAATGCGACAAAAAGTAAATAATGTGAAGCCCTTCGCTGTAAAAATCGCTCCGCTTCAAAGTGATTTCTACTCACAGATAGCGATACAGGCAAAAATAGGCTTTGCTCAAATTCAGTCAGGAATCTTGCTCACTTCCGGCTTAGCCGCGATCGCTTATCTGCTGCGACTGGTTCCCGGATTCCATCTCTTTAGTCCGCTAATTCTGTCGATTCTACTCGGCATTCTGGTGCGAAATACGATCGGAACACCCTCACACGCTCAAGCAGGAATTAGTTTTGCAATGAAGAGAGTCCTCCGATTTGCAGTGGTTCTGCTTGGCGTTCAACTCAGCCTGCTACAAGTCTTCTCAGTTGGCATCGCAGGAATGTTGATCACCATAGCGACTTTACTGAGTACATTTTGGTTAACTTGTTGGTTAGGAAAACAGTTAGGAATTGATTCTAGCTTGACTCGTCTCATTGCTGCGGGAACTTCGATTTGTGGTGCTTCTGCCGTGATTGCAACCAGTACCACAACTAAAAGTGCAGATGAAGATATCACTTATGCGGTTGCAATTGTGACCCTGTTTGGAACATTCTCTATGCTTTCGTATCCATTGCTGATAGGACAGCTACACCTAACGCCAGAAGCATTCGGATTGTGGTGCGGGGTTTCAATCCATGAAGTTGCACAGGTAATTGCGGCTGCATTTCAAGCTAGTCCGCTCAGCGGTGAGGTGGCTAGTATCTCGAAGTTATCAAGAGTGCTTTGGTTAGCTCCGATCGTTCTACTACTTGGATCAGTTTCCAAAACTGATTCCTTAAAAACAAAAGTGGCAATCCCTTGGTTTGTTATGTATTTCATGCTTTTGATTCTGCTCAATAGCTTGAACTTATTTCCACAGGGCTTAAAAAGTGCGATCGCACAGCTAAACCAAATTCTATTAGCGATCGCAATGGCAGCAATGGGTTTAGAAACAAGGCTGAATCAGATTCAGAAGATTGGATTAAAACCTTTATACTTAGGTGCTTTATCTTGGTTATTTATTTCTATTTTTAGCTATGGGCTGATCAAACTGTTTTATTAGTCTCTTGCATGGAACCCTTTACTTTAACGATCGCAACCGCTTTGATTTTATTTGTCTGCACCTCAATTCGTTCAGCGATCGGTTTTGGTGATGCACTGCTTGCTATGCCGCTGCTCGGTTTAATCATGAGTTTGCGAACTGCCACTCCTGTCGTAGCATTCACAGGATTTATCATCAGCTTAATCATCTTAATTTCCGATCAAGATAGTGTTGACCTCAAGTCGGCGTGGCAGTTGATTGTTGGAACAGTCATTGGAGTTCCTTTTGGCTTATTGCTGTTACAGTATGCGCCTGAAAAGTTGGTCAAGATTGGACTTGGCATTATCCTAATTCTGTACGGATCGTACAATCTCATTTCTGTAAGGTTTCCTCAGCTTTCCCATGAACGATATGCAATCTGGTTTGGATTTATTGCAGGAATTTTAGGAGGAGCCTATAACACTAATGGACCTTCGATCGCAATCTACGGGGTGCTGCGTCGTTGGTCAGCCACTTATTTTCGGGCAACGATGCAGTGCTATTTTCTATTTTCAGGCATCGCGACGATCGCAGGGCACGGATTTGCAGGACTGTGGACTCCGATGGTTTGGCAGTTGTTTCTCTGGTCAATCCCCGGAATTAGCATCGGAATTTACGTTGGGAGCAAGATTAATCGTCTCATCCCGCAGCCGAGATTTAATCAGATTATTTTTGGCTTATTGATTGTCGTCGGCTGCATTTTCCTGCTGTGACAGCCTAAGCTTCGAGGAGAACAGAGTTTGTTCAAGCTTCCCTTTATCTGCCGCGATAGTTCTGCTCAATCCAAAGTCGTAATTCTGCTTCAGAATCTGCATACACACAGTCTCCTGTGCGCGGATCAAAGGCATACCACCACCAGTCGCTGCCCTGCTCATACTGGTACACCTGCAACTCTGATTTGCTAGAAAATGCGTTGGCGACCCTTTGTTTGAAGGCGTTAAATCTAGCAGCTAACGATCCTCGATGTGGTGTTGCTGCCTGTCCAAGCTGCTGCTTCTCCCGCTCTAATAATTCAATTAATTGTGTGTTGTGGGCTGCTTGAGCTGCTTCGATGCGGTGAGCAAGAACAGCCATAATGTTGTCCTGATGCTTAGCAGAGAGTTGAGAGTTGTTTGTATCAAGTATGGTTGTCATAATTTGGGTCATTCATAAATCGTCTATTCATAACTATATAAGATTTTCTGTAGCGAGAACTACAAAATCAATCTTTCCTGACATAACGCCAGTTTCCAAAAAACCTACGACACAGCAGTTTCCTCCGTAAAGACGCGAACACCTTCGGTGAAGCTTCAAATCGCGTCTTTACGAGGATCTGTCGCGAGTATTGAAAGATTTTGTATGAAGCCGATGAGCCCGATCGCTTGCCAGGTTAAAGCCCTGAATGACCAGCGCCTTCTATCTCGTCTGCGCCATCGCTTCCGTCGATCGCACCGGTCTTTGCCCCACAATCTGGAGTTTGACTCCTCTCGCTGGAGCAAGCGTCACCCCACGGCGACGCGGCACTTCGGGACGACGATCGGCTAAGGCAAGCTGATAGCGCGACAAAATCGTTGCCAGTGCCAGCTTCATCTCAAACACCGCCAACGCTTCACCAATACAGCGCCGTGCCCCACCCCCAAACGGCATAAACTCAAACGGAGAAAACTGCCGTTCTAAAAAGCGCTCTGGTTTAAACTGGTGCGAATCTGGGTAAAGATCTTCCCGGTGATGCAGCAGGTAAATACAGCCGACCACATTCACTCCGGGCTGAAGCGGATGTCCTAAGAGTTCCAACGGTTCGTTCACGACTCTGGTAAACGTAAGCATTGCAACCGGATACAAGCGCAAGGCTTCGTTACAAACTGCGCTGAGATAGGGCAAGCGGGCAATTGTCATGGGATCGGGATTAGAGCCGATCGAATCAAGCTCTTGCAGCAATTTCTCACGCACTTGGGGCAAGCGATGAGTCCAGTACAGCGCCCAAGCCATCGCTGTTGCGGTCGTCTCATGTCCAGCAAACAGCAAGGTCATCAGTTCATCCCGGAGTTCTGGATCGCTCATCGGCTCACCATTCTCATCGCGGGCTGCCATCAGCAACGACAGAATATCTACCCAATCGGGATTGTTCTCGCGACGACGATCGGCAATCTCGGCATACAGTAGCTTGTCAATTTCGGCACGATCGCGCAGAAACTTGCCCCACGGCATCCACGCCCCCAAATCTCGCTGCATCCATGGGAAAAACAAAAAGCTCGCCGCTAAGGGAGAGCGGAATCGCTCGGTCATCGTTGTAATTGCTGATCGGAGGCGATTAAATCGCTCTCCCTCAGTTACACCAAACACAGCCTCTAGAATGACTTGTAGCGAAATTTCCTGCGTCGCCGATCGCGCCGTGAAGGATTGAGCGATCGGAATTCGACTAAAAACTTTTTCGGTGAGCTTGCAGATTAAATTGCCATAAGCCCGCATTCGTTCACCATGAAACGGAGGCATCAACAATTGGCGACGACGCTTATGCCGATCGCCACTGAGCATAATTACCGAATAGTCACCAATCAGCGGAGCCAGAATTTGGTTCACTTCTCCGGGAGCGAGAAAGCGCTTGCGATCGCTGGTGAGGATATCTTGAATCGCTTGCGGATGATTGACAAAAACTAGATGACTCCCCCCAACAATTCCTGCCGAAAAGAGATCAGGATGCTGCTGAGCCGCTTTTTCCATGTAGCTTACGGGATCAGCAACCCATTGCAATTCTTGCAGTAAGAACGGAGTCTGTAGCGTATTTGGTAAGTTCATTAGCCCCTCCACTGTGTGAGATTCGGAGTACATCCCGTCCGTTGGTCTTGAGACACCCCGCCGACTAAAAATCTGCTGCTTGGATATCTCCAGGATAAGCGCTACCACGGTTAATTGGGTACTCCGGCGCTGAGCAAGAGAGGCGGTTATTAACGCTTCAGGTGGCTTAGAATCACATGAAATACATCAGTGGCTTCTAGAGAATCTCTTTGCAGTAGGTCGGTTTCGCGGGTGATTAGCATTGGGCAGTCTGCTGCACTTGGTGTGAGATGCCCGTGCGATCCTTTTACCACACTGGCATCTAACGGAATGACTTCCATCAGATACCGGAATCCCAATTTTTTCTTCAGGAGTGTTGTTCCCAGTTTAAGTTTCGGTAGTTTGATCTGAGGATCAATAAACAGTTCTGCGGGGTCATATCCTGGTTTGCGATGGATATCGACTGTTCTAGCAAAATCGGGAGCTTTGCGATCGTCCATCCAGTAGTAGTACGTGAACCAGGCGTTCGGTTTAGCAACAGCAATCAGATCGCCTGATCGAGGATGGTCAAGATGATAGGCTTCTTTGCCTGCCTCATCCAGCACCAGGTCCACGCCATCTGTTTGTTCAAGTAATTGCTTTACCTTGTCGAGACAGCTTGGATCATTAACATACACGTGAGCAATTTGGTGATCTGCAACAGCAAAGGCTTTACTTGCCCCAGCATCTAACAGTTCTCGCCCTAATTCCTCTCGAACTTGCAGCAGCTCTGCTTGACGCAGTACGCGGTTGAGGTGAATCGGCTGATTGACCGGAGTAATGCCATATTCAGAAAGAAGAATGACTTGAGCGCCACGGTTTTCATAGTAAGCAATCAGATCGCCACAGATAGCATCAATTTCCTGCAAATCTTGAGCAATCTCATCGGGCTGACAGCCAATCTTTTGCAAACAGTAATCTAAATGAGGAAGATAAATCAGAGTCAGCGTGGGACTGTACAGTTCCTCAACTCGTTTCGCCGATGCCGCAATCCACTGGCTTGATTCAGCAGAAGTCGCAGGGCCCCAAAACTTAAACAAGGGGAACTCTCCAAGCTCAGTCTGGAGCGTAGAGCGGAGATCGGCAGGTTGGGTATAAATATCTGGAAGCTTGCGCCCATCAGCCGGATACATGGGGCGGGGTGTCACCGAATAGTCGACCGAGGAGTACATATTGTACCACCAGAATAAGTTCGCACAGGTGAACTCAGGATCAATGCTTCGGGCAACGTCCCAGATTTTCGGACTCTGTACCAGCTTGTTCGACTGTCGCCAGAACTTGATTTCGCAGTCGTCATGAAAATACCAGCCGTTAGCAACAATGCCGTGATCTGTGGGATAGCGTCCGGTGAGATAAGTCGCTTGTGCGGTACAGGTTACAGCAGGCAGAACCGGCTTGATCGTCGCGATCCGACCTTGTGCGATCCATTGTTTTAGCTGCGGAGTATGCTCTCCTAACAGCCTTGAACTTAGACCAACCACATTAATAACAACAGTTTTTTTCATGAGTTGCTGAGAAATTCAGTGAATGGAACGATCGCAATCAAGCCAGAGTTTTCAAAACCCAGTGATATTCGCGCTGAATAGACTCTAGAATGTCCAGCTTCATTGCAGGCGGTAAGACATCCCAGGTGTAAGTTTCAATTTCCAAGTGTGTACAATCTGGTGCAAGCGATAGGTTCTGAAGCGCCTGATAGATGTGATCTTGTGTCGAAGCAAAAGAAGAGTAGCGATCAATAAAGATAGGAACGTGAAAGTGAGTGCGCCATTCGATCGCAGCATCGATCGCAAGATAGGGCATTGCTTCTGTCAAATCCGCATAGTGCTGAAGCGCTCCATCTGCATGACGAGTCACGACTTGATGCAGATAAGTTGATTCTGCAAACGGAGCTAACGATTGAATCAAAGATTGGCGCTCAGAGGGTTCCGGTAAAGTAATTTTGAGCGCGGCGCTGAGTTGAAACTTACCAACCTTGATGCCTGCCGCTTTTAGTGCGGCTAGAGCGATCGCAGGTTCCTCATATTCCACCGCAAAATGACAGGTATCATAGCAAAGCCGAATATGCTGTCGGATTAAAGTTTCTGCTGTTTGGATATCTACTCCTAGTGCCTGCGTGAGAACAGGAGTTCCGATTGGGAGTAGCCAGTCTTGGAAAAATGCGATCGTTTCTTGCGTGTTTTCAATCAATCCATCCGGTTCTGGTTCAAGGTCTAGGTGCAATAGCTTTCCAGTTTGTTGATGTACTTGAGCCATTACCACAACTGCCTGCGCCAAATTCAAACTGCTATGGTGAAATACTTTCTCCTGCGCTGTTGCATCGTTTTGCCACCAAGGTTTATAGGATAGAGGCAGCGTTGAAATTCCACCGTCTATACCTTCTGGTAGTAAAGCTGCCAAAATGCGAATCAAACGTTCGGTGTACGCTAGGCGTTCTGGTTTCGACCAATCAGGTGCATAGACCTGATCTTTCACAATCTGGTGGTGAAAGCCTCCAAAAGGGAATCCGTTGATCGTAAAGACATACAAATCCTGTGCCTGAAGCCAGGTCTGAAACTCGATCAGGTTGTCCCCCTGAAAAAGCTCCTGGGTAGCGGCATCTGCCAAACGCAACCCAACACCAAAAGACTGATCTGGGCTAAGCTGCTGTTTCAGAACAGGAAGATAAGTTCGTAGATTGGTGTAGGTTGCATCCCAGCTTTCACCCGGATGAATATTGGTGCAATAAGTGAGATGGAGCGGGGATGGAGTGGAAAGACGCATGACTAGGATGACAAATAGAACTTTAGAGAGTAGATAGAATCGCGATCGCTTTGCGGTACTGTTCCCAATCAACGTGATGGACTTCCAGACCCTGACCCACTTGCTTTAATAGCATCAACGTTAGCTCTCCGCCTAAATGTTCCCGAAATTCACTCAGCCCGCGAAACAGGGATAAAGGGTGCTCTGGCTCATCAAGATAGCTAGTTAACTCTGGAACAAACAGCGTAAAGCCTAATGTTTTCAGAGTTTTACAAATGCGTTGCCAATCTGCTTCAGGTAAAAGATTGATTAAATAGGAATAGGTTGCATCCAGCGCAATCCCGATCGCAACTGCTTCTCCATGCCGCAATTCATAATTCGTGAGCCGCTCTAATCGATGCGCTGCCCAGTGCCCAAAATCCAAGGGTCGCGATGATCCCAGTTCAAACGGATCGCCATGTCCGGCAATATGCTCTAGATGAAGTTGGGCACAGTGATAGATGAGGTGCTGCATCGCTGGCATCTCTCGTCGTGCGAGTGCCTCTGCTTGAGCTTCAATGTTGGTGAAAAATTCAGGTGATTTGATCAACGCCACTTTGATTGCTTCCGCCATGCCCGATCGCCAGTCGCGATCGTCGAGCGTCGTTAAAAACTCAAAGTCATTCAGTACCGCAAAGGGTGGCGCAAAGGTTCCTAAAAAGTTCTTTTTGTTGAAGGCATTAATACCATTTTTCACGCCAATTCCAGAGTCATTCTGAGCCAGAACCGTAGTGGGTACTCGAATCAGGCGAATGCCCCGATGAGCGGTTGCCGCAGCATAGCCAACCATATCCAATACCGCACCACCACCGATCGCGACTACATAAGAGTGACGACATAACCCAATGTCATCGACCGCCTGATGCAGTTGCTCAATTAGACTAGGATTGTTCTTTGCGGCTTCACCACCGGGAACCACGATCGGAGAAATGGGCAGGGCTAACTTTGGGTAAGCTTTGGTATAGGATTCAATTTGATTCAATAGCTGGGGATGATGCGGGAGCAAGCCTCCATCGACCACAACCAACATTTTTTTAGCGTCTGCATCTGCCTGTTGAGCAATGACTTGCGCCAGGAGTGGATTATCTGTCCGAAATAAGCCTTGTGTAAAGTGAACTTCATATCGAAAGTTTACTTCAAACTGCTGTTTAAGGATCGGGAGCGAGGACTGTTGAGGACGAGCAGGACGGCGCAATAAAGATGTCATAGTTATTTGGAGAATGAACAGCAGCAAAAAACGCAAAGATTAGGTTACAGCGAACAATCGCGCTAGAAGCATAGATAGGGGAAGCAACACGAGTAACATCGCTCCGTACAGCCATCCAGCAAAACCAGCCGCTACAGCAGCATCCATCACAATCAAGGAAAGAACTCCTGATTTCACAGCGTTTTGAATCGTTTTGGGGCTGGGATCTTGAGTCGCTTTAATAAAAGCAGGGAGAATCAATCCCGCAAATAACAGCACAAAAGGAACAGCAGCAAGCAAGTGATAAACAGGCAGGAATCCCAGTAGCAAAATTGCTGAAATCACAGCTCCGGCTAGCACCAGCGCAGCAATCCCGGTTTCACGCTTGCCTCCTTGCACCTCGCCCCGACTAATCGCTGTAACCGCAATAATGTATACGATCGGGATCAAAGCCAAGAACCAGCGATCACTCAACAATTCCGGAGCCGCACTAATCCCCAAGAGCAAGTTTCCTCCCCGACATAGCCCCATATTGATCGGGCCAAACTGATCCTGGTGCTTGCCCGCACTGTCATACAGTAGTGCTGCAATCGTGATCGCGATCGCCAATAAAGCACTGATCAGAGAGACTTGAGCCGCCGCCGCAATGCCGCCCAGTAGCAGCACGCTTCCTAAAATTGTTGCTCCCTGTCGTGAAGCTCGACCACTAGGAATCGGACGTTCAGGACGCTCCTCTGCATCTAGCTCTGCATCAAACACATCATTGAAGACAACCGCCCCGGCGTAGAGTCCTGTCGTTGCTAACAACAGCCAACCAAGGGGAACTAGCTCTACTATAGATACCGTTCCAGCCAGCACTGCCTGGATTTGACTCACTTGCCCAGCCGCCGCATATCCTAGCAGAATGTCTGCCCAGGCAGTGAGGATATTGGCAGGTCGCATCAATTGCAGGTAGGCCCATAGCGAGGCGGACTGCATACTGGTTGTATTCATCGGGGTAGGGTTCTAAAAGAGTTGTATTGAGAGACCTGTCCTGGTATTCAAAGAATAGAAACAAGTATCAAGCATTACCGAATGATTAAAGATTCTTGCTCGGCATCGTACACAGGGGTTTGTCCTCGTAGAACCGAGTTGCCACTGTAAAGTTGACGCTGATCGACAGGGAGAGGATTCAGCCAGTCCTCTTCTTTCATTTCACCGCTTTGACCATAAGCTGCAAGCGCATTGCTATAGCTAACTGCTCTCACCTGCTCTTCGGGAATTCCGCACTGAAGCATCAGTTGAGCGGTTTTAGGAACTGCTAACGGGTCGCTCATTCCCCAGTCTGCTGCGCTGTTGATCATGATTTGCTGGCTGCCATAGCGCCGCACCAGTTCTACCATTCGTTCATTCCCCATCTTGGTATTGGGATAGATAGAAAACGCACACCAAAAACCCCGATTTACTACTTCTTCAACGGTTTCCTCGTTGCAATGATCGATTATGACTCGTTGAGGATCGATCCCATGTTCCAAGCAAATGTCCATGCTCAACGTGGTTCCCTCTTTTTTGTTGCGATGGGGAGTATGTACCAGCACTAGCTTATCGAGTTCTTTTGCAAGCTCAAGCTGTAGGCGAAAGTATTTCTCTTCTGCCTTTGTAATCTCATCAAAGCCAATTTCTCCGATCGCGACTACCCCTTCTTTGCCAGCGTAGAGCGGTAATAGCTCCATTACTTCCTCCGCCAGGGCTTCATTGTTGGCTTCTTTTGGATTGATGGAGATAGTACAGTAATGGCGCATTCCAAACTGTCCAGCCCGAAATCGCTCCCAACCCACCAGACTATTGAAATAGTCTTTGAATGTTCCTGCGCTGGTACGAGGCTGCCCCAACCAGAAGGAAGGCTCAATCAAGGCAACGACTCCATATTGCTGCATCACCAGATAATCATAGGTGGTGCGGGATGACATATGGATATGAGGATCGATAAACATCATGGAGTTTGGCTGCATGGCAATTGGTTGATTGTTGGACAGATGTAGATTTTCAGAAACGCTACTTAGAGCAGAGCAAAGTGCTCCCAGGACAGTTCACCATGCTGGATCTGCTGTTGTAGGTGGGGGACTTGTACCAGAAGAGCCTGAGCTTCTGGTAGTGGAGAGGCTGCACAGGCAAGCGCTCCCGCTTTTTGCTCCTGTGAATCAGCACTAGAGATCAATCTAGTGAGATCATTGATGCGATCGCGCTCTAGATACGGAGCCGCTACTCGCCACAGTTCAGGATTAACGGGTCGCCCTGCTGCCCAGCGCTCGTGAGCATAGTCTGACAGCATTCGAGCCAGCTTAGGATTGGCGCGACGATCTAAACCAACGATCGCATGGAGCGGACTACCGACAAACAGAGCCTTCAGCACCAGTTGATTCCAGGCATCTTCGCTAAAGTATTCAGCAGGGTAAGGATTGTTTAGAGTAAGAGCATTAAATACGGCTGTGATATTGGTGCGAATGCCGTCGAGCGCTCGGGTGAGCAAGCGATCGGGATGAGGAAGCAGTGGTAGTACCTGATAAAGCGCCACCAGTTCACCCATCTCTGCTGCTGAAAACAGCTTTTCGACCGTACTAATATAGGAATCAGGATGAGAGTCTGCCCAAGCAAGAACTAACAAGGCTCGTCCTGCTTGATCTAGGCTCCAGTGCTTCAGCAACAATCCCGGACGAACGCGATCGAACGCTTGGACATCTTTGTCAGCAAGATCAAGATCAGATTTTCCCAAATGTCTGGGGACAGCGCTAAATCGAGCAATAAAGAGACGTTCAGAGGCTCCTTCTTCTATTTGATGAACCGTTTCATTTAACCAGCTAAAGGCGGTGTCATTTAAGCGGCGCTCCAGGCAGGCATACAAGAACATAGCTGCTGGAGCCAACCCAGAAACTAAGGTTGGTGGTTGCATTATATTTACGAAGTGACCTTACACATCTACAAGCATTTGCTCGTTGCACCATCATTAAGTAGAACCACTGAATATCTCAAGTCTTTTAGAGTGAAGTTGATGAAAACTTCATCTTTTCGTGCAGGTTTCCCAGCGTTGTTGAATGGAGAGATGAAGATTCTAAAATCTGTTAGAGAATGGATGAAATCAGGCTGTAGTGCTCTCTCGTGGTCTTCGACAAGTTTTCTCGCGTGCGATCGATCAATCGGTTAATTGCCGCCGAACTCATGCTAGACGACTTCGGCTTACCAGGGTAGCACTTCACCCTTTGCGTGCCAGAATGTTCCCGTATTTTCCAAAGTCAACTCATCAATACGAGCTAGAAGTCCCTTCACAGATTCTTCTGGTGTAATACCTCCAGGCGTAAAGTTTGTCATTCGCGTTTGCACTAGACCCGGATGTAGAATCGCTACTGCAATTCCACGCGGTTTTAGATCATGCGCCAACGACTTTCCTGCCATTGATAGCGCCACCTTCGACATTCGATACCCATAAGAACTGCCAGAGGTATTGTCTGCGATCGACCCCATTCGGCTAGTCATCAAGACAATCTTAGAGCCGTTTTTAAGATGCGGTAGCAACGCATGAGTGACTCGCAATGCGCCTAGAGCATTCACTTCAAACTGTTCGCGAATGCTATCGAAGTCGAGGTTATCTAACGTCACTCGCTTGAGAATACCTGCATTGTTGATGAGAACATCGATCGTGGTCTTTTGTAGTCGATTTTGCAACTCTGCAACCGAAGCGTCTGAAGTAATATCGATCCCAGTCTCAAGCTGTACGCCTAGCTGCTGCAATTCTTCAGAGGCAGCGCGGCAGACGGCAATCACCGTGTCTCCTCGCTCTTGCAGTTGACGACAAAATTCGTAGCCAATTCCTCGATTTGCTCCCGTAATTACATAAGTTGCCATATTAAATTGCTCTAGAAAAATAGCTGGGCTGTGAATGCAACTGTAGTTTCTCACACTCTAGCTAACCAGTAGAAAAGGAAACAGAATTAGAATTCAAAGAATTAATTCGATGCGATCGCTATTCCTTCTTAGAAAAATCTTCTGAAAACGACTCAGTTTAATGGTAGTTAAATAATGCACAATACTTTAGTTGCCACCGGAGGTTGTATGTCGATTGATTATACAAAAGCTGTAAAGTACGCTCTTCTTTGTCAAAAGATTTATGAGAACTTCGACACTATTAAGTTTGACGGCATCACCGTTAACCCTGTCCTGATTAGTGAACCAAAAACAGATACCCAATGCGCGATTTTAGTAGAAGGAACCGCAGCAACGATTGTGTTTAGAGGTAGCAAATCCTCGGAAGATTGGGAAACAAATTTTAACACTAAACTAGAACGCACTCAGTTTGACCAAAACGTGATTCGAGAATTGATTGTTGAGCCACAGGAGAAAACCTATCCGTATGCTGGCTCTAATCGTTCGGGAGCACTGATCCACCAAGGCTTTGTTGCAGCTTATTTTGCGGTGCGGGATAAAATTCATGATTACATTAGAAACAATGCGATATCCAGTGTCGTTGCAACGGGGCATAGTCTAGGTGGAGCCTTAGCAACCTTATGCGCTGTAGATGTTCAGTACAATTTTTCTGATAAAGTGACGATCGAAGCCTACACTTATGGCGCACCGAATGTCGGAAACGATGGATTTCGTGAGTCTTTCAATCAGCGAGTTCCCAACAGCTACCGAATAGTTCATGGAATGGATCTTGTCCCAGAGTTACCGCGCTGGTGGCAGGGATATCGCGCTGTAGACAAAGAGATCCGAATTGGACGACGGTTTAGTCTTAACTTCGTCAGTCAGCGATTTAAGGATCATGCGATCGATCGCTACATTACGGTGCTGAGACAGCTCGCATAAACTACACCGACCAAATCCGCTCATCGGTATTTAGATATCCGCTACGATCGTACAATAAACTAGATCACACGAAACTAGATCACACGCACTGGAGGCACAGCGATGACGGCTCTTGCTTCTGCTTCTCAAACTCCAGAAATTTTCTATCCCACTGGCGATGGTGAACCCGTGGCAGAAACTTACGACCATTTCTATGCTTTACTCATCACCCTGGAAGTATTGCGCCAATACCTCACAGGTCAGCAAGCAACCGTTTTAGGCAACCAGTTTCTCTACTACGCGCAAGGCTTTCCCAGGCTGCGGACTGCGCCTGATGTGATGGTGATTTTTGGGGTCGAACCAGGGGGACGCGACAACTACAAAATCTGGGAAGAAGGGCAAGTTCCTGCCGTGATTTTTGAGATGACTTCGCCCGGAACCAGAACCCAGGACGAAAGCTTTAAGAAAACGCTTTACGAACAATTGGGTGTTCAAGAATATTGGCAATTTGATCCTAAAGGCGAATGGATCCCAGAAAAACTCCGGGGCTATCGCTTGAGAGGCGAAACTTACGAGCTCATTGCCGATGGTCAAAGCCAACCCCTACAGCTTCGTCTCACCGTCGAGGGCAACCTGATTGGGTTTTATCGCTTAGAAACGGGTGAGAAATTACTGATCCCCGATGAATTAGCGACTGCCCTCGAAGCTGCCGAATCGCAAGCTGCTCAAGAACGCCAACGTGCCGAAGCCCTTGCCACCGAACTTCAGCGATACCGCGATCGCTTCGGTGATTTGCCCGAATCTTAACTTACCCCTTCCTGCCGTCGATCGCGATTCATCGCTTGTCGCGCATTTATTTGATGAGAGCAACGATGCTGTCAAACAACTGATAAAGATGGCAATCGCACCGTTAAACAACGCAGGAATTATCGAATCTCGACTATCTTAATTTGAATACTTTCTACGCTTTGATTATTCTGTTTCAATTGCCGATCAACAATCCAACCACTGCTTGTCCAAAACAACATGCCGAGCAGGGGTAGTGACAACCAAAACCAAAGTCCTAGATTGGGTAAGCTTTTCAAGGGAACATTCCTTTATCGAGGTGAATCTTCAAGCATTTTCTAGAATAGGAAAGTTAGTTTGAGGAGCGAATATGCTGATTCTACTGGTTGAGGATGATTCCCTTCAACTAGAACCTTTGCAAGCCGCGCTAGAAAAAGCGGGACATATTGTTGATGCGATCGCTGAAGCAATGACAGCCCGATCGCTGATGCTCGATCGTCCCTATGACCTGCTAATTCTCGATTGGATGCTGCCTCAAATCAGCGGAATCGAACTGTGTCGGCAGTTTCGGCAGGTAGGCAAGACGGCTCCGGTGTTAATGCTAACCGCAAAGGATACGACGATCGATAAAGTGACAGGACTAGATGCTGGAGCCGATGATTATCTCGTTAAACCCGTGGATGTGATGGAATTATTGGCACGGGTGCGCGCATTACGGCGACGATCCCCGTTGTGGCAAGGCGACACGCTGAGTTTGGGAGATTTACAGTTGCACCTCAACACCTTGACTCTAGAGCGCCAACAAACGACGGTGCAACTATCAGGACGAGAATTTCAGTTGATGGAATATTTTATGCGGCATCCGCGCCAAGTGGTGACACACGATCAGGTAGAGCAAGCCTTGTGGGGTTGGGGCAGTCAACCCGAAAGCAATGCAGTCACCACCTTGGTTCGACGACTGCGACAACGGCTTGATGCAGTTGGAGCCAAGAACTGGCTTGAAACCGTGTATGGTGTGGGTTATCGATTGATTTCTATTGACTCTGAAGCGAGATAACTGCGTCTCATGTTTCACCGCAGCCGCCGGAATTTAGCCTACTGGTACACGCTCTCCATGGGCGGGGTTCTGACGCTATTTGCAACGATCGGCTATGGGCTGACTGTGAATGAACAACTCGATCGATTTGATCAAACCCTGCTGAAGCAAACACAGATTCTCACGGGTCAATTGAGCCGCAGCAACCAATCACCATCAATGACTCCAAATCCTCAATTTGCTTATGTTCGATTGTATGATGCTCGAAGAAGGCGACTTCAAGCTTCTGATCAAAGTTCTCCATTGAGGTTAGAAGATACGATCGGCTGGAGAACGATCACATCTCCAGCCAGTGTTTTAAGGCAGTTGACGATTCCACTAAAAAACGGCGCGAGGATTGTAGGCTATCTACAAGTTGCAGTGCCGCTCGATTCGCTGCAAAAGAGCTTAGATCAAGCGCGATTATTTCTTAGCATTGGTCTTCCGGTGACGCTTGGAGTGATTGGAGTCATTGGTTGGACTTTGGCGGGAATCGCCCTGCAACCGACGCGTCATGCTTACGATCGTCTTCAGCGCTTTACAGCCGATGCCTCTCATGAACTCAGAACTCCCGTCGCTGGAATTTTGAGCCAAGCTCAGGTTGCACTGATGCCACCGGAGGACATTCAAGAAATGCGATCGCGGTTAACTCAGATTGTGATGATTGCCCAATCAATGGGTTCACTGATTGATCAATTGTTGTTCCTGTCACGCCAAGATGGAAAGTTAGATCCAGCAACCCTGAATGCTATTGATTTTGCTGCGTTAGTGCAATCATTGATAGAAGAATATACGCCTCAAGCGATCGAGAAACACCTTCAGCTAACCAGCCACATTCGGGAAGCAACACTCTGGCTCAAAGCTGATCCCAATTTACTGAGACAAGCGATCGTCAATTTAATCACGAACGCACTCAAATACACACCCGCAGGCGGAATGATTGAACTGCGTTTATTCGTTCAGTCGAATCACGCTGTTTTTGAGATTCAAGATACTGGAATCGGTATTCCTGCCGCAGATCTCTTTCATGTGTTTGAGCGGTTTTATCGCGTAGATACTGCCCGCACTCGGCAAACCGGCGGATTTGGACTCGGGCTTGCGATCGCGAAGCAAATTATCGAAGCGCATCAGGGACAGATTCGCGTCATCAGTGAAGTCGATCGTGGCTCAACTTTCCGCATTGAACTGCCGCTCAAACCGTCCAGCCGGTTTACCTCTGACATTTCCTTGTCATAATCGCTCTCCACAATAGGAAATAGCTTAAGAAACGCTTTGCAAAGGTAGGTGTGAGGATGCTTTCTGAACCTTTTTGTCGTCATGACTCGAATGAACAAAACCGTTAAATCCATCTATGCAGCTTTTGCTGTCATTTTGGCAACGCTTCCGGCTTGTACGATTCAAGCAAACCGTTCCGAAGATACCGCTGCTGCCAGTACAACTGAAGCGGCATCTCCATCTGATAGTCGGGTTCAAGAAACCGTTCAAAAGCTGATTCAGATTGGAGCGAGAGTTGCGGGGACACCTGCCGCACAGCAAGCAAGTCAATTTCTGATCGAGGAATATCGCAAAGCAGGCTATCAAACTGAGGTGCAGACCTTCACCTATCCGAAGTTTCGAGATCTAGGTTCAAGTGTTGCCGTAAATGGACAGACAATCTCAGGTGAAGCTCTAAACAATTCGATCGCAGGTCAAGCCAATGCGCGGTTGGTCGCCGTTCCCAATGTGGGGCGACCCAATGACTTTGCATCGATTGAGGTGAAGGGTGCGATCGCGGTTGTGCGGCGGGGCGAAATTCCGTTCTCACAGAAAGTAGACAACGCAGCAAAGGCGGGCGCGATCGCAGTCATTGTGATCAATTCAGAAGACAAACCCCTGCGAGGAACGCTGAGCAGCCCGGCAGCAATTCCGGCGATCGGCATCACTCAAAGTAATGGTGCAAAATTACTCAACGCGCCATCTGCACAGGTTTCTGTCAATACAGAGCGGCGAACGATTACCGGACGCAACGTGATTGCTCGTCTTTCTGGTGTAACTCAACCTCGTTTATTGTTAGGTGGACATTATGACTCTGTTTCCGGTTCTCCTGGAGCCAACGACAACGCATCTGGAACAGCAGTGGTCTTGGAAACGGCGCGGCGGTTGGCGAACACGCCATTGGCTCGCGAAGTGTGGTTCGTGGCGTTTGATGGTGAAGAAGATGGCTTGCAAGGATCAAGAGCCTTCGTAAATTCTGTGCAGCCTCAATTTTTGTCTGGTTTAGCAGCCATGTTTAATTTCGACATGGTGGGGATCAATGATCGTCTCCTCATTGGCGGGTCTGCTGAGTTACGATCGCAGCTCAAGCAACTCAATTCCAATGTTCCAACTTTTGTTCCAGCTTTAACAAATAGCAGCAGTGATCATGCGTCGTTTGCAGCGAAGGGAGTCCCTGTGTTGTTTTTCTATCGCGGCTCTGATCCGAACTATCATTCACCGACCGATCGCATCACCAATGCAACCAGTTTGAACGACACGATACAGACGGCATTGGCATCGATTAATCAAGTGTTGCAGTCGAAGTAATTCAATTTCAATCAAGGAATTTCTAATCACTATGATGGCTTTGAAAAAATCAATCACTTCAATTTCGCTAGTTTCATTTGGCGCGATCGCCGCGATCGCAGCGGTCGCAACGACTCACTTTGCCCCCGCTCGAATTGTGGATCTACAGCCCGTAGTAGCTCAATCTACATCTCCTGATGCCAACTTCGTCTCAAACGCGGTCGATCGTACAGGTGCGGCAGTCGTTCGGATTAATTCATCACGCACGGCAGGAGGTAATTTCTCTAATGAGCGAGTTGTACGCGGAGTGGGTTCAGGATTTATTACGCGATCGGATGGATTAATTTTGACCAATGCTCATGTGGTCGATCGAGCTAATCGAGTCACCGTCACGCTGAAAGATGGACGACAGTTTGAAGGGCGCGTCGTCGGAGAAGATCGTCAGGCTGATGTTGCCGTGGTGAAAATCCAAGCAAACAATTTGCCTACAGTTCCTTTGGGAAATTCTAATCAACTGCGTCCCGGAGAATGGGCGATCGCGATTGGTAATCCACTTGGATTGGATAATACTGTCACGGTTGGCATTATCAGTGGCACTGAGCGATCGGGGCGATCGTTTGGAGCGCCGAATGGTCAAGGCTATATCCAAACCGATGCTGCGATCAATCCGGGCAATTCTGGTGGCCCATTGCTTAACCAGAACGGGCAGGTTATTGGCATTAATACAGCGATTATTCGGGGGACTCAAGGCATTGGATTTGCAATTCCGATCAATCGCGCCCAGCAGATCGCTCAAGGAATTGTCTCGGCTCCGATCGCAAATTTGACAGCGCGTTAATATAACGATCCTGTTTGAGTTGTGACCGCTAAAAGAAGTGGGAGTAGGGGGCTGAAAAGGAAGCGACACCCGGCTCCCGACTTCACAACAGTTCTGCGACGCATCAGAAGATAAGCCGTACAATTTTTGCCTCAATCGCTTAAGCTTGTTTTCTGATCGTTTCTTCGAGATGCCATGCCTCAACCAATTCTCTATCTTGCGATTACCAATCATGGCTTTGGTCATGCCACCCGGGCAGCCTCGATCGCGGCTGAAATTCAGCGGCTCGATCCTGAGATTGTATTAATCCTTGTGACCACGGCTCCGCGATCGCTGCTGGAAGCTTATATTCCAGGAGATTTTATCCATCGTCCCCGCGCCTTTGATGTGGGTGTGATTCAAGGGGATAGTCTCACCATGGATAAAGCGGCAACCTTAGAGAAACTCCGTCAGATTCAGCAACAACAGCGATCGATCATTGCTAGCGAGGCCAATTTTATTCGTCAAAATCGAGTTGGCTTAGTGTTGGGAGATATTCCACCGTTAGCGGCTCCGATCGCCAAAGCAGCAGGCGTTCCGGGCTGGATGATGAGTAACTTTGGGTGGGACTTTATCTATCGCGATTGGGGCGGCGAATTTATTGAGGTTGCAGATTGGATTGGGGAATGTTTTGCTCAGTGCGATCGATTGTTCAGAATGCCCTTTCATGAATCCATGAGCGCGTTTTCTCACATTACAGATGTGGGCTTGACCGGAGTTGATCCCCGATTCGATGCCGCAGAGATTTTAGAGAAATTTGATCTAACTGAAACTCCGAAAGAAAACATTATTTTGGCAACATTTGGCGGATTGGGACTCGATCGCATTCCCTACGAAAACGTGATGCGCTATCCCGATTACAGATTTCTTTGTTTTGATCTAAACGCTCCAGACTTCCCGAATCTAATCAAAGTAGACGATCGCTTTTATCGCCCGATTGATCTCATGCCTGTGTGTGGTCGTCTACTCACAAAACCGGGATATAGCACTTTTTCCGAGGCTTGCCGCTACGAAATTCCGGTTACAACTGTTACCCGTGAGGGTTTTGCTGAGTCTCCAGTGTTGCTCGAAGGGATTCAGAACTATGCAACGCATCAAATTTGGTCAACCGATGAGTTTTTTAACGGTGATTGGAAAGGTATCACTCAATCAATGAACGCACCGCGTAAAACAGAAAAGCTCGCTAAAGATGGAAATTTAACCATTGCGCGATCGGTCGTGGAGTATCTACGCTCATTGTAATAATTACTGTGAGAGCGGTGAATGACAACGGTCATAGAAAAGATGGATTGCGAGTGGTGATTTATTTAGATGACCATCTACCCTCCCAAACTGGTGATTTCCTATCAGAGCGAATTTGTTAGAAGCTTGGAGAGAAATTCATGGAGAACCTTGATGCAGCTTTAGAAGCACAGCTTGATCGTGCCTACGATCGAGCAATTCTCGTAGATGCCACAGAGCCGCGTGCTGCTTCTGCCTATTACGATCGTGCTTCTGGTCAAGTCGTCATTCATCTAAAAGACGGCTCAACTTTTATGTTTCCTCATGAACTTGCACAGGGATTGGCTGATGCTTCTGAAGAGGATTTAGCAACCATTGAAATTACTCCTTCTGGGATTGGCTTGCATTGGGAGGCACTAGATGTAGATCTAACCGTCCCCGCTCTGCTGCAAGGAATCTATGGAACAAAAGCTTGGATGCAACAATTAAGGCAAAAACGAAATGCAGTTTAAACAAGCATGGGAAAGCTTTTACTTCCCATGCTATGTAGAATTAAGCTAACAATTCGCCAGTTTCCTGAAGCGAGTGCAAGCGTTGATAGAGTCCGCCTTGTTGTAGCAGTTCTTCGTGGCTGCCAACCTCAACAATGTTGCCTTGGTCTAACACCACAATTTTGTCTGCTTCACGCACCGTACTCAGTCGGTGAGCAATGATGATCAATGTTCTCGTTCCCAGAATCGATCGCATTGCTAACTGAATCGATCGCTCTGATTCATAGTCCAAGCTTGAAGTTGCTTCATCAAAGATCAGCACATCCGGATCAACAATCAAAGCTCTAGCAATCCCGATTCGCTGTCTTTGTCCTCCGGAGAGTCGAACCCCCCGTTCACCAACGATCGTCGCATATCCGGCTGACATCTGTTGGATAAAGTCTTCTGCCTGAGCAATACGACAGGCTTCGCGGACTTGCTCCATTGTGGCGTTGGGATTGCCATAGGTCAGGTTATCGAGCAATGTGCCATTGAAGATATCAACCTCTTGGTGAACAATGGCTAATCGCTTCCGATAGCCACTAATATCCAACCGTCGAATGTCTTGACCATCGATCAAGATCTTGCCCTGATTCGGCTCAAAGTAGCGGAACAGAAGCTTGACAAGCGTTGATTTTCCTGACCCCGATCGACCGACTAATGCCACCGTTTGATATGGTTCGATGAGTAAGTTGATGTTTTTGAGAACGGGTCGATCGACATTGTAACCAAACCGCAGATTAGAGAATTCAACTTTCCCGGTGAACTGATACTTCGGTACCGCTTCAGGATGGGGTGCGAGACTGCTAGCATCCATACCAACCGGAAGCTTCATAAACTCGTGAAAGCGCACCATTGAACCATAGCGCCGCGCAAAGAACTCAGCAAATTGACTAATCGGTTGTACTTCCGCATACGCCATACTTGATATTGTGAAAGTCGTTGTAAAGTGACCGATCGAGATCTTGCCCTGTGCTGTGGCACAGACTGCTAAAGCAAACAAGATGAACACACAAGTCTGAACGATCGTGCGCTCATACATCATCAGCATTACATAGCCTTTGTGAATGCGATAGTCCAGCACTTTGAACTCTCGATCAAGTCTCTGCTGCTGGCGCTTCAGCTCTGAAGTTTCGGTTGCAAAGGCTTTCACCGTCTTAATATTGGTGATAATCTCAGAAGTGCGGCTTTCAGTATCCTCCATGTATTTATCTAAGCGTTCTTCTTGGTCAGAAAGCTCTTTCAGCCCTACTAAGTTAAACGCGAGAATACCAATAAACGAAACGAGCAGTAAAATCGCGATGCGCCATTCGATAAACCAAATCACTGCAACAATTCCAATCACCCGTAAAAGCTTCGGGAACAGTTGCGAAATCATATCCGGATAGATCCAAGTATGATTTGACAATCCTTTTGCGACACGCGCTGCAATCCGTCCAGCATTGTTCTCGTCGTAGAACTCTAATGGTAAAGTCAATACCTTTTTTAACGATTCCCCAGCATTATCACGACGCGCCCGAAATGCAGTATCCCAAGCAAACCAGGCACCTAACCACGGCTGAATCGGCGCACGCACCACAGACACGATCGCGATTAGCACCAATAACACCGATAGCGTAAAGGATTGATTAACTTCAACTCGGCTGATTTGTGCAGTTGAATTGATCAGGCTTTGTAAGACACGATCGAGCGGCTGCCCCGACAGGACATTCAAAATTTGCCCGATCGTATAAGGCACAAATAAGTCAATAATCTCGAACAAACTCATCATCGCAATACTGAAAATTGAAATCTTCCAGTAGTTGCGAAAGTATTTGAGAATGTCTAAAAATTTAGCCATACATCCTCCCAGTGTGGCTGAGGGTTGATCGCCCCGACAACATTCAAAAAATTCCAAGCGCCAACGGAAATTGAGACAGGACGCTGCTCAACTTCTTCAAGATTTTTATAATACTACAAGTATTACAGATATTACAAAAGTTCCTGCCGCAATCGATAAATAATCGTTTTGGCATCCACTTGATTCAATATTTCGCGAATCACCGTGTTAGCGCCCTGTGCGCCCCAGGTGCAGCCATTTTCCAGGTAAACTTGCGCTGCTCGTCCAACCGAGTACGACCCATATCCTGCAATGCCTGCTTGAACAGCAGCCGTTCCCGCGAATGCCGAGAATCCTGCACTGCCATCTACTCCGGTCGCTAAAGCTGCTGCACTTTTGCCCATTCCTAGTAAAACTCCGCTACCAATCTCACCGAGCAGCAATGTTCCTGAACTGAGCAGGATTGTATTTAATAGCTTTCCTGCCTCATAGCGCGTCATCGGCAAGCCATAGAGATTTGCTAAAGCTTGGATCATTGCTAAATCTGAAACTGCGCCACCAATGAGATCGAGAAACGCGATCGGGTTGAGTGCAATGGCGATCGCTTTGTAGCGGGTAAACTTCCAGATTAAGGCTTCAGCTTCGGCGTTTCGCAGTTCCATCACTTTCGCCGCGATTTCTTCTTCTGCGACTCTAGCTTGAGTCAACGCATTGAGCGCCAAGAGCGATCGACCTTCTCGATTCAGAATCGTCAGAATCTTCGCTTTCAATTCCTCAATTTGCGGAGGTGGGCTTTCCCATTCATAGCTCACTCGCCCGTCTGGATATTCCACGCGCATTTGCAGCGGTGCGGGTTCCGCCGCAACCATGACAATCTCATCTGAAGTTAAAAGCTGCTCTAAGCGATCGCTATTTCCTGTTCTAGCCCCCAAGCTTTGCAGATTGAGATAGATATCTTGGCGCGATTGATCCGGATAAAGGTCAACTTTGTTAAACACTAGAATTAGCGGCTTTTGTGCTTGTCTGAGATCACAGAGCGCTTTGTATTCAGTCCGCGTCATATCTCCAGAAATCACAAACAAAATTAAATCCGCTTGTCGGGCAACTTCTTGCGCCATTTCTGCCCGCGCTTGTCCGTCAATTTCATCAAGTCCCGGTGTATCGATCAATTCGATGCGAATCTTGCTCGAAGACTCTGGCACGATCGATCGTCCTTCAGACACAAACCCACCACTTGGCGACCAAGTAACCAGGCTGGGAGCCTGCGTCACGCCGTTTAGAGGACCTGTTTCAAACACCTTTTCTCCAATCAGCGCATTCAAAATTGCCGATTTTCCGCGACTCACCAAGCCAAACACCGCAATTCTCAGCACGTACTGATCGAGCTTCTTCAAATTGCTTGAGATCGTTTCGAGTTCCGTCTTTAATGCAGATTCAAGTTGCGGATCTTTGGTCGATCGCAAAAACTGAGAATAATTGGTAAACGCTTGGCGCAAACTTGCCCGCGCTCGATTGAGGTGAGTGTCCTGGGGATTCGGGCGATTAGAAGGGGCTTGACTCAAGGCAATCTAGACCAACGGCATCGATTTCTATTCTCGATCAAATTTGCAAAACTCGGCGGAAAGACACCCGTACAATTTCGCGCTTCGGATGGGAATGATAAAGGCATTCAGAGCGAAACTTCCCCTAACTAATGTCCTAATGTCAAACAAAGTCGCAATTTTCCTAGATGTTGAGAATCTATCCGGATGGTTGAAGTCAGAAGGTGGAAGCATTTTGCTGCAACAAGCGAATGCACTCGGACAGGTGATGATTCAACGAGCCTATGGTGACTTTAGTAATGCAGCGATCAGTGGTCGCCAAGAGGATCTGATTAACTTGGGCTTTGAACTTGTTCACGTTTACCATCCCGTTAAAGGCAAAAATGCTGCTGATATTCAGATGGTTGTAGATGTCATGGAGATGACTGCACGATCGCCCGATATTTCTTGGTTTGTGCTGGCAACCAGCGATGCTGACTTTTCGCCATTGTTTCGGCGGTTGAAATCACTCGGTAAGAGAACGATCGGAATTGGTCGAGAATCGGTTCTGAGTCGAACGGTGCAAAATTGTTGCGATCGCTTTATCTACATCGACGCAGATAAAACTTCGGAAACAGCAATTGATCCTCAAGTCCAAGCACTCAAATTATTAAGGCAAGCACTTTCCAGTCTTCAAACACCAACAACGCTCCCCTTACTCAAAGCAGAAATGCTGAAACAAGATCCAACATTTGATCACAGCAAGTTAGGGTATGGCAAGTTTCTTAAGTTTGTTGAGAATGCGAATTCTGTTGTCAAACTGGAGCTAATCAAAAAGGAATGGCTAGTTCATCCTGTAGCTGAGAATGTGAATATTGTTAGCCTCACCGCAAATAGCAAAAAATCTAAGAAAAAAGCAAGTTAACGCCGTATCACTTGAGGAGCCGCAACTGCAAAATTCCTCGGTCTAACCACATACATTCCTGACCAACTGGCTAACAATTGTTGAGACAATTGCTGAATTTCAGCTTGTTGTGGAACACTCATGCGCCATTCGGACGGAAGCCCGATCGTGCTGTTATACGCTCCAGAAAGTGCCCCAGTGAGTGCGGCAACCGTTGGAGTCCGATACCCGATTTGTAGCGATCTCAGAACCGACAAGCGAAAGTCTCCTGGCGTGCTGAGAAAACAATACAAGGCTAACGCAACGGCAGCATCTCCCAGCGTGGCATCACTCAGCGTCAAAATAAGCTGAGTCGCCTCTTCAAGTCCAATGCCCTGCTGTACCATCGTTTCGACCTGCTGAAGCCGCTGGAGCTTAGGAACTCCTTCAGGCGGCGGTAACAAGACTTCAAACATCGAAGTGACAAAGCGGCGAGGATTGAGCGATTCGAGTAAAGCTTGCGAGAACGTATATCCGATCGCCAGTAAGTCCAGCTCCGACACCGCAGAATTCTGCCATAGCCTCAGAACAGTCTGAGCATTCTGCCTCAGCTTCAGAAAGTCTTCGTGAAAGAACAGGAACACAGGCAGAAGCGCGATCGCAGATTCCGCCGTTGTCAGTGGCTCTCGAAAAATCGGATGGTCTTCTGTTTCGATTCGCTCCGGAGTAATCAAAGACTCCGCGTAAAACTGCATGAGCTGATCGAGCGAATACCGACGAGCAGGAACCCGATTCAGCGATTGCAGTGCGATCGTTTCGCCGATTAGCGCCCCCATCATTGCGGCTTGAAATCGATAGAGAAGGGCAGATTGCATGATTATTTCTCGAAACCTAGTGTAAAATCTTCGCTGACTTGGTTGGTTTTTTGGCAGATTCAATCCGTTCGATGCAACCTTACCCCCTGATATCGCGTCTCATGATTCGTCCTTATTCTCGCTTGTCTATGCGGACTGTTCGATCGCTGATCATTTCGATTGCGCTGGTGCTGAGTACGATCGTGCCTGGATGGACGCAGACTCGACCGATTCTCCGAGTTGGAAGTCAAGGCGCAACGGTGACTGAGCTACAAAGCACTTTGAAACTTTTAGGATATTTTTCAGGTTCAGTCAATGGTGCATTTGAAGAAAGCACCGATCAAGCTGTAAAACGCTTTCAACAGGCGGCGGGAATTACAGCCGATGGTGTGGTTGGGAATGAAACCTGGAACCGCTTGTTTCCCACTTCTGAGCCTACGACGCTGACTCCAGCGCCTCGGACTCCTGAAGCACGTCCGGTTCGTTCTGAGCCTGCACCGACGGGAGCGTTTCCGATTTTGCGACGGGGTGCGAGAGGTGAAGCAGTACAAGGATTACAAAGTCGATTGAGAGCGATCGGCATGTATGACGGAGAAGTTGATGGGGTGTTTGGCGCTGGAACTGAAGCAGCGGTAAAAGCAGCACAGGCGAAGTTTGGGTTAGCGGTTGATGGGGTGGTTGGGGGTGCAACTTGGGCAGCAATCTTACGCTAGTTTGGGCGATCGTTGCAGTCCGTAAAGCGCTGTAAACATTAGTGAATTGAGTGAGCCGAACTGAGATGGGAGTGCTACTTTAGATTCAAGACACAAAAGAAGTTGAAACCCTTCTTCCCAGTCAGGTTAAAGCCTGTGTCTCCTGCTTTAATCGCTCGCAAAGTCTAAAAGGCGAAACTACGATCAACCTTCAATTACTTTCAGATTTGTCTCTTTCACTTCAGTTTAATGGTTCAATTTGAGGCAAGCTAAAGTTCAATGAAAACTACAGCCTGATTTGGCTGAATGTGTGGTGAATGCTGATTAGAATGTTTGCGATTTTGTCCACCTTACTTGTTACTTCTTGTTTCAGCTACACATACAACTAAGTGACTACAGTTTTCAGGGTTTGGCGTTTTGCCAGACCCTTTGATGTATGTTTGAGGTCATCGCACAACTCTGTGAATGTGGGTTCGATGGGAAGCGTTCGCTCCGATGTCAAATCCGGGTCGCCCCCTCAATCCCCCATTCTAGGGGACTTAGAGAAGAACAATTCCCTAAGCTTAAGAAGTTTTCCGGCTTTCAAAGTCCCTCACTTGTGGGGGATTTAGGGGGCAAGAAGCCGATCGAGCCGAAGCGAGAAACTCGTTGCATTCGCCTTAGCTGACCCCAGAGAGGACAGGTTGGTGAGATCGCCAATTTAAGTGCTGCGATCGCTCCCTTGCCAATCTCGGAATATCTGCCGCAACAAACTGCTGATGCAACATCTGAACACTTAATAGATGATTGATAATGCCATCTAGCTGAGTTCGTGCAGAAAGCGGTGTGTTCGGATCGGCATGGCGTTGCAGCACTTGATTCACTGCCTCAGCATCAAGCAATCCTGCATCTGCGATCGCCCGGTTTGAAAGATACAGATCACACAGCGATCGCAATGCTCTTTGCTTTTCCACATCCGTATGCGAAGGAGGAGCCATAAACGCAAACTTCTGGCGATCGTACAATGCTTGCGGTAATAGTCCCTTCATTGCTTCCCGCAACACATACTTATCTCGCTTGCCGCGAAAACGCATCAATGGCGGGAGTGTGACCGCAAATTCAACTAAATGATGATCCAAGAATGGAGGACGCGCTTCCATTGAGTTTGCCATATCGACGCGATCGCCTGCCCATCCCAGAACTTGTGATTCAAACTGAGTTTTGATCCAAATGTATTGCACTTTATCAAGCGGATGTCGAGCGGAGATTTGAGCAGGATCAAGGGCGGTAGCGATCGCTGCTCCAGGTGAATAGTTCGCAGTTGCAGCGCGATGCTCCGGGTGCAACAATCCAGGAACTTGTGCCCCCATTGATAACCAGGACTGTAAGCAACTCGGCGTGAAGCCAACTAACTGAGTTAGGGCTGGATCATCTAATGCTTTTTGAGCTAGTAGATTGCCCTGGAACAATCGATTACTTTCTTGTAGCCAAGCTTCGAGATCGGCGCGTTCCTCTGGAGTGGCATCATTCATGCCGTGACGAATCATATCCAATCGCAGTTGAGGATATCCGGCAAACAGTTCGTCGGAGCCTTCACCCGTGAGAACAACGCGATATCCGGCTTTATGGACGTGCTCACTCAGGAGCAGTTTGGCGATCGTAAACGTATTGTAGATACTGCGCTCGGTGTGCCAAATTGCGCGAGCAAAGTGATCGTATAGTTCGCCCCCCCGCGTCATTACAATGTCTTGATCGGCTCCGACCGCTTGCGACATTTGTTTTGAAATCTCAGTTTCATCATAGTCCTGATTGTCAAATCCAACTGTAAACGCTTTCACCGGAGATTGTTGGCAGGCGGCAGCAATTCCTAAAATTGTGCAAGAATCAATTCCACCCGATAGATAGCAAGCCACCGGAACATCTGCTTCTAACTTGAGTTGAATTGCTTCGATAAAGCGTTCTCTTAGCGTTTCGATGTAATACTCGTCGTCGTATTGTTGGGTACGATCGCTGAGTAAGGGAAAGTTCAAATCCCAGTAAGTTTTGGTGCGAACCTTCAGTTCTCCATCTTGACGCTCAACAATCACCATCTGTCCCGGTTGAACTGCGTGAACTTCCTCAAATGCAGTCGTTCCCGGAACCATGAGTTGCATGAGTTGATGATACAGTCCGTGTGATGAAATTTTACGCTTGACTGCGGGATGAGCAAATAAGACCTTAATCTCAGAACCAAACACCAACCCTTCTGGAGTCATTGTCCAGAACAAGGGCTTAATGCCAAAGCGATCGCGTACTAATGTGAGTCGATCGTATTGCTTTTCATAGATTGCAAAGCCGAATTCTCCGCGCAGATGAGGTAATGCACCTTCTAATCCGAAGCGGTGAGTTAAGTGCATCAATAGCTCTGTATCGCTTTTGGATTTAAACTGATAGCCGCGTGAAGTCAGGTCTGCTCGAATGCGTTTGTAGTCATAGAATTCGCCATTGTGAGCGATCATGATTTGCTGATTTTCTGACACAAAGGGCTGACGAGCACGATCGGCGTTTAAATCAATAATGGCTAAACGGGCATGAGTGAAACCGACACCGCGATCGTTGATCGTTTTCCAGCCGCAGCCATCTGGCCCTCGATGCGATTGAATGGCTGCCATTGCGATTAAAACCGCAGGATCGATCGGTCTTGCTGGGTCGTGCTGGAAAATACCACCAATGCCACACATACACCTTTCTCCTACAACTAGGAAATCAATTCGCTTTGCTCACTGTATGCAGGATCACATTTCAAAGAATCTATTGTTTGGAATAATTTAAGATTTTCTGTTATTTGAATGAATATCTGAAGCCATCTGCTTTATGTAGAAGTTTGTAATATCTGAACAAGCATTCAGATGTTAGAATCAAGCCAACTGATTCGGAGAAAATAAGATGACGACCGTAACCCAAATGAAATGCGCTTGTGAACCTTGCCTGTGCATCGTCTCAACCGATAGCGCTGTTCAGAAAGACGATAAATTCTATTGCAGCGAAGCCTGTGCAGATGGACATCAAGACGGACATGGTGACTGTGGACACAAAGGCTGCAACTGCTAAAAAACTAAAAAAAGCCGGAAGAAGTAAATCCTCCGGCTTTTGCATTTCAGTAGAAAGCTTACAAACTTGACATCACCGATCGTGCTGCTTCAATCGTGCGATCGATATCTTCATCGGTGTGCGCCAGCGAGGTAAAGCCTGCTTCAAACTGCGATGGAGCGAGGTAAACCCCCTGCTCTAACATTCCGCGATGAAACTTGCTGAACTTCGACAAGTCCGATTTTTTCGCATCTTCGTAGCTGTGAACAGGCCCTTCGGCAAAGAAGAAGCCAAACATTCCGCTAATCGAACCCCCGCAAGCGGCATGTCCAGTTTGTTTGGCGACATCAAGTAGACCTGCGATCAGGCGTGAAGTGATGCGATCGAGATAGTCATACGTCCCCGGTTGACGCAGCAGTTCGAGTGTTTTAATTCCCGCCGTCATTGCCAACGGATTGCCGGAGAGCGTTCCTGCTTGGTACATCGGGCCTGCGGGAGCAACCATCTCCATGATTTCGCGCCGACCGCCATAAGCACCGACAGGTAAACCACCGCCGATCACTTTACCCAATGTGGTTAAGTCCGGGGTAATGCCAAACTTCTCTTGCACTCCACCGTAAGCGATACGGAATCCGGTCATCACTTCATCGAACACCAGCAGCGCTCCGTGTTCTGTCGTGAGTTCGCGCAAGCCCGCAAGGAAGCCGGGGTCTGGGGGAATAAATCCAGCATTTCCGACGATCGGCTCCAGCATTACGCCTGCCACTTCACCCGGATTTTCTTCAAGTAGCTGTTTGACTGCTTCTAGGTCGTTATACGGTGCAGTCAGCGTACTGCTGGTGGTAGATTTAGGCACACCGGGAGAATCCGGTAAACCGAGCGTTGCCACACCCGATCCAGCCTTCACCAAGAACATATCTGCGTGTCCGTGGTAGCAGCCTTCAAACTTAATAATTTTCTCGCGTCCGGTGAATGCCCGCATCAAGCGCAGCACCGACATACAGGCTTCCGTTCCCGAATTCACAAACCGCACCATTTCGATACTGGGAACCGCGTCGATTACCATTTCCGCGAGGACGTTTTCGAGGTAAGACGGCGCGCCGAAACTCGTTCCTTTTTCCGCCGCCGCTTGGATTGCCCGAATCACCTCTGGATGCGCATGACCGCAAATCGCAGGCCCCCAAGTGCCAATATAGTCGATGTATTGATTGCCATCGACATCCCAAGCGTAAGCGCCTTTGACGCGATCGAACACGATCGGCTGTCCGCCTACCGACTTAAACGCCCGAACGGGAGAACTTACGCCACCCGGCATTAATTTCTGAGCAGCCGCAAAGATTTCATCTGATTTGGTGGTTTTCAAAGTACCTGTGATCAAAGTGGTCTCCTTAAATCAAATCCTGAAGATATTCCATAGGGCAGGTGAGTTTTGTCCACACAGCCGGGATACTTGAAAATTATCCCATTACTGGAGGCGGCTTGAATGTCGTACCAAAGTAATCGCGAATTGCCCAAAGAGGTTCGCGATCGCCTGTCGGAAACTGCCCAGCACTTCTATAGGGTAGCGTTTAACTCTGCGCTTCAGTGGTATGGGGAGGAGTCGAAAGCGCACCAAATTGCCTGGAGTGCGGTGAGAAATCAAGCGGTGAGTTTGAATAGCGCGATTGTTGAAGTTTTGTAAATCTATGAGTGCCGTTGAAATCTAATCTCAACGGCACTCAAGCTATTTAAATCCAGCGTCCGACGACGACTCGCACGGTTCCATCTTCTAGGACTTCTTCAGCTTCGATCGTATATCCCTGCTCTGCGGCAGTCCTTTGCAGTTGCTTGTGGGCGTATTTTTGCTGAACTTCATTGATAAATTGCGTTTGATTGATTCGCGCTCCCCAGAAGTCTGCAATCAGGACGTATTCATCGCCTTCGCGTCGAAAGCCGAGATCGTAGCCATTCGATCGCCGAATGACATAATCTGCTTGAATTTTATTGCCTTGATAGCCTCGCACAAGTGCATTTTGCTCAACTTTGTATCTGAGTTCGCGTAAGGCTTGATGTAGCACTTCGCCGTCTTTGATTTCAACTTTAATCGTCGTAAAGTGTGACATTTATTCAATCTCCAAATCAATTCCACGCTGGCGAGTAATGGCGCGTAACTCTTCGATCAACTGTATATCCTGTGAAGCTGGACGTGCTCCTGAATTGGCAGCCCATTGTTTCAGGGCATCGATTTGATCACGCGCGATCGCAGCGAGGGGAACAGATTCTTCGATCGCCCGCACGATATCTTCAGTTGTAAAGTCTCGACGGTTGCCAGGACTGCCCTGACTAAAAGCCCGTTGCATTCCATCGACGATCGTTTGCTCAATTTCTGCACCGCTAAACTGCTGAGTCTGACGAGCGAGTAACGCTAAATCGAACTCGCGGAGTCGGCTCGATCGTAATCTCTGAAGATGCACTCGAAAGATATCGCGTCGTTCTGGCTCGGTTGGCAAATTGAGGAAGAAAATTTCATCAAAGCGACCTTTGCGTAGGAGTTCAGCCGGGAGAATTTGAACATTATTCGCAGTCGCAACAATGAAGACTGGACTCGTTTTCTCCTGCATCCAAGTAATCAGACTGCCAAACACACGGCGACTGGTGCCAGAATCTCCGTCCATGCCTGCATTAATGTTGCCGAATGCTTTATCGATTTCGTCCATCCACAGCACACAGGGCGCGATCGCTTCGACAATTCGGATCATCTGCCGCACTCGACTTTCGCTTTCCCCGACCAGTCCGCCAAACAATCGACCCGCATCGAGCCGCAATAGAGGTAAGCGCCATTCGTGCGCGATCGTCTTTGCAGACAGTGATTTTCCTGTACCTTGAATGCCTGCAAGTAGAACGCCCTTTGGATTCGGAATGCCGTAGCGCCTTGCTTCTTCGGTAAAGCTATCTTGGCGCATTTGTACCCATTTTTTCAGATTGTCTAAACCTCCCACACTTTTGAGCGATTCTTGGGTGGTGAAGAATTCTAGAATTCCAGTTTGACGAATCGCTTGGCGTTTAGCCTCAAGAACACTATCAATATCTTGTTCGCTGATGTGTTGTTTGGCTGCGATCGCTTTAGCTAATACTCGCTGAATTCGGGCGCGGCTCAATCCCTGACAAGCTTTTACCAATTGTTCGCGACCCAGTTGAGAGAGTTTGAGCTTTTCCGCCACAACGATCTGAGCAATCAGCGCATCAATTTCTTCTACATCAGGGAGCGGGAAGTCGATTACCGTCATTTCTTCGATAATCTCTTGTGGCACATCAAGAGAATGGCTTGTGAGTACCAAGGTTTTACGACTGCGCTTCAGGTCACGCGCCAGGTTTTTGATCTCCCGCACGATTGGAGCATTCGTTGCTTGTAGCGGAAATTTGAGAATCGGATGAAGATCGCGCAGAACATAAACTGCAGCTTGATTATTTGAAGCTTTGGCAATGCGTCCAAGGGCTGCGATCGCTGATCCTTTGTCTGCTCCGTTATCATCCCAACCGCGCACAATATCCCAGCATCGTAATTCCCGCTCGGATTGTTGGCACACTTGTAGAAGAACGGCTTCGATCGAGTCCTCTTCGACTCCGACTAAGTAAATCAGTGGATATCGAGCGCGTAACATCAAATCGAGTTGCTCGATAATTTCTTGCTGAGAGCGAGTAGCAACCATGTGAACGATCGCGACGAAATTTGGTTCGAATATACCACAGCCAGCAAATTGAATTTTCGGCACACTAGAGAAAGTATGGTATTAACTCAGTGTGACGAATTCCCCGAACGAATTTGATGCAGTGCTAGGAAATTTAGCCCGTCCGATGATGGGTAGCGCTGTATTGGGAGGAATCGACGGCATTCGGCAACGGCTTAAGAGCGATCGCATCGATCAACGAATTGCAGCCTTGCAAGAAATTCAACACACAGCAGCAGGGCTAGATCTGTTAGTTCAAGCCTTAGATGATTCGGCGATCGCAGTTCAGAAAGTTGCTTATACATTGTTGCAACCTTATCCAGAACTACTGCAATTGTATCCGCACTATCGATTGTTTGAATGTTTAGCGGCATTAAAAGGACATCACACTGGAATTACAGCAATCGCAGTTGCAACACAGCATTTACGGTATGGAGATCGAGCGATCGCGATTAGTGCGAGTCGAGAGGGATTGATTCAGGTTTGGGACATTGCGGCTGAAGATGTCATGTTTAGCATTCAGGCTTATACCTTTGTTTACACCATTTCGATTGATAGCGAAGCTGATATTTTTATGATTCAAGGAGCAAAGCGCAAGGTACGATCGTGGAGTCTGAAAAACGGTCAAGAAATTGAGCCGACCGAGATTAAATTAAGGCAAATTGCATCGGTGACGAGAAATGACGATCGCTATCTCATTAGCGGCAGTCAGAACACAATTAAAATCTGGGATTTGCAGGCAGGGCGGGAAGTTTGTCAATTGCAGGGACATACAAGCCTGGTTACAGCCGTTGCTGTCAATGAAGATCAGTCTTTAATTGTTAGCGGGAGTGAAGATAAAACGGTGCGAATTTGGGGAATTTCTGCATTGCCGCAAATGCGATAAACTGCTTCTACGCATTAGGGCAATACCGTGGCTCAAGTTGTTCTCGAAAACGTCTACAAATCCTATCAAAAGGGCGATCAAAGCGAAAATACAGCCGTGTTGCGATCGATTAATCTCCTGATCGAAGACGGTGAATTTATGGTGCTAGTTGGCCCCTCAGGATGCGGCAAAAGCACCTTGTTAAGACTGATTGCAGGACTCGAAGAACTCACTGCTGGAAACATTCGAGTGAGCGATCGCGTAGTTAACGATTTGCCACCGAAAGAGCGCGATATCGCCATGGTGTTTCAGAACTACGCGCTTTACCCACACATGAGCGTCTATGATAATTTGGCATTTGGACTACGACGCACCAAGTTAGACGGAAAAAATGCGAATTGGACAGAAAATTTAGCGGTTGGAGCGACGCGAAACTTACCCAGTGGAATGCGTTACATCAGCGATCGAGAACGCGCCGTTCGAGAACGAGTCAAGCTGGTCGCACAAATGCTGCAAATTGAGCCATTATTGCATCGCCTACCGAAACAGCTTTCAGGTGGACAAAAACAGCGAGTTGCACTCGGTCGAGCCATGGCAAGAAACCCGCAAGTCTTTCTGATGGATGAACCGCTCTCAAACTTAGATGCAAAGCTCAGAGCCGAAACACGGGCGCAGATTGTCAAACTTCAGCGTCAGTTAGGAACCACCACAATTTATGTCACGCATGATCAAACCGAAGCGATGACAATGGGCGATCGCATTGCCGTCATGAACGGCGGACAGATTCAACAGCTTGCCACACCGCTAGAACTCTACAATCACCCTGCAAATCGCTTCGTGGCTGAGTTTATTGGATCGCCCCCAATGAATTTCATTCCGATGCAAGTTCGCGCTCCATTGACCTTGCATCATGCTCTATTTCAACTCACACTCCCGAATCACTGGGCATCAGCGCTCAGCCGCTACGATGGTCAAATGATTACGCTAGGCATTCGTCCTGAGCATCTGAGTTTAAGCGATTCTAATGAGCAGACCATTCTAGTTGCAGTCGATTTAATCGAAGCTTTAGGGCATGAAACCGTTCTCTCTGTCAGACTCGCTGACAAGTCAGACACCATGCAGGTTCGTACCACTCCCGATCGCACCGTCAGGCTGGGTGAAGCTCTGAGATTGTTTGTGCCGATCGACAAAATTCATCTGTTTGATGAGAAAACTGGAGCAGTGATTGTTCCTTAGCTAATACTGAAAGTTTGTCGCCTGCATCTCTGTTCTGGGCAGGAGGGTTTGCATTAGCGCATACCAGCTCGCTGGCGCAATAGAATTCCTTTCTGGGAATCCTAAAAAGGACGTGTATCAGGGATTCCACGATGATTGGTCAGGAGATTGAGACCACCGCAGCACTAAGTTTTTGTCACGTTCTCGATCGAGTTGCGGCTCCAATTTTTATTCAAGATCGTCATGCTCGCGTTGTGTTTGTGAATCGCGCCCTTGTCGCACGATCGCGCTACACCGCTGCACAACTCCTCGAAGGTGCCGATCGCGTCTTCTCCGCAGAATTAAGAGACGATGGAGGCATTTTCACCCGCGAAACCGATGTGATTCAGACAGGCTACCTCCACGATGCTAACGGACAAGCGCAAGCGGTTTCAGTGGTTAAGTCGATCGTACACGATGCAGACGGAAATCCTTTTGTTATCGGAACAATCGAAGATTCAATCAATGCGGACAGAATTGATCGCGCCAGAAGCGAGATCGAACGACAGCAGGCGGAAGTTGCACTTCTAAAGTCAGAACAACGACTATCGATGCTGATTCAACACGCACCGATGGGGATTATCGAATGGACACCGGAATTTACCGCGAAAGAATGGAATCCAGCAGCCGAAAAAATCTTTAAAACTCCACGATCGCAAGCAATAGGACGGAATGGAAACTGTTGGGTGCCGGAACAGGATCAAGCAAAAGTCAATCAGATTATTAAAACGCTGTTTGAGCAACAGGGTGAAATTCACAGCATTAATCAAAACCTCAGAGACGATGGAGAAATCATTGTTTGTGAGTGGTATAACAGCCAGATTTTAGATGCAGATGGAAATATCACGGGTGTTGTTTCAATGGCTCGCGACATCAGCGATCGCATCCGGTTAGAGGCAGAACGCGAACAAGCGGATCTTGCACTCAAACAATCCGACGCCCAACTCCGTCAACAAGCCCAAGAGCTTGAATCTGCATTTAAGCAACTCCAAAAAACTCAGGCACAACTGATTCAAAATGAAAAAATGTCGAGCTTGGGGCAATTAGTTGCAGGCATTGCTCACGAAATTAACAATCCAGTGAGTTTTATCTACGGCAACGTTGAACACGCAAAAGACTATATCGAAGATTTGCTACGGATAATTCAGCTTTATCAAGCGGATCATCCGGTTCCCAGTGAACAGATTGCCGAAGAACTCGAAGACCTGGATTTAGAATTTGTGCGGCACGACTTAATGAAGCTGCTGGACTCAATGGGAACCGGAGCAGAACGCATTCGCGATATTGTGCGATCGCTCAGACATTTCTCGCGCCATGATGAAGCGGATCTAAAAGCGGTCGATTTGCACGAAGGGATTGAAAGTGCATTGATGTTATTACAGCATTTGTTAAAGTCAAATCGAGCTTGCGGGAGTCCGTTGCTGCGTCCAGCCATTCAGATTGTCAAAGACTATGGCGCTCTACCAAAGATCCAATGTTACGCAGGCTTGCTGAATCAAGTCTTTATTAATGTGCTATCTAATGCGATCGGTGCAATTAATGAGCGCTGGCTTGCAGAAGAAATTGACTTTACTCCAGAAATTACAGTGCAAACTTCGCTGTTTCAACAGTCAGATTCAACCGAGTGGGCGCGGATTTCGATTACAGACAACGGCATCGGCATGACTGCGGCAACACAGCGCCGTTTGTTTGATCCATTCTTTACGACAAAGCCTGTGGGACAAGGGTCAGGATTGGGACTATCTGTGAGCTATCAGATTGTGACTGAGCAGCATGGAGGACGATTAAGCTGCGATCGTCCCTCAAAACGGGGTGCAACTTTCGTAATTGAGATCCCGGTGCGGCAGTTAATGTGGAGTTGAGCAATTGATCCGGTAAACTGAGCTACACTGCAAGACATTGTGTAGATTCATGCGTCAGATTAGAACTTGGAAAACGTTTACGATATTTACGATTTTGGGAGTTGTGCTTAGTTGGCTGGTCAGTTGCGGCAGTGGGACTCCCAACGGACAAAGAGCGGCGGACGGTCAGCTTGATTTTTGGACGATGCAACTGAGCCCACAGTTTGATAACTATTTCAAAGCGCTGTTTGCAAAGTTTGAGCAAGAAAATCCGGGCGTAAAAGTTCGCTGGACAGACGTGCCTTGGGCAGAGATGGAGCGCAAGATTTTGACTTCTGTGGCGGCGAAAACGGCTCCAGATGTGGTGAATCTTAATCCTGGGTTTGCGTCTCAGTTGGCTGAGCGGGGCGCGTGGATGAATCTCGATGAGAAAATTCCGGCGGACGTGAAGCAACAGTATTTTCCGGGAATTTGGCAAGCGAGTACGCTGAACGGTAAAACCTTTGGTGTGCCTTGGTATTTGACCACACGAGTTGCGATTTACAACACGGATTTGATGAAGAAAGCAGGCATTTCCAAACCGCCTGCGACTTATGCAGAACTGGCTCAAGCTGCAAAGCAAATCAAGGAAAAAACTGGAAAATATGCGTTCTTTGCCACAGTTGTTCCGAATGATTCTGGGGAAGTGATGGAATCGTTTGTGCAGATGGGTGTTCAGTTAGTCGATGCTCAGGGCAAAGCGGCATTTAATACGCCTCAAGGTAAAGCGGCATTTCAGTATTGGGTTGATATGTACAAAAATGGTTTGATGCCAAAAGAAGTCTTAACTGAAGGACATCGACACGCGATCGATCTCTATCAGCAGGGCAATACGGCAATTTTGGCATCGGGTGCGGAGTTCCTCAAGTCGATCGCGAAAAATGCACCGACGATCGCTCAAGCCTCGCAGTCTGCTCCGCAAATCACGGGCGATACTCGCAAGAAGAATGTTGCCGTAATGAATATCGCAATTCCAAAAGATACGGATCAGCCGGATGCTGCTGTAAAGTTTGCGCTGTTTTTGACCAATAATGCCAATCAGCTTGAATTTGCTAAAGCTGCGAATGTGTTGCCCTCGACAATTCAAGCGGCACAAGATGGTTACTTCACGGCTGCACCCGCGAATGCGACTGCGATCGATAAAGCCAGAATCGTCAGTGCAGGGCAGCTTAAGGAAGCGGAGGTGTTGATTCCGGTAGTTAAAAATATCAAGACGTTGCAGCAGACGATTTACGAGAATCTTCAGGCGGCAATGTTGGGTAAGAAAACTGTAGATCAAGCGATTAACGATGCAGCGCAGGCTTGGAATAGTCAGGCTTAGAGTTGCTGAATTGATGAGATTTCTCGCTGCGTTGGGGGCGAATCGCCCTCATTCCCAGCCCTTCTACCCTGTACACACAAGTCGATTGGTTTGTGATTGCTGAGATCCCTCGCCCCCTAAATCCCCCATTCTGGGGGACTTTGAAGAAAAAAGAGTTTTCTAATGCAATGATTTCTTCAAGTTCAAAGTCCCCCAATTTGGGGGATTTAGGGGGCTGAAGCCGATGGCAACGAAGCGGGAAAGAGATGTTTGTGCACGGTAGGAGGGATTTAGGGGGCAATCACCCCTTCAAACCGAAGCCGAGAAACTTGCTGAACTCGCCTGATATCTAGAAATCACCTGCATCACTTTGGTCACACTCTGGTCGATCGTTTCCTCCGCAGTCGAGCAAGTGACCTCCGGATTCAAAGGCGCTTCATACGGTGCATCAATTCCAGTAAACTGTGGGATCTCTCCATTTCGCGCTCGTTGATACAGTCCTTTCACATCTCTTTGCTCACAAACCGCTAAAGGCGCATCAACAAACACTTCAATAAATGCACCAATTTGCGATCGAACTTCTTGCCGAATCGATCGATAAGGCGAAATCGCAGAAACCAACACAATCACACCGTTTCGAGTCAGTAAATGCGCCACAAACCCGATCCGACGAATGTTCTCTTCACGATCGGCTTGACTAAATCCCAATCCTTTGGTCAATGTTTGGCGTACTAAGTCCCCATCTAAATGTTCAACTTTTAAGCCCTGCTCAATCAAGTGTTGGCAAACGGCTTGAGAAATTGTGGTTTTACCTGCACCGCTTAATCCTGTAAACCAAACCGTTAAGCCCTGCTGAGCAATGTCCGGTTTGGCTAACTCTAAGGTATCGATGTTTTGCAGCATGTCAAATTAGGCGAGAGATAAAGTAGTGTTGCGGTAGCTTAGATAGTCGTCTGCTGAAACAGTGCGCGATCGCAGCCGTTGGTAATACTCATCAATCAGCGCAACACCCGTTTCAGTTGTTGTTTGATGATGATAGTGAGATCGATCGACCACTGCTGCTGCACGATCGACCAAGCTCGAATCCAGCCCAAAATGTTGTGCTAACTGTTCAGTTTCCTTGCCGGGATTGTTCATCAGATCCTCATAGCAAAGAAAATAGACAGGCAGATCGCGAGTAAAGTACGTCGCCGCTAAGTTTAATTGCAGCCAAAAGCGCAGATGTCTATCTACGTCCCAGCCTTCCCAGTTGTAAAACAAGGCTTGATTGGATTTGAGAAAGCTAGATGGAGAGCGAAACGCAAGAATGATGTTTAATTGATAGCCTGCATTTGATAAAACTCGCTGCCATAGCGGAAAAGTGAGCGAAAAGCGCGGATCTTTGAGTCCGATCGTCGCAGTCTCGCCCCATTCTTGAGCAATTTTGGTCTGTAGATTTTCTTCGGGTTCAAGCCAGCGATCGTCCTCGAAATCTTGCTCAATGGGTAAGAAAAAATCGCTATAGCGATAACCCAACGTTTGAATCAGTTGATTGTTGGCATCATTGACCCACTTCAATTCAAAAAAAATCGGATTATGTCCACCTTGAATAAAGTGTTGATCCGAGCCAAAATTAACTCCAAATTCCGACAAAATGTGGCTCGTTACCGATGTTCCACTGCGTTGTGCGCCAAAAATCAGAAACGCGGTTTTCATACAGAGCGATCGCAGAACTTCCTTTTTACTATTCGGAAAGTGATTGATCCCCGCATCGCTCTTTAGGATTACTCTTTAATCGCAAGATTGTGCGAGGAGCCGATCGCCGCCTGCAAACTCTCAAAGCCGGATTGCTCTAGTCGTTCCTCTAATCCCTGCAAGATCCGCTTGACCATTGTTGGACCTTCGTAAATCCAACCCGTATAGACTTGAACTAAACTTGCCCCAGCCGTAATCTTTTCCCAAGCATCCTCCGCCGAGAACACACCGCCTACGCCGATAATCGGTAAGCTTCCCTGAGTTTGTTTCCAAATCGCTCGAATGACTTCGGTGGATCTTTCTCTGACCGGAGCGCCACTGATTCCACCTGCTTCTTCTGTAATCGGCTTTCTAGTCGCCGGAATCATTTGCGTTTTCAGTCCATCGCGGCGAATCGTTGTGTTTGTTGCGATAATTCCAGACAGTTGAAAGCGCTGAGCTAAGTCTACGATCGCAGCAATATCCTCAAATTCCAAATCAGGCGCAATCTTTACCAGCAAAGGCTTTTCGGCTTGATTCTCGGTTTGCAAGGCTGACAAAATCGGCTCTAGCTGATCAGTGGCTTGGAGCGATCGCAGTCCCGGCGTATTCGGAGAGCTGACGTTCACGACAAAATAATCGCCCAGGGGTTTTAACAATCGAAAACTGCCTAAATAATCCTCTGCGGCAGCCTCCAGCGGCGTAATTTTTGACTTGCCTAGATTAATCCCGATCGGAATCCCTTTGCTTTGCTGCTCCAGTCGCGATCGCAGCGAAGCGGCTCCTTGATTGTTAAATCCCATGCGATTGAGTGCCGCCAGATCCTCGACCAACCGAAACAAGCGCGGCTGTGGATTTCCAGGCTGAGCATGAAACGTCACCGTTCCCAATTCGGCAAACCCAAACCCAAAACTCGACCAAACATTCGCTGCCACGCCATCTTTATCAAACCCTGCCGCTAAACCGATCGGATTCGCAAACGTCAAACCCCAAAGAGACTGCGACAACCGAGGCGAGTCAAATCCATACAGATGATTTAAGCGCGATCGCAGCCAGTCCGACGAATTGATCCAACTGAGCGATCGTAGAGTCTGAACGTGCAGCCACTCCGGATCAGCATTCAAACCAGAAAACAGAACAGGACGAAGAATCGATCGATAGAAATCTGACACAGGAAGAATTTAATTAAAACAAGAGAGCATCGATACAGTAGCGCATTTTTGGTCAGGTTCGCTGCGCGACTGTATCCATCCAATCGCACTCGTGCAAAACCTACAATCTCCGGGCACTCTATCAAACGAGTAGGCAAATCCCGCCGCTCCTGTGCGCTATCCTCCGGCTGATACATGGGTTACTCGAAAGAGACAACGCAATCTGAACAACACTTAATCGCCCTCAGTCGCGTTCTCAAACATCTGCGTGAGGGAGATACCCTTGCGATCGAATCTGTCTACGCCTATCTCAATACCTGCTTTGCCTTCGATCTCGTCTGGATTGGATTGTACGATCGTGCTGAACATCGTTTGTCTGGTAAAGGAGGGAAAAGCCCGCTGCGAGATGCACCCTTTCTCAAACAACGATTCATCCTCACTCCAGGCGACATTCTCGAACAAGCCGTCGTTCAGCAAATACCGCTCACCTTTCCTGATCTGCGTGAAGCACAACGGGCAAACGAGTGGCGCAAATTTGCCGAAAAAGCGAACATTCAAGGCGCGATGATTTTCCCGATCTCACTCAAGAATCAATGCTATGGGGTCACGATCGTCGGCTCAAAACTATGGGGAAGCTTTCCAAGACCCGAAGAACAATCGCTAATCGCGATCGTTTTAGGAGAATTTGCAGCCACGCTAGAAGCCGCAGAACAAGAACAGAAGCGACAACAAATTAAGCACGTTGATCGTCCGATGTTAACAATGCTCTCGGAACTGCGATCGCTCCCTAATTTTGAACAGCGGCTCGATCGCGTTATAGAGCAAGTCCAGCAGTTTGTTCAGCCTGCCCGAACGAGCCTCTACTGGTTTGAACCGACGCGCCGCTATTTTTGGCGAAGAGCCACAAATCAAAAAGGAACTCGCTCGATCGATTCTGCATCCGGGCTAACCGTGCAGGAAATGAGCAGTTTTTATCAAGCGCTGCAAGCCGATCAAGTGATTACAATCGGCGAATCCATCAGCCTGACCAAAGCGGAGATCACCGTGCGAGTGATGGAATTCATTCGGGCGCGATCGCTAATTGCGGCTCCGATCTTATACCAGAACGAGCTATTGGGATTTCTCACCGCAGAAAGCGACCAACCCCGAAGCTGGCAAGACGAAGATAAACGGTTTATGCGAGCAGCCGCGCAGCTACTGGGGCTGGTATCGCCGCTCGAAGGCATGGAAAACACGATCGCCCAAGTCAAACTCGATCAAGCCCTCACTGCCGAAATCGCTAAAGCAATTTACAGCACAGGCGATGGAGTTTCTGCCTTGCAAAATGCTGCAACTTTGTTAAATCAGCGATTAGGCATCGATCGCGTGATCGTTTTGCTCTACGATTCCGATCGCGATGCGTTTGAAGTGCGCTATCAAACCCAGCCACAATATAAACGACCGCTGCCTGCTTGGTTTACCTCTCTCAGCCCGATCGACTGGCAAATGCTAGAAAAACAGTCGAACCCGATCGCGATCGAGAATCTAGCAGACGATCTCCGCTTTGCAGCTTGGCGAACTCCGCTTTTAGAGCTGGGAGTGCGATCGCTATTGGTGTGCAGCACGACTCTCGGACACGCTGTAGAAGGGGTGCTGATTTTGGCGCATGAGCAGGCGCGATCGTGGACACAGCGCGAAGGCGAGTTTACCAAGATTGCCGCTCAGCAAGTGGGAATTGTTCTCCGGCAATGGAGCTTGCAGCAGCAAAACGACCAACAGCGCAAGATCTATCAGACGATTCAATGGGGCTTGAATACGATTCAACAAACGCAGCATTTAGATTTGCTAGAAAAATCGGCGTTACAGTACATCGCGCAAATTTTAGAAGCACCCTTGGCAGTTCTAGTCGGCTGGGCAGCAGGTCGGGGAATCGGACGAGTGGTGCAATCAAACAACGATCGTCGGTTCCACATCGACCCCCTTCTGAAAGTCTCGATCGAGACGGATACTTTTCTTCAGCGCGTCCTAACTCACGACGGAATTCTCTCCGTTTCTATCGATGAGATTCCGATCGAAACCCGGCAGTGGTTGAACGCGCCTGGAATCGGTCAAATTTTGGCAATCACGCTCAGAACTGCGCCCGAACATGAACCCACTGCGGTTGTCCTGGTGGCGGATCGGCTAGAGCGGCAATGGCTCGATCGTCACCTCACCGTTTTGAATACCTTGGTCGCTCAGTTTGCCTGGTCACGCCGACATTTAATGGTGTCCGAAGCATTGAAGCGCGATCGCGAACGGTTAGAGCGCCTCAGTTGGTACAAGCAGCGTCGGCTCGAAGATCTGTATCGATCGGTCAAGTTCAGCGTTTCTCGACTAGCTGAACTGCCGCTCGGTGATGCGCGACAAGCTCAACTGCTGCGACAAATCGACACCACGATCGAGCCGGTGCGTCATGTGATTCGCGATGAACAATGGCAACTGACAATCAGAAACGAAACGGTGCAAATGATCGGACTGGTCAGACGAGCGCTCGATCGCGTCGATCACTTGCTCAAGCAGCGCCAACTCTGGTCACAAGTGCATCACGAAATTAATCCGATGATCTACGGAGACATTACTAAGCTTGAATTAGTCCTGTACGAACTGCTGCTCATTGCTTGTCAACGGGCAAATCTGGGCGGACGTATTGATATTTGGTGTCGGCAAATCAGCGCTCAGTGGATGGAAATTGCCATTACCGACGATGGTGCGATCGAGCCGCGACTCTGCGAAGACCTTGAAGCCGGACGAGCTGTAGATTTGCTCGCTCCGTCCACGCTCGACAAACCGCCCGGACTCCATCTCGCAATCTGTCAGTCACTCATGCAGCAAATGGGATCGGAATTCAATCTTTACAAGCTGGATGATGGGCGAATTATGAGCCGAGTGGTACTCCCGATCGCATGACCCAACAAAATTTAGAGTCTTTCGTCTGCATAGTTTAAAACTACCGATACAATGTTCGCTTGAGGACAATGAATCGTTCTTAAGCAAACCATCAAGGCAAACTATCAAGGTGTGAGGGCGGTATGGCGGCGGCACTCAAGTCTAAGCGAAAAAAATCAGCGACATCGGTGCGGCAGTTACCCCAGTCAGGCCAACCTCCCCGATGGTTGCGATCGCTGCTCCTGACTCAGCGAGTTTCGATCTTAGTGACGTTTGGTTTAGCAGGTACGGTACTTGCCGTTTATGGATGGACGGTGTACACTCAGCAGCTTTGGGGCAAAGAATACAGCAAGCTGGAACAATTGCGTCGCAACGAACGCCAGATCACAGCAAACGGAGAAGTCCTGAAAAATCAGATCGCGACTCAATCGAATCGCCCGGATGCAAGTTTGGTTCCGCAAAATCCCGATAGCCTCATTTTTATTAAAGCTGCTCCGCCCCGTCCTGAAAGACCCGTTGCTTCTTCTTCGCAATCCTCGCCTGTTGCCCCTCTAGGATATTAGTTATGCCAAACCGAGGAAAGCCTACCTCCTCACCCCGCCGCCCCTCAAACACTGCCCGCTTTGCGAGTGGAGCGAGTCTGCCGCCGATGATCGAGAAGCTGCGCGATCGACTGCTACAGGCTGTAAGTCAGACTCAACTGATCGAACGGTTTCGCACAGCGCAAGCAAAACCGAGCGTTCGTCGCTTATTTCTCGTTTGGGCAATCTTGGTGGGTGCAACAGGACTCCTATCGCTCAATCTGGTTCGGCTGCAAGTCTATCAGTCGCCAAAATTGCTTAAAGAGGCACGCGCTCAACAAACTACTTTTTTGCGTCCCTTTATCCCGCGTCGCCCGATTACCGATCGCAACGGCAATGTTTTAGCGATCGATCGTCCGGTCTACACGCTGTACGCCCACCCGATCGCGTTTCAGGAGCCGAAAACCGAAATTGCAACGAAACTCTCTGCAATTCTGGGCATCCCTGCGGGGGACTTGCTGCAACGATTTAGCGCGGGCGAGAGCGGCATTCGCGTTGAGTACGCCGTGCCCGAATCGGCAGCCGATCGCATTCAATCTTTGCAGATTGACGGCTTGGAACTGGCACAACAGCAGCAGCGACTCTACCCCCAGCAAACCCTCGCAGCCGATGTGGTTGGGTATTTGGATTTGGATCGCATCGGGCAAGCAGGAGTTGAATATAGCCACAAGAATCTACTTGAACGATCAGTGAAATCTGTGCGACTGAGCCGCACCGGCTCAGGGGTAATGATGCCCGATCGTCTTCCGGGGGGATTTTTGCAGATGGACAACTTGCATTTGCAGTTGTCGATCGATAGTCGAGTCCAGAGAGCGGCGATCGCCGCCCTTCAGCCGCAGCTAAAAAAATTCAACGCTAAGCGTGGTGTAGTGATCGCGATGGATGCCAAGACAGGCGAAATCCGAACGCTAGCATCTGCTCCGTCTTATGATCCGAATGAATTCTATAAAGCAAACATTGAGCAGTTCAAAAACTGGGCGTTAACCGATTTGTATGAGCCGGGATCAACGTTTAAGCCCTTGAACGTGGCGATCGCGCTTGAGGCGGGAGCAATCAAACCCGACCAAGTGATTAATGATGAAGGGGCAATTCAGGTAGACGGATGGCCCATTCAAAACTTTGATTTCTCCAGCGCTGGTGCAAGAGGGCCTAGTACGATCACTCAAATTATGGAGCATTCCAGCAATGTCGGCATGGTGCGAATCGTGCAGCAAATGTCTCGATCCACCTACTATTCCTGGCTACAAAAAATAGGTTTAGGGCAGCCGACCGGAAGCGATTTGCCGTTTGAAGGGACGGGGCAAATCAAAGACAAAAAGGCTTTTACCGAGTCTGCGATCGATGCGGCGACCAGCTCGTTTGGGCAAGGCTTTTCGATTACGGCGCTGCAACTGGTGCAACTGCACGGGATTTTAGCAAGCGGCGGTAAGCTGCTCACGCCTCATGTGGTTCAAGGCTTATTTGATGAAAAGGGGCAGCCTTACTGGAACGCGAACGCTCCTCAACCCAAGCCAGTTTTTTCACCGCAAACCGCGCAAACCGTGCTGAAAATGATGGAATCGGTGGTGCAAGACGGAACCGGAAAAGCCGCGCAAATTCCCAACTACCGCATCGGCGGTAAAACTGGAACCGCGCAAAAAGCTGGAGAAACGGGTGGATATATCGAAGGTGCGAAGATTACCAGTTTTGTGAGTATTTTCCCGATCGATGCGCCTCAATATGTTGTGGCAGCGGTGATTGATGAGCCGAAGGGTGCAGATGCGTTTGGTTCGACGGTAGCAGCGCCGATCGTCAAAGCGGTCATGGAAGCTTTGATCGTTGCAGATAAGATTCCGCCAAGTGTGCCTGCTGCACCGAATCCGGCTGCGTCTCCGAGTCCTAGTCCGACACCTTAGCGGGGATTTAAGGAAGCTCTCCGGAGTCCACAGGAAGCAACCTCCTTATAATGCGAGTTCCTTTAATGCTCAAACACATTCTGATATTGCAGAATATCAAGCTGGGCAAACACAGGCAATGCTTGAAAACACTGCTCTGCAAGTTCCAAGCGTTCCTCGCGCTCTAGCATTTCAATCAGTTTCGATCGCGCCTCAATCAAATAGCGCACATCATTCGCCGCATACTGCAACTGTGCCTCAGAAAGATTCATGGCATTGCCCCAATCGGAGCTTTGAGCGCTCTTGTCAAGTTCCACCCCCGTTAATTCTTGAATCAAATCTTTTAAGCCGTGACGGGGGGAATAGGTGCGAATTAGCTTACTTGCCAATTTCGTGCAAAAAATCGGTGTGACCTGAATTCCCAGGTGATGGCGCAAGGTCGTAATATCAAATCGCGCAAAGTGAAAGATTTTCGTAGTGTCTGACGCTTCAAGCAGTTTCTTCAAGTTTGGTGCTTCGGTTTGCCCCCGCTCAATTCTGACAACCGTTACTTGATCGCCCTCATCGCACAACTGTACTAAGCACAAGCGATCGCGGTGTGGTAGAAGCCCCATCGTTTCGGTATCGACTGCGATCACGGTGGCTGACTGATACTGCTCCAATAGCTCGGAAGTAAGATCGCGATCGCAAAGGTGAAATTCACGCGGTTGCATAAGGTGAGGCAAGTGATTTTACAACTCACGTATCTTACACCTGATGCAGATTTGCACCTTAATTTCGCACAAAGTCTTGCGTAAAGTAGTATTCTCCCATTGCACTGAGGCCGATGCCGATCCCGGTTACGTTGAAATTTCCTTCGATGTTTTCCCGATGCTTTTGGCTTTTGATCCAAGCTTCTACAACCTGCCCGATCGGATCGCGGCGGCTCATAATCCAAGCCACATTTTCACTTGTCGCCCGCGCTGGAATGCTGCTGGTAATTGCTTTTGCGCGCTTTTCAAATCCTTGATGACCAAATGGAACTGCTTTTTTCGCCATATTGCGGCTGTGTTCACGCGCTTGCTTGGCAATGCTATCGTTCCAGACCATTGCAGGTAAACCTTTGCTGGCGCGGTACTGGTTAATTCGAGTAAAGACCATGCGTTCCATTTCTGCGATCGGAATTCCCTGAGCAATCTGAAACGCGAGCGTTTGAGAGGTAGACACACCTGAAGGTACGGTTTGAGCTTGGCTTTGAATCGTGCTGCCAAAGGTTCCGGCGATCACAATGCCCACTGACATTGCCAAGGTTTGCACGATTTTGCTGGGAGCTGGGTTCAGCATTACGTCTCTCTCCTAGGTGTTAAGTCTCGATGAAGAGGTTAACCCGATTGTTAAATTGTTGCAAGTTATCTTGGATACGATTTTCCTAGAGCAGATACGTAAAATTTCTTATATCTCCCATCCTATTTACGTTTTAGCTGGATCAAAAAAATTCCGATTTGAATTTTGTCCGCTCATAAGATATTGCATAAATTTAACCTTTTGTGAGAGGGTTTTGCTAATTAGGGCGGTTGAACTGCTATTTAGTCACAGGGCAATTACGCCACCTAGACAAGTTAAGAAAATAGACTAAATTGCTATATTGCTACATGAAGATGTGACGTAATGATTTTGACTCAGTAAGGACGCGGGAATGGTTTTAGCAAGTTCGTCCCTTGAAACACATGAATCCGATCGATCACTACTCCGCCCCGACGTAACTCCACTTCCCCTAGCTTGGTAAATTTTTCAAAATACGGGACATATTCCGCCGCAGAGTCTTCCTGGGTTTGAAATTTATCAGCAGTGATGTAGAGTCCTGTTTTACCCAGCCATTGTTCTGCGGTTGACCAGAAAGCGAATCCGCGCAAGTCGCGGCGATCGAAGCAAGTCATCGGAGTCGAATAGAGGGGCGTGAGCGCCATCGCCGTATGCCCTGCCATGTGGAATCGATTACTGAACATAAAGTCGGCATTTTTCAGCGCTGTGAGCAGTTGAGGCGATCGCGAAAATTCTCGCCGCAGTTGCAGAATGTCCATCAGATCAACCGAAGGATCGTCTTGCGGCGCAACGAATCCCCCAAACAGCGCGTATTGTCCCGGTTTTTGCAGCGTTCCCAGCGTGACGTGAGACAGCGCAAACAATAGCAGGGCGACGATCGCAAGGGTTGAACCCACAAGCCAGCGTTTTAGCACAGACGATCGCCACCTCGATGCGTACCAAGCGAGTAGTGGCGTAACCGAGAAGAATCCTGGCATTGTCCAACCGGGTAAAATCTGTTGATAACCACCAATCAGCGTAAAGATGATGAATACAGGCGCAGATGTCCACAACACGAAAGAGTGAATCGAGTTTGAAAACCTCCGCGACACGGTTAGAATAATTTCTCGAATGCTAACAAACCAGAGTGGTAATCCAAATGTAGGAAATAAATACAACGAGGCTGCAAACGCAACATCAATTACTTTAGAGAATTTGAAGGAACGATTTGGAACACTACGGTTTCCCTGAAACGTAAAAGAAATCCAATCGTGCTGGCTGTTCCAATACAATACAGGCGAGAACGCAACTAAAAATAGTAGAAAGCTTAATATTGTCCACGGAGATCGAAACACTGCCCAATGCCGCCGGCTGGTCAAACAAAATCCAATTAAGCCAAATCCAAGTAGAAATCCGTGGTATTTTCCAATGCAAGCCAATCCAACGAGTAGCCCGATGAGTGCAACTCGATACGAGGAAATGTAAACTGTACGATCGCGAGGAAAAAATTCAACCGCTCCCACCCAAAGCGTTAATGTCCAGAAAAACATTAGCGGTGAATCGGGTAGCGTAAAGGTGCCAAATCCGAGTTGGAAAATTGGAATGACCGACGCGATCGCTAACGTCAGCAATCCAACTCGAACTGAAAATAAATGAACTGCTGCACGGTATAGAAAGTACAACGTAAACGGATACAGCAATAAGCTGCCGATGCGGATTGTAAATTGAGAGACTTCGCCAGTTAACCAAATGCCGATCGCGCTCACCAACGAAACCAGTGGCGGATGATCAAAATAACTCAGAGCAGGATTTTGAGTGTAAATATAGTAGTACGCTTCATCAAATCCAGGTGGCAGCCAAAACGCGATAAAGCTGCGAAACAGAAATCCCACGATTAGAATTGCAGCAACTTGCCGATTGGTTGGCTCTGCCCACCATTTTTGTACTGATTTCATGAATTATTTTGAAGAACGAATTGGAACGCGCACAAGTTGATACTGACGATACTGTTGAAGCGGTTGGTACTGATTTGGTTTCACATTTCCTTCTTGCAGTGCGGTTGGGGTGGTGATCATCACGATCGATGTTGTTTTTCCTTCTTTCCGCAGCTTCTGTAAATATGGCTGAATCATCCGAGCGCGATTAAGAAAGGTAATTGGCTGCTGCGTATAAAACACTAAGCTCGGTTTCTCAAACGCATCGGTTGCCATGATGATCGGTTCGTTCGGTCGTCGATCCTCGATCGTCGCTTGAGCAATTTGGCGCAGCGGTAATTGTCGAACTGAGTCAATAATGCTGACCGCAGGAGTAATAAAAAACAGAATAAATGCTGCAAAAGCAACAAGATTCACAGCCCAATACCAGCGCAATCGATACTGAATCGCTAAAACTAATCCAACGATCGCGGCTGTAATCCAAATGGATGCGCCAATGTGATGCAATCCAGACTGCTGCATTCTTAATCCCAAATTTGGCATAGCTGGATCACGATTTAACCAATTTGGGCTGTAGAAAATGAGAATACCAACAGCAACAGAAATAGCAACACTAAAGTATACGGTAGCCTTAACCGTGATGGATGGTCTTGGTTGTGAAAAATGATGCACGAACCATAACATGACGAGAATTGCTGCTGCGGGATATAGCGGTAAGGTATAAGTAATATATTTTGTAACCGCGATCGTGAAGAAGATCAGCACAACCGCAAACCATACCAGCGCGAACTTTCCAAGATGCTGTGATCTTGGTTCTTGTTGCCATTTGGGTTGCCTGATCGCATGAGCGATCGCCGCAGGCAAGCAAAGCGACCAAGGGAAAAACCCAACTAGCACAATCACCAAATGATAGTACCAAGCGCCAGAATGCTGATTCACCACATTGGTAAAGCGTTCAACATTATGCAGCCCGAAAAACGATTGAATAAACGCATTCCCGTTTTGAAGATACGCCAACAAATACCAAGGCACACTCACCAACAGAAAAATTCCTGTTCCTTGAATCGGCTTCATCTCGCGCAGCACTCCGCGCAGGTTTCTCGCCCAGAATAGAAAGATGAGCACGATCGCACTCGGCAACACGACCCCAACCGGGCCTTTCGTTAAAACTGCCAGTCCCATCAGCCCATAAAACGCCCGATACCAGCGCTGATCCGATCTCACATAGCCGAAAAAAAACGCTAGCAGCGATCCACCAAAACAGGCACTCAGCAACATATCCGAGTAGCCCAACCGTCCGAAGAATAGCGTGATCAGATTAAGCGCAACGATCGCCGATCCCAAGTACGGTGCAATTCTCAATGGAACAAATCGCCTAATCGTATAGAAACAAAAACCGACCAAAACGGTTCCCGCGATCGCAGAGGGCAGCCGCGCTGCCCATTCATTTACGCCAACCGTTTTGAATGCGATCGCCATCAGCCAGTAAATCAAGGGCGGCTTATCAAACCGAGTCACTTGATTAAAATACGGCGTAATCCAATTTCCGGTGACCGTCATCTGCCGCGCTGACTCCACAAACAGCGGCTCTGTCTCATCTACCAGTCCGATGCTGCCCAACTGATTAAAAAATGCAATTCCACCTAATGCAAGCACCCAAACGATCGCAAAACATCGCTCCAAGATTAGCGATCGTGTTTTCCCTGGCATCTCTATCTGATCGTCCATGCACTCTACATCCAAGATCAAAATCTAAGATCAAACCAAGCGGTAGTGTGACATGGAACGAGGCAATTGAAAAGCGGCGATTAGGACATAAACTTCTCAAACAGGATCGCTATAGAAACAAGCCGTTAATCATTACATCCTATAGAAACAAGCCGTTAATCATTACAAAGCTGTTCCAAAACGCTGCGAATGTGCGATTCAACAGAATCGGTTTTCTCTAGCATTGATAGATGACCGCAATCGGGAAGCTCTAGAACATTGTCCGCCCCATCGCCAAATAGCGGATGAAAACTGGCTAAATGACGCACATACTTCGGTTCCATCACCGTATCTTTCGACCCAGTAATGAAGTAGAGCGGCTGTGATAACCGCGCCACGACTTGCGGTAAACGATGCACCTCGGCTTCTGTGGTCGAATCCAATAACGTCCCGATCGCGGCTTCTTGATCCGCATTAACAAAATCGATCACTCGTTGCCGACCCCACGATCGTTCAATCACGCTTGCCACATTCGCCCGCTGAAACACCAAATCTAGACACGGCACCTGCGCTAACCATTTTGGGCGCAGTTTTACCATCTGCTGACCTGCCGATCGAAACCGCTCAAACGCTTCTTTCAAATAGATGCCACCGCCAGAATTCAGGCAAATCACGCCTCGAACCTGTTCCGGCATTTGGTCGGCTGCCCACAGCGCCACGCAGCCGCCGAGTGAATGCCCAATCAACCAAACTTCAGGAATCTGCAACTGCTTCAACAGCATTCCTAAATCCCTCGCATAAGCAAGCAGACTATACTGCGCGATCGCGTTCTGCGTGGCGACGGCAACTGCCCCACCAGATCGATCGTCCACAGCGGGCAGGCAAGCCGCATCTCGCGGTTGGGACTCACCAAAGCCCCGCAAATCATAAGACAAACACTGATAATCCGATGACAACTGATCGATCAGAGGTTGCCAATAATTGCGGCTCAGCATCCAGCCGTGAATGAATACTAGAACGACAGAGTTTGAGGTGGGAGCCGTCAGCTCGTAGGCGTGTGGAACTCCCGAAATAAGAAGAGTAGGCATAAGTTTCATCCTACCGTAAAGGCTGATCCGGTTGAATGTTTGCTGCAACACGATCCGGGTTTGACCGGATTGAAGTGCTGCAATCGCCTGTCCTACTCATAAATTGGTATAAGCTGGATTTAGCTTCTGTGTGATCTGTTATGGCAAAATCTGACTCCCCCACGCTTCGAGAAATTGCAAGCACATTCCGATTTGCGGGTTGGTTTAGTTTTTGGTTTCAGTTGGTGCTGACCGTGATTTCAAGTGCGATCTTGCTGTTTGCTGCCGTTTCCACTCGCACTCCAGCCGCCAACAATCCAGGAACCGGGGTTGGGGTCGTGCTGACGATCGGTGGAATCGCGGTCTTAGGCTTCAATATGTTCTGGTCGTTGACGAAATACGTGGTGATCGGACGGCGGCTGAATGGAGCGGCAGCAGCTCGACCGAAAAAAGCGGAGGCGATTCAAACGATTCGGACAGGATTGATTGCAAGTTTAGCGGGAACTCTCTTAGCGCTCTTGGGAGCAGAGGCGATCGTCGGTTTGCTGTTTGGCAAAGCGGTCAATCAGGGGTTTGCAGGTTTTGTCAACGTCGATCCGGCAAAATTCATTCAACCCATTGACATTCTTGTGGTGCAAGCAAGCATCAATGTGATTTTGGCGCAGTTTGTCGCCATTTCGACCTCGCTTTGGCTCTTGAACAAGATGAGCAAGCAGTAACCTAGCGCTCCATCCAGTCAAAAATTTGGTTCAGTTGGTCGATCGAAACGAACCCATAGCGCCACAGCACCATGGGTAACGTTCCGCGTTCTTGTTCACAATGGCGCATCGCCAGGTCGATCGATTCGTCCGGAACGGCTAACTCTTCTTTGAGATAGCGGACTAAGCAGGAGTCGCTTTCTTCCGTCTGTGTCTGCTCGTTGACTTCCGATAATAAAACTGTCATCTAGATAACCTTTGATGAAATTAAGATTCGGGGGTTTATCGTATCACTAAAAATTAGCTCAAGTAATACTCCCAAGCAAAAAATAAAATAAAGCTTGGTTGTATGAATCTTTATAGAACTTAATTACGAAATCGATGTCGATCGAAAGTCGCAATCTGTTCTCTGTCCATTCTCCGAATCGCTCTATTTGGTTTTAATAGAGCCTCTACCCAACGGGCTGGCGGACTGCTGTGATCGTCTTAAGTAGGCGCTCCGGTTCAACCGGCTTAGATAAATGCTGGTGAAATCCAGACTCGAGCGCTCGCTTCTGATCGTTGTCACCTGCATAAGAAGTTAGGGCAATTGCTACCACTCTACCCCCTTGCTCAACTGGACGCGATCGAACCTGTTGAATGAATTCGTAGCCGCTCATTTCGGGTAATCCAATATCGCAGACGATCACATCTGGGCAAGAGTTAGACAGCACATTCAGAGCGGCCTTCGCAGAATCAACTGCTGTCACCTTCGAGCCTGCTTGACTCAGAACGAATGCAGTAAACTCGCGAGAGTCACAACTATCATCAATCACCAAGATATGCAGCCCTGCTAAAGTCGAATTTTCTTCAGAGCGCGCTCGTTTTGGAGCTACGTCTGCGGCTGTAGCGCAAAGGGGCAACCTCACCGTGATGGTTGCTCCCTGTCCCTCGCCTGCACTTTCGGCAGTAATAATGCCCCCGTGAAGCTCCACAATTTGACGACTAATTGCCAGCCCTAACCCTAAACCGCCAAATTCACGCGTATTGGTACTATCTTCTTGCCAGAAGCGATCGAACACATGGGGAAGCGCAGCCGCCCCAATTCCCTTACCTGTATCTCGGACGGTAATGGTAGCAAAATCTGAGCGCTGATTCGTCTGACGAGTTAAGCTCACTTCAACTCGACCGCCTTTGGGCGTAAACTTCACTGCATTAGAGAGCAAGTTCCACACCACCTGCTGCAATCGTCCGGCATCTCCTAGAACTTGTCCAATCTCTGCTTCAAGCTGGGTATCAATCTGAATCTGTTTTGCTTCAGCCGCTAGAGAAATGGTACTAATCGCTGCAAGCACCACCGTCTTTAGATCGGTTGCAGCAGCAGTGAGGGTTAACTTTCCGCCCATAATGCGAGAAATGTCCAGCAGGTCTTCGATTAACTGCGCTTGTAGCTTGGCATTGCGCTCGATCGTGTCAAGCGCGATTGCGGCTTTCTCTGGTTTTAGCTGTTGTCGCTGTAAAAGTTTTGTCCAACCCAAAATTGGATTGAGCGGGGTTCTGAGTTCGTGGGACAGAACTGCAAGAAACTCATCTTTGACGCGATTGGCAGACTCTGCTTGTTCTCGCGCTTGTTGTTCTCGCTGCAACAGCGATTCTCGTTCTTCCTGAATGCGCTGGCGCTGAATAATTTCTTGCTGAAGCTGTTGGTTAATCGCAGTCAGTTCAGCAGTACGTTGTGCTACTAATTCTTCAAGTTGGTCTTGATAGCGCTTTAGTTCAAGTTCAGCCTGACGGCGTTCTCCAATTTGAACTTGGAGTGCCTGGTTGGTGAGAGCAAGTTGGGTTGGGCTGGGCAGTGCCAACGCTTTGGGAATCAGCGGATAAAGTTCCACAGCAGTCAGGACTGAAACGATCGCAGTCACCGCTTTTAAGCCGCCTGAAATCCAGTAGTCCGGGTGCCACAACGTCCAAATGTCGAGCAAATGACCTGTTCCGCAGGCAATGATAAAAGCTCCAAATAGCAGAAAAATCCACTCAAACGGTAGATCGCGACGCTGCCGCACAAAGAAAACCAGGGTAATCGGAATTGAGTAGTATGACAGCGCAATTAGCGCATCGCCTGTGATATGAAGCCACACCAGCCCAGTTTGCCAGAGATAGCAGTGTCCGTGAGGAATAAAGGAGCTTGAATCAAGCAAACGATCCCAAAATGCTGTCATGGTGCTGCGTACAGAAGAAAATGAGGAAGCGTCGCAATCGGGACGGTTAAATCTGAGGGTGTGATCACCGATCGCAACTCAATAAGCTCCTTCATCTTAGAAGGTTTTCCAGAAGGCAGTTTATTTTTGGATTTAATTTAAATAAATCAGAGACACCAATTTTACTACTAGTCAGAAGGGATATCTTTGCCAGAGTATGCGGTAATTTGCCTTGTCGCAAGTTTATCTGTGCGCCAGAATGAGGCAGACAAGACTAGGTAGAATCCCAGCGCGTGGTCAAGATGCGAAAGTTTAAGCGGTTAAAGGTTGCGCTTTGTGCGATCGGGGGATGGATGTCGCTCTCTGTTGTGAGTCGTCCGGTCTGGGGGGCTGAGCGTGTCTTCTTGACGTATGGAATCTTGGAGCGATCGATTTCAGTTTCGTCGCTTGAAGCTTATGCCAGCACGGGTACATTGGACAGCGATCTTTATGTCTATTCGCAGTATGTCACGCCTGAACAACTGCAAACACTCCGAAAAGCATTACTGACACGGGCAGATTTGACTCCGATCGCGGTGTCGCAGTTTCTCTACACGCAGCAAGGGGAGATTCTATTGCGGCGGTTAGGGCAGATTATCCAGCCAGACTCTCGCGATACTGGTTTTTTTGCAATTCGGGCTGCTTTAATCCTGGCATCGGCAGATCCAGAGGGATTAACCGCGCTGAATGTGCTGCGTAAATTTCCGACGCGCGGACTGCGAGTTGATTTACAGCGCAGTTTAGACATTGCGGGAGAGCTGGGAAATTTGATTAATCAAACGAACCGGGCAACGCAGACAATTGCCCAACTCTCTAATACAGAAACTACACCGTTACCAGGGGGTGCGATTCCCGATTTGTCAGTTCGAGGCGCTTATGGATTTCAAAAGGAAGCGCTGAGATTGGTTGATCGATCGCGGGGATTTGTGCAGGCTTTAGGGCGAGAGCGGGTGTTTCCGGTTGATGTTTACTTGCCCGTTGCCCGTCGGCAGCCGTTGAGCGCCTCAATTCCGGTGGTTGTCATTTCACACGGACTTGGCTCCGATCGGGGCACGTTTCGCTATCTTGCAGAGCATTTGGCTTCACATGGATTTGCCGTGGCAGTGCCCGAACATCCGGGAAGTAATGCCAAACAGCTTCAAGCGCTGGTTGGTGGAACGGTCAATGAAGTGACGAGTCCGAGTGAGTTTATCGATCGACCGCTAGATATCAAATATCTGTTAGATGAGCTAGAGCGCAGAGCCAACGCCGATTCGCGCTATCAGCGCTTAAATATCAAGCAGGTCGGTCTGTTGGGGCAGTCTTTTGGGGGCTACACGGTCATGGCGCTCGCGGGTGCGCCGATCAATTTTCAGCAACTCCAGCGATCGTGTCAGCCCGCCGAAATCGATCGAACGCTGAATTTGTCGCTGTTGCTGCAATGCCGCGCTGGAGCACTGCCGCCGATCTCTTATAACTTGAGCGATTCACGGGTGAAAGCGATTATTGCGATTAACCCGATTACGAGCAGCGTCTTTGGACAAGCGGCGATCGCGCAGATCGAAACGCCAACGATGATCATTACGGGCAATGCCGATACGGTTGCGCCTGCTTTGCCGGAGCAGATCCAGCCGTTTACCTGGCTGAAAGCGCCAGAGCGATATTTAGCCCTGATCGATCGCGGAACGCATTTTTCTGCCCTACAAGAAGGCGATGCTCAGGGGGTTCCTTTGCCACCAGAGGTGATTGGTGAGGCTCCAAACGTTGCCCGTCGCTATGTGAATGCTCTAGGTTTGGCGTTTTTTCAGACTTATCTTGCGAATCGATCGGACTATCGCCCTTACCTTTCGGCGGCTTATGCCCGTACCTTGTCTCAAGATCCGCTACGGTTAAATTTGGTACAGTCGTTGACTGTGGCGCAGTTAAACGGAGAATAATCGCGTGGATGGGTTTCTAAACCTGAATAAACCGTTTGGGTTAACTTCGCATGATTGTGTCGCGAAGGTTCGCCGAATTTATGGGCTGAAAAAAGTGGGTCACGCGGGGACGCTTGATCCGGCAGCGACAGGGATTTTGCCGATCGCGTTGGGTCGCGCTACTCGCCTGCTGCAATATCTCCGCCAGGATAAGGCGTATCATGCGACGATTCGATTTGGCGTAACGACGGCAACAGATGATCTTGAAGGTGAGATCCTGACTCAGCAGGCAGTTTCGCACCTGAGCTTAGAACAGATTCAGGAAAAATTGCCCTTGTTTCAGGGGGTGATTCAGCAGATTCCGCCAAACTACAGTGCGATTCAAGTTCAAGGGAAGCGGCTGTATGATCTAGCGCGATCGGGGCAAGCGATCGAGGTTCCTGCCCGTACCGTTGAGATTTATGATCTGAAGATTTTGGATTTTAGAGCGGGTGATTTTCCCGAACTTGATTTAGCAATTGCTTGTGGCAGCGGAACTTATATCCGCTCGATCGCTCGTGATTTGGGAGGGCAACTGGGAACAGGGGCAACGTTAGCAAAGCTGCTGAGAACCGAAAGCAGCGGCTTTGAGTTGAAGGAGAGCGCTACGCTCGAGGAGCTGCCTGGTCCCCTGATTGAGCCAGAAGCAGTGCTGCTCCATTTACCAGAAGTTGTGTTGGAGAGTGCGATCGCGAAACGTTGGTGTCAGGGACAAAAGATTGCACTGGAACTTGAGCGATCGGGAATTGTCAGGGTTAAGCGCGAACACTCCGTGGAGCGAAGCTTGCGGTTCTTGGGAATTGGGGAGATTCGAGCCGACGGGGTATTAGTTCCGCAAATGGTTTATGAGCCTATTTGATGAGAGAGGCGGAAGACGCGATAAATCGCGTCTTTACTCAAGATCTGTAGCGAGGATTTAGAGATCTGGTATTAGCTCCCTACTTCTTTTAACGTCAGTTCGATGAGTTTTTTCGCTTCGATTTGAGCCGATCTGCTCCCTAAATCCCCCATTCTGGGGGACTTAGAGAATAGCGATTCCCAAATAGCCAAGACTTGTATCGAACTCACGTCCTTTTAGCATTCACAACTCAAACCGGATCGCTATATTTCCCGATCGCCCCCTTGCACCTTGAACATTCCCACCGAAGCCTGTAGCTGCTCTGCCACATCCACAGTTTGCCGCAGCGCTTTCGACACTCGCACCGACGAATCAGAAGTTTGCGTCGAGACTTCCGCCACGTCTTTGATCAAATCGGTCAAAGACTGAAACGATCGAGTTTGAGAAACCGTTGCTTGCGCGATCGAGTTCATTAAGCCATCCATCTGCTCAGAAACCTGCACGACATGAATCAGACTTTGCTTGGCGTTGCGGGCTGAGTGGGCGCTTTCGACCACTTGGGTCGCGCCCCGATTCATCGCTTCAACAACCTCGGTGACTTGTTCCTGAATCGTTTGGATCAGCGCGGCAATTTCGCGGGTTGCCGTGGTCGATCGAGACGCAAGCTCCCCGATCTCAGTCGCGACAATGCCAAAGCCACGTCCATGCCCTCCAGCGCGGGTAGCTTCAATACTGGCGTTAATGGCGAGCAGATCGGTTTGCGTTGCAAGATCGCTGATCAGCGAAACCACCCGCCCGATTTGCTGAGAAGCATCTCCTAAGAGCTTAACTTTGCGGGTTGCGTCTTCGACCGTGGCTCTGAGATTGTAAATACTGGTCACGGTCGAATCCATCACGGTTTCTCCAGATTTTGCGGCATTCGCAGCATTCTGAGCGACGATCGCCGCTTGTTGTGCGCGATCGGCAACAGCTTGCAGCGCTAACGTCATTTGCTCTACTGAATTAAGGGTGCGGGTCGTCTCCTGGGCTTGTTGACGCGCCTGAGTGGCTAAGTGCTGGACTTCCTCCTCGTTTTGGTTGAGCAAATCGTTGACTTGAGCAGAAGTCTGTTTCACTTTCAGAACCAGATCGCGCAGATTTTCAACCACGGCGTTGAAGAAATCAGCAACGGTTCCGAGATCATTCGCGGTGACATTAGCGCGAACGGTGAGATCTCCGGCAGACACCGTTTGAATTTCGCCCAAAAGTTGAATGATTTGCTGCTGAAGCGAAGTCTTACGATCTTCGGCGGTTTGCACAGCGGATTGGTGTTCCTGTAACAGTTTCACTTGGTCTAGGGCAAAGCCAATCTGAGTCGCAAGCTGCACGAAGAAATTGATTTCGGAGACTTGCCAATCGCGCTCCTGTTGACAACTTTGAGCACAGACGAGTCCAATAATTTGATTCTCTTGTTTGAGCGGAACCGCAATTTCAGCTTTGATGTTTAGTTGGGCAAGCTGTTGACGATAGCGATCGTCCATCTCTTTCGCTGCGTTTTTGACGGCCCAAACCGACTGGGCGCTGTATTGCTCAAACCGATCTAAACCTAATGGAGATGTGATCGTTTTATGAATCAAGCTAAGATTCTCAGCTTTGATTGATTCTGCAATCACCGTTCCATTGACTACGCAGGATTCTAATTCATAAACCAGGATGCGATCGAGGTTGAGAAACGATCGGGCTTCGTCGATCGCGGTTTGAAGGATTTGGCTCGGATCAAGCGATCGACGCATTCGTACCGTAATTTCGCTCAGCACCCGCGCTTCTTGCATTTGCTGTTCTTGGCGCGACACTTCATTTGCCAAAGAAACTTCAGAAGCGTTGATGCTGTCTGCCATGTGATTAAACGCGATCGCCAATTGTCCCACTTCATCTTTAGCAAACACTTCAGCCCGCACAGATCGATCGCCATTGGCAAATGCTTCGGTCGTCTGCTGCAACTCCTGAATCGGTTTGAGAACGATGCGACGAAAAATAATTGTCCAAATGACGATCGCTCCGATTGCTAGCGCCAACACGATCGCCTCTTGCTGCACACTCATTAGCAGCAATTGATTCAGGGCAGTTTCAGGGGTGCCGCGCACCAGGATGGCACTGGGAGCGTCTCCCATTTCTGCAACGGCTCCATCTGGTGTTTCGACAATGCGATTCGGGAGTGCTTTAGCAGCAACGGTGTAAGTCTGACCGTTGACAGGAATTCGCTGAGTGGCAGTCTCACCTTTGGCAGCGATCGCCAATTTGAGAATTGCTAGGTCAGACAAAGCCGCATCAATTTGAGGTTGATTCGAGTCGCTGTCTTGGTTCAGCCCAGTGGCTAAGCCAAATTCACCATTCTCGCGCCGAAAATAAACGGCACTATAGCCGCTACCAAAGGCTTTTAGAGTGTTTTCGACGATCGGGAGTTTGTGGTTGACGATATCGCCAAAAACGAGAACGCCGATGATATTGTTTGGGTTTTCGGAGTCGCGAATGGGGGTAACGACGTAGCGAATGAGAGCATCTTGGTTAGTGAAGCGATCGGGTAGCGGCGGTGCTTCTTTGCGGAGTTCGTCCCAGCTAACGGTGCTACTCGCTTTGATTTGTTGCCCATCTCGGAGAGCTTGCTGAATCAGCGGCACCAATTCAGGCGTTGTCACCGTTTCTTTGGCTCGTTTGTTATTTGCATTCGCAATGATGCGTAAATCTTTGCCGATGAGGGTTGCATATTCTATGCGGCGTGCTTTCACTTCGTTTTGCAAAATCTGCTGGAGTTGATTTTGCAGATCGGTTGAGAGATTTTCGTTGCGCTGATGATTTTTTGTCGCGGTAATGATCGCAGGATTATCCGATTGTCCCCGCGATCCGAATCCCATCTGATTGATTTTGATGTTGTAGTTCGTCTCCGTCACCGCAACTTCGGATTTTGCTTGGGCAAGCAGTTGGGTGCGTAAACTATTTGCAAGCACGATCGAGAAACCAATGCCTAATCCGACGATCGGAATCAGTTCACACACCAGTAGCGCAAGCAGTTGTTTTCGCTCGATCGGTAAATGACGAAACCAATTTGACCAAAACGGACGAGTGGGGCGAGAAGAACGGTCTAACATAAGGGCTACACAAAAATAAACATCGCTGCTTTGAGCGAAAGAAATATTGCGAGAATTTAGGGATTAGGTTGATGCTCAGGTTGGATTGTTGCCTCTCGTCTCCCCGTGATAGAAGACTTCAAGCTGGATTCAACCCTCCAACACTGATATCGAACATACATTAATTAAACGACGGCGATCGAGTTCACCATTTTTTCGAGCGTTTTGAGTAGAACCTGCTCGTTATAAGGTTTTGAGAAATAAGCGGATGCGCCTAAGTTTTCAGCCAGCTTACGATGTTTTTCGCCACTCCGGGAAGTCAACATCATCACAGGCAACTGAGCAAATTGCGTATCCGATCTCATCTTTGCCAAAAATCCGTATCCATCTAGCCTTGGCATTTCGATATCACAGATTACAGCTTGTACAGCTAAACCCGATTCAAGCCGCTCGATCGCGTCCTGTCCGTCTTTTGCCTGCTCGACGCGATAACCCGATCGCTCTAGCGTCAGCGCCAAAAATCGCCGCACGTTGATCGAATCATCGACGACTAGCACGGTTGGAACCAAGCTTCCAGGAAGTTCGGGGCGCTGAGATAGGCTGGCTTTGAGTTGGGCGCGGAAATTGAGGTCGAGTTCTGGTTCGGTTTCGGAGCGCTCACAGCTTGTGATCCAGCGCAGCAGTTCCGGCGCATTCACCAAAGGCACAACGCGACCATCCCCCAGAATCGTACAGCCGCTAAATCCACTCGGTAACGGCAAATTGCCTTCGACTTTACGAATCGTCGCTTCTTGTTCACCCCAGCAGCGATCGATATAGACTCCAAACCATTGCGGGTTTTGGTCGAGCATCAGCACGCTGGGAGTCGCGATCGTGGGCGGAGTCTCAAAGCCGTGAGGAATTTTGGGACAATTAAAGCGCATCCATTTTTGCAGGCGCACCAGTTGTACCATGCGATTTTGCCAGTTTAGGAGTTCGCTACCCGGAGCTTGAATAATTTGATCCGGCTGCAGCAGCACTAATTCTGAAACCACGTCGGTAGGAAACGCAAGTAGCATTCCCGCACTCTCAACCAGCAACACTTTAACCGTCGACAGAGTGAATGGAACCGACAAGGTAAACGTTGTCCCCAGTCCCGCTTTGGTATTGACGCTGATTTCACCCCGGATTTGTTTAAGATTATTGCGAACCACATCCATTCCGACCCCGCGACCAGAAAGGGCAGTGACTTGGCTACTTGTACTAAATCCCGGCTCGAAAATCAGCGACAGTAATTCCTCATCTCGCGCTGCATCAAGCAGCACCGGATCGAGTCCCATTTGTTCCGCCCGATCGCGAATTTTGTGAATGGGAATGCCTTCACCGTCATCCCGAACCGTGATAATCGTGCGATTACCTTCGTTGAATGCCCGAATTTCGATCACTCCTTCTGGCGATTTATTTTTCGATTCTCGAACGCTGGGAGCTTCGATTCCATGATCAAACGCATTGCGTAACAGGTGCATTAATGGATCATTGAGCGTTTCGAGAATGTTGCGATCGATCAGCGTACTGCCACCCGCCATGTCAAATCGAACGGGCTTGCCGTACTGCAATGACCATTCGCGTAAAGCTCTCGGAAAGCGATCCAAGATATCCGAGATCGGACGCATTCTAAGCTGAGACAGTCCGCTTTGCATTTGTTTCGCGGTTTTATTCAGGTTCCGCGAGGACTGTTCGGTGTCGTCTAAGCTCAGATCAATATCTTCGCTGACCTCCTGAAGCTGCACGATCGTTTCCATCACCTGCTGCGACAGTAAGTGCAGATCGCCATAGCGATCGAGTTCTAGCGCATCAAATTCCGGGCGACGATTTTCGCCCAGCGTTCGTACTCCCGCTAAACTCACGCGATCGTAAGCCAATCTCAATTTCGCATTCGCTTGATCGAGCGTTTGCACCCGTTCGTGCAGCGTTCTGGCGAGCGATCGTAATCGCTTTAGATAGAGATCTAACCCGTTGCGATCGACGGTTAATTCACCAAACAAATCGTTGAGCTGATTTAGTTGCCGCACCGGAACGCGCACCGTCGCGTCTTGATCTTCAGCAACCGTTACAGGTTCGGGTTCCGCTTCCAGCACTTTGAAATCGGTCACTTGCGGTTGGGCAGGAGTCGTTGCTTGCGCTGCGCTGCGCGATCGTGCAGGAGCCGGAATCGGTTGAAAGTCGGGATACGCCGCATCATCAAAGCTATCGGCGGCAAGCGCTTCGGTAAACCAATCGCTCGGCTCGACGACCTCGATCTCGGGTGCGGCAAAATCAACCCGTTCCGCACCCGAGATCGAGGTGGGAATCTGGTCGTATTGTCCGGCGATCGCAAACGTCTGCGCGACTCGCCAAGCCTTTAAAGCAGATTGAGCGGTTTCGACGGTCTCTCCTTGCTCAATCTGGTGAAACACCGATTGGCAAAGCTGAATAAAATTCGTCAGTTGCAGCATCTCACCGAGTCCGCCCAACTCTTGCGCTAGAATCGCAACTTCCTCGCGCAAGCAAGGCTGATCCGGTGCGGCTAGCACCGACTCTAATCGCTGCAAACAGCCTTCCACTTCCGTTTCAAACAACAGCGGCACAATGTCTTGACCGTCTTCCGGCGACAGCACCGAGGCAGCGTTTTCCTCCTGCGGATCGCCCAATTCCGAATGCAGCGCATCAAACACGGGATACGCCTCAACTGCTAGCCAGTTTGCGTCCACACAAGAAGCCTGATGGCGCTGCATCGAGTCGCGATCGAACTCCACGACCTGTCGCAGACAGCTTACCGCCGCTAACAGCAGATTTTCGAGTCGGGGAGTCAGGGAGATTGATTTATCAATCTTCAGCACTTTCCAGGAGTCTTCGAGCCGATGGGCAAGTTCACTCAGAACCTGAAATCCCATCATTCCTGCGCCTCCTTTAATCGAGTGCGCGGCTCTTAACGCTGCATTCGCTTGGGTCGCATCAACCGGATGGTTAGCTAACCCCAAAATCGTGGCATCAAGCGTATCAAGATACTCTTGCGCTTCATCGAGAAACTGACGGCGAATCTCAAGCTCTCTATCTTGCTTCATCGTTTAGCTCACCTTAAACGCGCCCACTGATTCCTGTAGCTCTTTTGCTACCCCAACCGTCTGCCGCAGCGATCGCGAAACCTCCAGTGAAGCCGAAGAAGTACGACCCGCGACTTCTACGATTTCCTGCATCAGTTGCGTTACCGCATCCGAGGTTTCTACCTGTGTCACCGTCGATTCTGAAATCGCTTGCACCAAGTCATCGATGCGCCGCGACACCGAGAGAATCTTTTCTAAGCTCTGTTTAGCATTATCAACGAGCCGCGTTCCCTCCACAACCTGTGAGGTTCCCTGCTCCATTGCTTCGACGACTTCAGAAGTTTCGCGCTGAATCGTGGCGACAATTTGCTCGATTTCTCGCGTTGCCGCAGCCGATCGTGCGGCTAATTCTCCGACTTCTTCTGCCACGACCGCAAATCCTTGCGATCCTTCATCAGCTCTTGCCGCTTCGATTCCGGCGTTAATCGCCAGCAAATTCGTTTGCATGGCAATTTGATTAATCAGCGATACCACTTTAGAAATTTGCTGCGACGATTCGCCCAGACGTTTCACTTTCTTCGCGGTTTCACCGATCGTGTCGCGCAGTCCCAGAATGTTCTGCACGGTTAATTCCATCGCAATTCCGCCTGCTTCTGCGGTCGAAGAGGCTTCCCGCGCCACATTCGCCGCTTGCTGAGCGCTATGCGACACTTTTTGAATCGATCGCACCATATTTTCCACCGAAGCTAACGTTCGGTTCGTTTCCTCAGCTTGCTGCACCGCTTCTGCGGACAGTTGCCGTACCGCTTGCTCATCAGCGTTGAGGGCATCGTTCACTTGAACGGCTGCCGATTTCACTTGTGTCACAATCTGGCGCAGACTTTCGACGATCGAGTTAAAGAAATCTGCCACGGTGCCGATTTCACCTGCAGTCACGTCGGCTCGAACGGTTAAGTCTCCCTCGACGGCTCCTTCAACTTCGCTCAGCAAATCGATCAGCTGCATTTGCAGTTCTTCTTTCTGCTGTTGGCGCTCTTCAGATAGTTGCTCTGCGGCTTTTCTGGCGGCTTCAGTTTGCTCCAGCAAGAACGCTTGGTCAAGGGCATAGCCGATTTGCGCTGCCAACTGCCCAAAGAAATCAATCTCTTCCGCTTTCCACTGACGCGGATTGGCGCACTGATGGGCACAGATGAGTCCAATTAATTCTTTGTTTTGCAGAATTGGCGCAACAATATTTGCCTGAACTTCTAGCCGCTCCAGAATTTCACAGTGACATTGGGTGAGATTTGCTTGGCGCAGGTTTTCCATCGACCACACCCGCCCACCCCGGTAGCGATCGACGAGCGAGGCTTCCATCGGGTCGTTGACAATTTTTCCGAGCGCCTTCGTCCAACCCGGCGCAACCGATTCAGCCGTAATCGTCCCGCTGAGATAATCCGGTGCAAAGCGGTAAATCACCACGCGATCGACTTTCATAAAGTCGCGAATTTCATCGACGCTGGCAGCAAAAATATCTTCAGGCGAGAGCGATCGGCGAATTCGCACAATAATCTGATTTAACAACCGTGCCCGTTCAGCGCTTTCGGTTTGCTGATCGACAAAGCCTTGCAGTTGTCCCGCCATCAGATTGATGTTGCGCTGCAACACGCCGACTTCATCTTCACTGCTGACCGTGACTCGTGTATCGAGCTTGCCGTCCCCTAGCGCTTTAACTGCACTTGTAGCCGCCAAAATTGGGCGAGTTGCGCGATCGGCGAGCCATTTCGCCAGCAATCCCGTCGCGACAACTGCTGCTCCAGTTCCCAGCAAAAATGTCCAAAAGAGCTGGCGCTGAGGTTGGTATGCAACCTCGGTTGGCACAGAAAGAATCACGTCCCAGCCTAAATCGGGCAGGCGATCGCGCCCCGTCCAAGGCACAAAGCTAGCAAGAACAGGCTTTGTCTGATTGGCAACCGTTTCGTTAATTTCGCGGGAATTAATCGATCGGCGCGACTGCATTTGTGAAAGCCGCGAATAAACCGAAGCAGCATTTTGACCGATTTGCGCTTCTTTCGAGGACAGAAAGATTTGATTGCTGGCATCTAACAAGCTAAAGTTAGTGCCGATTCGACTATAGTTTTGCAATTCCGATGCCAGGTTTCTAATCGGCAGGACGGCGCGAATAATTCCCGTGCGCCTATCTGTGCCGCTTTCCTGCACCGGAGCAGTCACATACACGAAATAAGCACCCGTCTTGTCTGCCCGCACTGGACGACTAATCAAGACGCGATTCGACTGTAGGGCGGCGCGGAAATAGTCCTGCTCACCCTGCCAGGGAATTGCGGCGCGATCGCTTTGCAGCACTGCATTTCCGTTCAAATCAAACAGCGCCACTCCTTCATACACGCCCTTCTCCTGAACAAAGCGTTCAAACACAAGCCGCTTGTCGTCTTGAGACACCAAATCTCGTACTGATGGCACCGTTAAAGACGGCAAGCTGGAGAGCGTTTGTAGATCTGAGGTTCGCTCTGTCATAAAGCTTGTCACCCGCTGGCTGAGCGTCGTCGCCAGCGTTTCTTCCGTGGCGATCACCTGCCTTGTCACCGAAGCATTGGCAAACGAATAGGCGATCGCGCCAATCGCTAGGACGGGTAGGGTACCGATCGCGATGGCGATCGTCGTCGCTTTGGTTTTCAGGCTTAATCGTCTTAGGGCTGCGATGCTGGACGGTTTAGAGGAGGTTACAGAGCTTGAGGGTAGACCGGGCCTAGAGGAAACCTCGATTACACTCGGATCAAATCCGCGATCGACGGGTTGATCCCGTTGGGCTGCGTTCAGTTGATCAACCATAGGTAGGAGTTCTCAAACGGGTAATAGAGTAGATGAGATGCACAAATCGCCTGATGAGTCAAACGCAAAATCGAACACAAAGCAAACCTTAAAAATCAAGAATGCTGAAGCAGCGGCGCTTGCAAGATCGCTTCGCCATCCAGCATGAATACTATTTCTTGAGACTGTAAAAGGCAGCCGCGAGAGTAAGGAATGAGTCCCTTGCTCACATGACTCGGAACGGGTTGTAAAGCCTCTGGAAGCGTCCAAGCAATCCCATCCACTCGTTTGATTGCCGCAGCAACAGAAATCGAACCCGTTCGCAAAATCACAATATCGTACTGCTGCGGACTGTAATCGAGCCTGCCCACTTCCAACAGCATCGCGAGATCAATAACCCATAAGACGCGGCTCCGACGGTGCATCAGTCCTAAAATTTCCGGCTCCATATTGGGAACCGGAGTGAGGTAGCGGGGCTGTAGCACCACGACTTCCTGAACCTGCTTCATCGGCAGTCCGACGATCGTGCCTTGTCCGACTTCAAACTTGAGATAACTTTCTCCGAGGTTAGGAGGGGCAATTTCCCCCTTTCGAGTTGTTGTTAAGGTCAATACTGAGTTATCCACGGGTTATCCTCCGACCGATCGCACAGCACGAATTAGTTGCTCTCGTGTAAAAGGCTTGGTGATATAGACATCTGCGCCCTGTCGCATTCCCCAGAGGCGATCGATTTCCTGCCCTTTAGACGTACAGATAATAATCGGCACGCTTTGAGTTTCGGGGTTTTTCTTCAGGCTGCGACACAGTTCAAAGCCGCTCATTCCCGGCATGACCACATCGGTAATAATCACATCGGGCTTAATCTCGATCGCCTTGTTCAAAGCATCCTTGGCAGAAACAACTCCAACAACGCTGTATCCACCTTCACGGAGGTAGTGGCTGAGTAGCTCCATTTCCGAGAGTGTATCTTCAACGACTAGAACTGTTCCCATTAAAGTTAAGCTCATAACGTTTCATTGCGGTAAAAAGGGTAAACAATGCGCTAATTGAGATATCGAAACACCATTTTGACGAGTTCCGATTGCGTAAACGGTTTTGTCAAATAGCCCGATGCACCCACGATTTTGGCTTTAGCCCGATCGATGAAACCTGTGTGACCCGTCACCATAATGATGGGGGTTTGCTTAAAGCTCGGATGGCGACGCAGCAGCGAACAGAGTTCGTATCCATCTAGATTTGGCATTCCGACATCCAGCAAAATCATGTCCGGCTTGCTGCGAACCACCTGCATCAGCGCTTTGACCGGATCGTTGATCATAATCACCACGACGCTAGAATCATTGAGAAAGGTACTAATCGCTTGTAGCACTGTGGGACTGTCATCAATACAAGCGATCGTGTAGCGGGCGGTTTGGTGGGCGGTAATGGGGGTCGGCGACACTGGAATTCTGGTTGGAGCTGGCTCGGTTGGAGAGGTGAAGCTCAAGGGCCGCGGCGGTGTCGTTGGGACACTCGGAGCTGGAGTCTGTACATCAGCGCTTGTTGCCCTAGAAGTTGGAACTTGCCGCAGTTCAGAATGACAGCGCTCTACGACCGAGCGTAAGTCCAATTGACAAAGATTTGGATAGTCTAAAAAGCTAGCTTTTGCAATCACCTCATAGATCCCTTCTGTGACGGTGAGAAAGGGTTTCAGCACCTCGATCGCGAGGGTTTCAACCAATTCGCGCACTTGCGATCGCTCAATTAACTGCTGATCAATCAGCCATTGAATCGCTTGATAATCAGCACTATTTGCAGGGTAGCTTCCGGTGACGCTCTCAAACTGTCGTAATTGCGACCGATCTAATCGCTTCAGTGCGGGAGTGCGATCGCTCATCTGAACGAGGATGCGATCGAGGCGATCGAAGGGCTGGATTGAATTCGTGGCAAAAGCAAGCCTGCCTTCATCGAGATACAGTAACCAGGAGGTTGATTCGCTCATGATTTGCAAGCACCCATCGACTCGACGGCTGATTAATTGTGCCAACAACGACAGCGGCTGAAGGCGTTGAAACGGTTTGTGACTCACCATAACTAATCATTACTCGGCGAAGGTTTCGAGAGATGAAGTGCGCTTCTACATAAGCTTCTACATAAATTGTGGACAGCTAATTGTGAACAGCTTTGCTGTGCCGAAAGCAACGCATTTTTCATCGACAGAGTTATCTCGTAATCAGCGGAAAAGCTGATAGTATCTTGCTTATTAGAAAGCCTATCAGCACTAGGACTATCAGTACTAGGAATAGTCGTGCTATCTTAACCGAAACTTGATGAAAGAACAGAAATTTCCTCATATTTAGATTTGGTCTCTAAACACAAAAACCCGAACTATCTATCAGAGATAGTCGGCAATCTGATATGAATTTCAAGCCCTTTCTTCGGCAAGAATGAGCGAAGTCTGTTCAATCCTATTCTTGTTGACTTGATTAAACAAAAGCCTCAGAAAATATTAGCCTCCTGATTACGACAGCAAATTAATTTGTTAGCGCTGTGAGCACATGCGGTGCTTGTTCTGTGACTTGCAATATCTCTAGAACTGCAAATTAAAATTCTAGGTATTTCGAGTCACCAATAGGGTACTGGTAACTTTCCGAAATGGCAAGTAACATTCAGAACCAAATTATACTGAATGTAAATTGAGATACTAATATTCGTGTTTTTCGTTTTACTCAAAAAAGCTTAAACCACCAAAGGTTGTTAGGGGTTACAGCCACATCGAGGGAGCTAAGCAAAGTATTTGTTTTCCAGGGATAATTATAAAACAAAATCCAAGCTTTTAACATACTGAAATAGAGCTGATGAGCGAATAGTATAGAGGGCACTGCAAAATTCATGCGTCAAACTCATGTGTTATTTGAGACTCAGTATTCCAGTCAAATGAATTAAATACGAAGTCTCAGTAAGAGCAGCTCAACGTCCATTATTTCTACCCATCTATCCGTATATAAAGTTACTCAGTATGATCGCAGGTTTGTATCAAACTACGTAGAAACATTAACTATTACTGCAATCTGATCTAGGGGATTCGCGTTTCTGGTAGAAATTCACTATTCAAAATATTGTGTTGCAAAGCGAAGGAGAAGCTCAATTGTTTACTTCTACACTGCTGGCTGTTGTGCCAAGAACGTTGGAATGGACTCCGAATGTTGCGGCAGTCATGATCGTTTGTAATATTTTGGCGATCGCGATTGCGAAATTTACGATGAAAAACCCAAGTGCGCCGCCTGCGATGCCGTCCTCAAACTTTTTCGGCGGGTTTGGGTTGCCTGCGGTAATTGGAAGCACTTGCTTTGGTCATATTTTGGGTGCGGGTGTCATCCTCGGCTTATCAAATATGGGCGTTTTATAGACCTAGAGTCCTGATTGTTGCTCAAAGATGTGTAGCCAGAGAGAACTTTCTCTCTGGCTTTCTTGTAGGATTTCGATAGCTTTCATAAGAATTTTCTCTGATATATACCAGTCTCCAGAAACCCTGCTATATATCAGTTCTTGATCGCATCGCTCCGTTTTCTTGCTGCAATTCAGGATTCAACTAGAATGATGGAGTTCTGTCAATTCAGGGATTTCAGGACTTTAGTTGCCTATGAAAGTTCTTGTTTTAAATGCTGGATCAAGCAGTCAGAAAAGTTGTCTCTACGATCTCAATGGCTCCTTGCCGATCGACCCGCCCGATCCAGTCTGGGAAGCTCAGATTGATTGGACAGTACAACCAGGAAAAGCAGTCCTCAAAGTTAAAGCCAATGGAACAAGGCTGGAATCTACAATTGAGTCCACCGATCGCGCTACAGACACTCTACAAATGCTGAAAACGCTTTCTGAGGGTAAAACCAAAGTGATTCAGCAAACTGGCGATGTTGATATTGTCGGACATCGCATTGTTCACGGTGGGCAGCATTACCGTCAGAGTGTACGGATTGACCAGACTGTGAAAGCTACGATCGCTGATCTGGCTCGATTTGCCCCGCTACACAATCCCGCAAATCTTCAAGGCATCGAAGCGATCGAGCAGAGTTTGGGAGGTGTTCCTCAAGTTGCGGTATTTGATACTGCATTTCACGCAACTTTGCCCTCTGCTGCCAGTATCTACCCAATTCCTTACGAGTGGTATGAAAAGGGCGTACAGCGCTATGGTTTCCACGGTATCAGCCATCAATATTGTGCAAATCGTGCGGCTCAGTTATTGGGACGTGAGCTAATTGACTTAAAGTTAGTCACTTGTCATTTGGGCAATGGTTGCTCCTTGGCGGCAGTTCAAGATGGGCAGAGCATTGATACAACAATGGGATTCACACCGCTTGAAGGCTTAATGATGGGCAGCCGATCGGGGTCAGTTGATCCGGGTGTGGTGCTTTACCTCATGCGGGAAGGAAACTACACGATCACCGAAATTGAGCAAATTCTAAATAAGAAATCTGGCTTGATCGGTATTTCAGGAATTTCGAGTGATTTGCGTCAAGTTGTGAGTTCACAAACAGAAAGATCGGCTAGAGCGATCGATACTTATATTCACAGACTGCGCTCAGGAATTGGTTCGATGCTGGCGAATTTAGGTGGATTGGATGCAATCGTTTTTACCGCAGGAGTCGGAGAAAATTCGGCATTAATTCGATCTCGTACCTGTGAAGCATTTCGCTGGCTAGGGGTCGAGATCGATTCAGAAAAAAATCAGTCCTCACCGATTGATCAGGATATTAGTGCGCGATCGTCAAAAGCGAGAATTTTGGTTATTCACACGCAGGAAGATTGGGCGATCGCGCAGGAATGTTGGAAATTAAGCCATTCACGATCAAGTTAAGCTTTTTTGCCGAACTTTGACTTCAAATCATTGAGCGAGGCTGGTTTCTGAGAGGTTTGCTTTTGCTCTGATCGCTTCGATGTCTCTTGGTTCTTTACATCTTGATGCTTGACATCTTGATGCTTTGTAAAAACAGGCTTACGTTCTCCAGACTTCATCGAAAGACTAATTCGCTTGAGCGCTTCATTTACTTCTAGGACGTGAACTTTTACAACTTGTCCCACTTTTACAATCTGATTTGGATCGCTGACAAATCGATCGCTCATTTGCGAAACATGAATCAATCCATCCTGATGCACTCCAATATCCACAAATGCACCGAAATTTGCCACGTTTGTAATAATTCCCTCAAGCTCCATTCCTACTTTGAGATCAGAAATCTCTTTGATCCCCTCCCTGAAGGTTGCATATTTAAATTCAGCGCGTGGATCACGTCCTGGCTTCTCCAATTCACTGATGATGTCTCGTAGCGTTGGCTCTCCGATCGTCTCTGTCACATAGTTTTTCAGATTTGCTTTGAGTTGCGCTGCAATTTGAGCAGTTTCCGAGAGTGAAATATTTGAGTTCTTAGCGATCGCCTCCAAAATTCCATAACGCTCTGGATGCACTGCCGTATTATCTAGCGGATTTTTCCCACCCCGAATTCTTAGAAAACCTGCTGCTTGCTCAAATGTTTTTGCACCTAGTTTTGGCACTTTAAGCAGAGATTTACGATCAGGAAACGCTCCGTTTTCATTGCGATAGGCAACAATATTATTCGCCACAGTTGCGCTTACGCCCGATACAGACATCAGCAATTCTTTCGACGCAGTATTAAGGTCAACTCCGACATAATTGACACAGCTTTCAACAGTTTCATCAAGCTTTTTCTTTAAAAGCTTCTGATCAACATCGTGCTGGTACTGCCCAACCCCGATCGATTTTGGATCAATTTTCACCAGCTCCGCAAGTGGATCTTGTAAGCGTCGTCCGATACTGATTGCTCCTCGAACCGTAATATCTAGTTCTGGAAATTCTGCGATCGCAACCGGACTTGCTGAATAGATTGAAGCCCCTGATTCGTTCACAATAACCTTGATTGGTTTATGATCGATCTCTGCTAGAACTTCCCCAACAAATTCATCAGTTTCACGGCTAGCCGTTCCGTTTCCGATCGCGATTAATTCGATTTTGTATTTGTCAATTAATTGCTTTAGTGTAACTCCAGCTTGTTTGCGCTTTTCTGCTCCGGTATGTGGAAAAATTGCTTCATACTTCAAAAATTTTCCAGTTTGGTCTAGCACCGAAACTTTACAGCCTGTGCGAAATCCTGGGTCGATCGCTAGTGTCGGCTTCATTCCTGCGGGAGCCGAAAGCAATAATTCTCTCAAATTCGTTTCAAACGTTTTGATTGATTCGATATCTGCTTCTTGTTTTTTCTGCGATCGTACCTCTGAAATAATCGACGTTCGCATTAATCGATTAAACGCATCTTTCAGCATTGATCGATAAAATTCTCGTACAGCTTTTACTTTCGATCGAACAACTTGCGTTTCTAAATATTGCTGTACTACGTCTTCATCAAACGTAAGCTCAAAACTTAAAATCCCTTCTGATTCTCCCCGATATAAAGCAAGAAGATTATGGGGTGCGATCGTTTTCACTTTTGCCTCGTAACTTCGGTACATTTCAAACTTAGTAGTACCCTCGGCGTAGTCAGATTTAATGCGTGATGCAAACACACCTGTATTGAATAAAAACTCTCGTAAATACGATCGTAATTCTGCCTTCTCTGAAACTTCCTCCGCCAAAATATCCGAAGCTCCTTGTAATGCCTCTTCAATCGTTTTAACGCTTTTCTCTTCAGATAAATACTTCCTTGCTTCATCTTCTAAAGAAGCCACTCCTGCATGCGGCTGATTCAGAGAAGCAATATATCCTGCTAACTTGTCTAAACCTTTTTCTTTAGCGATCGTCGCCCTCGTTCGGCGCTTCGGACGATACGGCAAATACAAATCTTCTAGCTCATTTTTCTGCAAACAAGCCTCAATTTTGCCTCTCAATTCCTCAGTTAGTTTACCCTGAGTCTCGATCGATTCCAAAACGCTTTTCTTGCGCTCCTCTAACTCCGTGAGATAGGTAAATCGATCGAGCAAATCCCGCAATTTCACCTCATCCATCTCACCTGTTCGCTCTTTGCGATACCGCGCAATAAACGGAACCGTTGCCCCTTCTGCAAATAATTCCAGCGCATTTGCAACCTGAGACGATCGTAATGAAAGCTCTTGCGCCAAAAGTTGAGGAATGTTGATCATGAGGAAAAATTCGGAACTCAGTGTTCGCCAAAATTCTGCTGAGTTCCGAGTGTAACTTAGAATCGTTGAGGTGTCACAGTTCCCGGCGTAGATGACCCTGGGGTTGTCGTCGGGGGTGTTGGGGTTGTTTGACCCGGAGAAACAGGCGGGGTCGGAGAAGTGGAACCTGAAGGCGGCGTGGTGACAGGCGGTGTCGTTGTCGAACCGGGCAGCACCGTTGGAACCACATCACGAGATCGATCGGTCGCATCGATACAAGTTGCGATCAACTGATCCGTTGCCAGCTTCAACTCTCGGCTTAAGTCTACAACGCATCTAGAAAAACGTTCCGGCAGCAAACTCCGACGACAGCCGCTCAAAACGTTGACTAGCGAAGTTTGAGGCGCTCTCTGGCGGATATCCACCACACAAGTCGAAGCCTCCACAGGACGGCGCACCTGCCGACACACCGAAAGCGCATCCTCCCCAGCAATGTTGTTTCTGGTAATGCGATCGACACAAATTCCCAAATCTCTGGGGCGCTGCGCCTTCGCGCAAGCATCCGCCGCAGTTGCTGCTGAAATCTTGCCTCGCACCAAATCCCGCGCACAAGTATCGTAATCTGCCTCATCCACACCCGGACGAATCAGCAAATCATCTAGCACCCCTGCTTTAGCAGGCATCGCCAATGCAATTAAACTCATCCCCACGATGGATGCAGTTATACTTCGCATTCCTCTTGATTGCATTAAATTCCGCATCAACATCAATAAAATCCTCGCCCCACGGGTGCAAACTTCAGAAAGATTGTGGCACATCCTTCCGTAGAACCGACACGAAGATTAAAGACGCATAACCCGCATCACCACAGCATAAAGTGTTTCTAATGAACGCGATCGCGCCTAAACTTTTATCACAAGAAAAGTTGCGATTTGCATACGAATACTCCGAATCGTTACCCCCGATGAACTAGAGTGATAAGAGTAGATCCGTCTACTGCTCACATCACATCATCCGAAGGATACCCCGGTATGCATTTGAGTGAATTAACACACCCAAACCAGTTGCATGGATTATCGATTTTTCAGCTTCAGCAAATCGCGCGTCAAATCCGCGAAAAGCACCTGCAAACTGTGGCAGCGATTGGGGGACACCTCGGCCCTGGATTGGGTGTCGTTGAATTAACCCTCGCCCTCTATCAAACCCTGGATCTCGATCGCGACAAAGTGATCTGGGATGTTGGACACCAAGCATACCCCCACAAGCTAATTACTGGGCGCTATGCTGATTTCCACACGCTTCGACAGAAAGACGGCGTTGCGGGCTACCTGAAACGCTGCGAAAGCAAGTTCGATCATTTCGGTGCAGGTCACGCCTCAACCAGCATCTCTGCCGCACTTGGCATGGCACTGGCACGCGATGCTCAAGGCGAAAACTTCAAAGTTGCCGCTGTTATTGGCGATGGCGCACTCACAGGCGGCATGGCACTCGAAGCAATCAACCATGCTGGACACCTACCGAAAACGAATCTTCTTGTCGTTCTCAACGACAACGAGATGTCAATTTCTCCCAACGTCGGTGCGATTCCTCGTTATCTGAACAAGATGCGCCTGAGTCCGCCCGTTCAATTTCTCACAGACAACCTGGAAGAACAGATGAAAAACATGCCGTTCTCTCCAGAACTGTCCCGCCTCAAAGAAGGAATGAAGCGGCTTGCTGTGCCAAAAGTTGGAGCCGTTTTTGAAGAATTGGGCTTCACCTACATGGGTCCAGTTGATGGACACAATCTTGAGGAGTTGATTGCGACTTTCAAAGAAGCGCATAAACATCCTGGGCCAGTCCTTGTTCATGTCGCAACGGTGAAAGGAAAAGGCTATGCGATCGCCGAACAGGATCAAGTCGGCTATCATGCCCAAACTCCATTCAACCTCGCCACCGGAAAAGCTATCCCCTCCTCAAAGCCCAAGCCCCCAAGCTACTCCAAAGTATTTGGAGAAACCCTGAGCAAATTGGCGGAGAATAACCCGCGCATCATCGGTATTACCGCAGCAATGGCAACGGGAACCGGACTTGATATTTTCCAGAAGCGAGTTCCGCAACAATACATGGATGTCGGCATTGCAGAACAACACGCAGTGACCCTAGCAGCAGGATTAGCTTGCGAAGGAATGCGTCCTGTCGCAACCATCTACTCCACCTTCCTCCAACGCGCCTACGATCAAATCGTCCACGATGTCTGTATCCAAAATCTCCCTGTATTCTTCTGCATGGATCGCGCTGGCATCGTCGGCTCAGACGGGCCCACTCACCAGGGAATGTACGACATCGCGTACTTACGATCGATCCCCAACATAGTGCTAATGGCTCCCAAGGACGAAGCCGAACTACAACGAATGCTCGTCACTGGCATCAATCACACTTCAGGCCCGATCGCCATGCGGTATCCTCGTGGCAATGGTTATGGTGTGCCCTTGATGGAAGAAGGTTGGGAGGAACTACCGATCGGTAAAGCCGAAATTCTCCGTCAAGGCGACGATCTGTTAATGATCGGCTATGGCTCAATGGTCTATCCTACAATGCAGACCGCTGAGATTCTCAGCGAACATGGCATCGAAGCCACCGTAATCAACGCACGATTTGCAAAACCGCTTGATGAAGAGCTAATTCTCCCCTTAGCCCAGAAAATCGGTCGAGTGGTCACACTTGAAGAAGGTTGTCTACCTGGTGGATTTGGAAGCGCGATCGTTGAATCCCTAATGGATGCCGAAGTCGTTGTCCCAGTCACTCGCATCGGTATTCCTGATATTCTGGTCGATCACGCAACTCCTGATGAATCGAAAGCGGAATTAGGATTAACTCCTCCACAAATGGCGGATCGGATTCTGAAGACGTTTGTGAAAGAAGGGAGTGCGATCGCAGCAGTTTAGGCAATTGAACTTTATTCTGAAATGTTCAGCGCAGTGTTTGTATCATCAGTACAGATACTGTGCTGAATATTTATTTTATTAAGGGTATGAGACATCAGATTGTGCCTCTTGCTGTAGCGGTCGTGTCAGTTTTAGGACTGCTTTAAGCTTTTATGAGCATTGCTAAATGGTTTATCCCGCAAGGTGAAAAAGCATCTTGGTGGGACTATAAGCATTTATGGATGCAAGAAGTAGGCAGTGGCAATCAAATAGAAAGCAGCAGAGGCTGGACTGATTGCAGTGACAGTGGAGATAGTTCCCCTGAATGAATCTTCCAATCCTGCCAAAATTTTTGAAGCTCTTGTGTAGCAAGACTAGATATGAATCCAGCCTGACCTCAAAACGAAACCCGAAATTTTTTTGGTCAACCTGCTTGACATCCTCCTTCTGTTCCGGCTATATTGATTAAGCGGTGAGGGAAGCCGAGCGAAAGCGACGCACTTCACAGTGCTTGAACCGATATACAACAGAATAGTTTA